>NZ_WXYH01000390.1:165132-168250 GCF_009872365.1 Rhodococcus sp. T7
TCATTACCGGTGACGCGATCACCTCGGCGAACATCTACCTGACCGTGGTCGCCGAAACCGCGTTCACGAACACCCTGTTCGTGGCCATGCCCGACGAGGCCGCCGCCAATGGTGATTACCTGTTGCCCACCGTGTTTCACTCGGTGCAGTCCGACGAATCGCGGCACATCTCCAACGGTTACTCGATCCTGTTGATGGCCCTTGCCGACGAACGCAACCGTCCCCTGCTCGAACGCGACCTGCGGTACGCGTGGTGGAACAACCATTGCGTCGTCGACGCAGCGATCGGCACCTTCATCGAGTACGGCACCAAGGACCGTCGCAAGGACCGGGAAAGCTACGCCGAGATGTGGCGGCGGTGGATCTACGACGACTACTACCGCAGCTACCTCATCCCGCTCGAAAAGTACGGCCTGACCATCCCGCACGACCTGGTCGAAGAGGCGTGGAAGCGGATCACCGAGAAGGGTTACGTCCACGAGACGGCCCGGTTCTTCGCTACCGGGTGGCCGGTCAACTACTGGCGGATCGATGCGATGACCGACCAGGACTTCGAGTGGTTCGAGCACAAGTACCCGGGCTGGTACTCGAAGTACGGCAAGTGGTGGGAGGAGTACAACCGCCTCGCCTACCCCGGCCGCAACAAGCCGATCGCGTTCGAGGACGTCGGGTACCAGTACCCGCACCGCTGCTGGACGTGCATGGTGCCCGCGCTCATCCGTGAGGACATGGTCGTGGAGAAGGTCGACGAGCAGTGGCGGACCTACTGCTCGGAGACCTGCTACTGGACCGACGCCGTCGCGTTCCGCAGCGAGTACCAGGGCAAGCCGACTCCGAACATGGGCCGGCTCACCGGCTTCCGTGAATGGGAGACCCTGCATCACGGCAAGGACCTCGCCGACATCGTCTCCGATCTCGGGTACGTCCGCGATGACGGTAAGACCCTCGTCGGTCAGCCGCACCTGCAGCTGGACGATCCGAAGAAGTTGTGGACTCTCGACGATGTCCGCGGCAACACGTTCCAGAGCCCGAACGTGCTCTTGAACCAGATGTCGGACGCCGAACGCAACGCGCACATCGCCGCGTACCGCGCAGGTAGCACCGTACCTGCCTGACCAGGCTCGGTGGGCGGCGCCTGATCACTTACGGCGTCGCCCACCGCAACCAGCACAACACTTCCAGAGTCCCAGGAGATGGCCCGTGGCCGACAAGCACGTAATCAACTTCGAGCCCGTCGACATCGAGATGGAAGTCGGCGAGGACGAGTACATCCTCGACGCCGCCTTCCGGCAGGGCATCCACCTGATGCACGGGTGCCGTGAGGGGCGGTGCTCGGCCTGCAAATCATTTGTCCTCGACGGCGATATCCAGATGGAGAATTACTCGACGTTTGCGTGCAACGAAGCCGAGGTCGACGAGGGGCACGTACTGCTCTGCCGCGCTACGGCATACAGCGACTGCACCATCGAACTGCTCAACTTCGACGAGGACGAACTCCTCGGCGGTGTCCCCATCCAGGATGTGCGTACCCGCGTGGTAGCGATCGAGTCGATGACCAAGGACATCGTGTCGCTGCAGCTGCAGCCCGTCGAGCCGGCAACGTTCGAGTT
Organism: Rhodococcus sp. T7; assembly: GCF_009872365.1. Lineage (NCBI taxonomy): Bacteria > Bacillati > Actinomycetota > Actinomycetes > Mycobacteriales > Nocardiaceae > Rhodococcus > Rhodococcus sp. T7. Next base: position 166,743 of record NZ_WXYH01000390.1, read on the forward strand.
CAAACCGGGCCAGTACTGCGACCTGACCATCCCCGGCACCGAGGAACACCGCTCCTTCTCCATGGCGACCACCCAGATGACACCGGACCGGGTGGAGTTCCTCATCAAGAAGTACCCGGGCGGCAAGTTCGCCGGCCTGCTCGACGACGGGATCTCGGTGGGTGACGAGATCGCCCTGACCGGACCGTACGGGTCGTTCACCCTCAAGGACGGCCACGTCCTGCCGATCGTCCTGATCGGCGGCGGCGCCGGGATGGCCCCGGTCCTCTCGCTGCTGCGGCACATGAGCGAGACGGGCAATACCCGCCCGGTGCATTTCTACTACGGTGCCCGCACCCCGCAGGACCTGTTCTACCTCGACGAGATCCTCGAACTCGGACAAGGGTTGACGGACTTCACGTTCGTGGCCTGCCTGTCGGAATCGATGGACCCTGCGCCGGTGGGGTCGATCGTCGTCGAGGACGGCAATGTCACCGACGTCGTCAGCCGCCGCGAACCCGACATCAGCAAGACCGAGGTCTACCTGTGTGGGCCGCCGCCGATGGTCGACGCCGCCCTGGCCTTGCTCGACGCCAATGGCGCCCCGCACGACCAGGTCTTCTACGACAAGTTCACCAGCCCGGCCTTCGAGTAATCGCCGCAGGAATTCCCCCTTCCTCCATTATCGACAGGAACCGCAACGAGATGACCGCAACTTCCGAGCCCAAGCAGCGGAGCTTTCCGAAGATCGAGTTCACCGACTCCGAAGCCGGTGCACTGGAATTCCCCAGCTCCCGCAGCCGTACCTTCACTTACTACACGCCCGCCAAGAAGCGGTCGACGATGTACGAGGACGTCACGGTCGACGTCCAGCCCGACCCCGATCGGCACCTCTCCCAGGGCTGGATTTACGGCTTCGGTGACGGCCCCGGCGGCTACCCGCAGGAGTGGACGGCCGCGAAGTCGTCGAACTGGCACGCCTTCCTCGACCCGAACGAGGAGTGGGACCAGACGATCTTCCGTAACAACTCCAAGGTGGTCCACCAGGTCGAACTGTGCCTGTCCAACGCCAAACGGGCCCGGGTCTACGACGGCTGGAACACACCGTGGCTGACGTTCATCTCCCGCAACCTGGGGGCGTGGATGCACGCCGAGAACGGGTTGGCGCTGCACGTGTTCACCTCCATCCAGCGGTCCTGCCCGACCAACATGATCAACACCGCCGTCGCGGTGAACGCCGCCCACAAGATGCGTTTCGCCCAGGACCTGGCACTGTTCAACCTGGATCTGTCCGAGGCCACCGAGGACTTCGACGGCGCCGCGCACAAGGAGGTGTGGCAGTCCGCTCCCGAGTGGCAACCCACCCGGGAGGTCGTCGAGCGCCTCACCGCGGTCCCCGATTGGTGTGAGCTGCTGTTCGCCTCGAACATCGTCTTCGAGCAGCTGGTGGGATCGCTGTTCCGCACCGAACTGGTCATGCAGATCGCCGCCGGCAACGGCGACTACATCACCCCCACCATCGTCGGCAC
>NZ_WXYH01000390.1:168350-170408 GCF_009872365.1 Rhodococcus sp. T7
TCGCTGTTCCGCACCGAACTGGTCATGCAGATCGCCGCCGGCAACGGCGACTACATCACCCCCACCATCGTCGGCACCGGTGAGCACGACTACGACCGCGACCTCGCCTACACCCGCAACCTGTTCCGGTTGCTCACCCGAGACCCCGAGCACGGGGAGGCGAACAAGGAGCTGTTCGGCACCTGGATGGCCACCTGGGTGCCCCGGTGCCTCGACGCCGCCCGGGCGCTGCAACCGATCTGGTCGCAACCGGCCGACAAGGCCGTCACCTTCGCCGACAGTCTCGACGCCGCCACCGCGAAGTTCCGTTCCCTGCTCGAGGACCTCGGGCTCGACATCCCCAAGGAGTTGGACCAGTGAGCATGCAATTCGGATCGACCACCGAGTTCTCCAACATGTGCGGCGTCACCCTGATGAACACCCCGATCGGCCGTGTCGTCGCGGAAGTGATGGGCGACAAGGACGGTGTCGAGCTGACCGAGTACCCATCGATGATCCGCGTCGACGGCCAGAAGCTGCTGAACTTCGACTACGAGGAACTCACCGACGCCCTGGGTCAGGAGTTCGACGGCTCCATCTTCGAGGAGATCAGCTCCACCCACTACGGGCGCATGGTCCACCTCGACGACAAGACCCTGCTGTTCGCCAGCCCCGAGGACGCCGCCGAGTACATCGGATTCGACCTCACCGAGCAGTGAGGCAGCCCCTGCCGTAACCGTTTGTCGGCGCCGCCGACCCACTGGTGGTGGGCGGCGCCGGCGGACCGACCGGCAACTCAGGATGGCGTGGCTGCTTCGCTATCTCGTCAAAGAAAGAGTTCATTGTGAAAGCACTTGTGTTCCAGGGGCCGGGCTCGATGGCATGGACCGACGTCCCCGACGCACGCCTGATCGACCCCACCGACGTGGTGGTCCGTGTGGATACCACCACGATCTGCGGGACCGATCTGCACATCCTCAAGGGGGATGTGCCCGCCGTGACGGCCGGTCGTGTGCTCGGGCACGAGGCGGTAGGGGTCATCACCGAGGTCGGATCCGCGGTCACATCGCTGGCGGCCGGGGATCGAGTGCTCGTGCCGGCCATCACCTCCTGCGGAAAATGCGCCTCCTGCAAGAGCGCCATGCCCTCACATTGCGCGACGGTCGGTGGTATCGGCTGGATCTTCGGGCACCTGATCGACGGCACGCAGGCCGAGTACGTGCGCGTGCCGTACGCCGAGACCAGCGTGCACGTACTGCCCAAGGGTGTCACCAATGAGCAGGCCATCTTCCTGGCCGACATCCTGCCCACCGGTTTCGAGATCGGTGTGCAGAACGCCCACGTACAACCCGGTGACACCGTCGTCGTGGTCGGTGTCGGCCCGGTCGGTCTCGCCGCGATCCGCACGGCCGGTCTCTACGGCGCCGCGAACATCATCGCTGTCGATCTTTCCGAGGCGAGGCTCAAGCGTTCATTGAGTTTCGGCGCCGACGAGACGATCAACAGTGGCACAGAAGATGTGCGGGCACGCGTCCTGGAACTCACCAATGGCTTGGGCGCGCAGGTGGTGATCGAGGCAGTCGGGATCCCGGCAACGTTCGAGCTGTGCACCACCCTGGTGCGTCCCGGCGGGAGCATCGCCAACGTCGGTGTGCACGGCAAACCGGTCGACCTCCACCTCGAAGACCTGTGGATCAACAACATCACCATCACCACCGGACTGGTCAACGGCACCACCATTCCCACCCTCCTGGACCTGGTGGCCAGCGAAAAGATCGATACCGGTGCCTTCAGCACGCACTCATTCGGTCTCGACCAGATGATCGACGCCTATGACGTCTTTGCGCACGCGGACTCCCATGATGCGTTGAAGGTCACCATTTCTCGGTGACCCACGATCCCGACGTCGCCCTATCCGGCTCTGTACCCACCGATCCCTGCAATTGGAGCACGCACAATGTATGAGAAGAACGGCGAAAAATACTTCATCGTCGACGGGCACATCGCCTTGTGGGACGGCCGCGCGTCGAACCAGAAGAACGTGCACGGCAAGCAGTTCATCGACTGCTTCTACGACTA
>NZ_WXYH01000390.1:170418-174486 GCF_009872365.1 Rhodococcus sp. T7
TCGACAGAAGATCTTCGACGGCCTACTCGACCGCCTCGACGGGGACGCGGCCTCTTGACGATCACCCGCATAACCATGGCTTCCTTGGCAGACTTCACAGTGGCCTCTCCTCGAGGACTCGCGTTTCGGCGTGGTAGCACCGTCGAGCGAACCCGAGGAGAGGCCCCGATCCGGGGAGGCGATCGGGAAGAAAATCGAACGTGTCGTATCAGGCGGACAGATCCGAGTGGGCAGTTTCGTGTCCGCCAGCGGGCAGGAACCGATGTCCGTCAGTGGGCAGTTTCGTGGCCACTACCGGGCGCTTTCGTGACCGCCCATGGGCAGCTTTTCATGTCCGCCGACAGCCCGACGCCCGCGCACGGTGACAATCATATGTTCGCCGCGGAGCCACACATCCGAGGCCCCGACATTGACCATCTCGGCCCCGGCCAGGCCGAGGCCGACACCGAGCGCCACCACGGCGGCCAGAGCCTGCGAGCGGACCACACTTGCCTGCCGCGGCGCCCACCACAGCAACGTCTCCACCTGTTCTGTGGTGTACAGCGTCGACACCGGGGGGCCTCAGAGTCCAGGCCCACGATCGCCTCAGGTCGCGATGGACCGCCGCATTGATTCTGTAGTCAATTTATTATGCTGGTAGAACCGTGATGCGGGCCAAGTAGCAGCAGGAGGAAGCCAACGATGGTGCAGGCGGCCACGACGACCCCATGACGAGTGCTCAGCCGGTATTCGAGCCAGGTAACCGGGCGGCACGACAACCCATCAGCGATCAGGCGACGGCAGTAGGCGAGGGCACGGTCATTCTGCAGGACTCCCCCGACACCGACGGTCCGGGTGCTCCGTGTGCCCACCCGCCAACTGCTGCCCCGCAAGAATCCCTGTAGAAGGGGTTCCCACGACTCGTCAGGTGCTCCTCGAATGCGGTGAATATCAGCCCTCAGCAAGCCTTATTCTTGCATCGGAGCACCCTTCTTGATGACCGACGTAGGACCGGGATTACCGTGATTAGCTCCGTAACTTCGAGAGCATGAGCACTCCATGCGCTAGCACGGCTGTATGCCCGCTTGTGCAGCCCCGAACGAACACCGGACTGTGCGTCTTCTTCGGCAGGCCCGTTGGGCCAAGTAGCGAGCCCTGATCGGTATGCAGACGTGTGTCGCACGTTACACACTAGCCTTCTTGAAGCGATGTTCTAGTAATGTTCAAGATGCTTCAAGCTGTATCGAGCAGAGGAAGACGGATGTCAAGTACAGGCCGAGGCATCGAATACGAATCTGTGATCGCCGATGTGGCCAGAGCGGTTGTTGCTGCGCATCCGCCGGGACGGGCCGCGACGCTCGCCGTCCCGTCCCTCACTGGTCAAGTGTCACCGGACGAGGGCACGGTGACGGTGACACCGAATGGTGTCGCATGGGTCCTCAGCGGGCAAGCCGACGTCATGCCCGGCGCAGCAACCGCAGACCTGCTGCTGGGTGCCGCACGCACAGACGCTGGCGTCGCGCTCTTCGCCGTCGATGCGGCCGAGCGGGGCGTGAGCCGCACGCCGCTGTCGACGTCGGACCTGACGAGCCGCCAGGCATCCGTCGGGTTTACGGATGTGCCCGGTCGACCCATCGCGGATGAAGTCGAGGCGCTCCGGGTCCTCACACACGCCCTACGGCTGGCGCAGACGCTGCTCGCGGCCCAGCAGATCGGGCGGCAGTCAACGAGAAGCACGTCGAAGAGGCCGAACAGGTCGCCCGCTAGCACTCGACTCACTTGTGCCTGCACCCGAATACACGGATCCGAGGCGATGCACGGTTCGGCAGGCAAGCGCGCCCACCCGTCCCAGTCGACGCCGGCAGGTAATTCAGGACGCAATACATCAACCTTGGACTCTCGTCATGACTGACCGTTGGTCGGCGGAGCGAGGACCAATACCGAACGAGGAGGACCAATGACGGATTACCGATTCATCACCTACGAGTTGCTCGACGAGGGCACCATTGCACGGATCACCCTGAACCGGCCCAAGTATCGCAACGCGCAAAGTCGTAGTCTGCTCGTCGAGGTGAACGAGGCGATGCTGGCCGCCGAGGCCGATGACACGGTCCGTGTGGTCATCCTTGCCGGCACCGGTGACTGTTTCTCGTCCGGTCACGACATGGGCACGCCGGACCGCGCGATCGAGCGAGGTGAGGGTCCCGACCAGCACCCCACGTTCCAGATCAACGGCGCCACGCGGGAGAGCACCGAGAAGCGAATGATCCAGGAGTGGCACTACTACTACGGCAACTCGCTGCGGTGGCGGAACCTTCGCAAGATCACCATCGCGCAGACTCAGGGCCAGATCTTTGCGGCGGGACTGACCTTCGCTTGGTCATGCGATCTCATCGTGGCTGCCGAGGGTACGACCTACTGTGACCCGGTCGGGACGCGTCTCGGCATGTGCGGCATCGAGTACTTCGCACACCCGTGGGAGTTCGGTGCTCGGCGCACCAAGGAACTGATGCTGACGGGCGGATCCGTCGATGCCGAGGAGGCCCACCGGATCGGTATGGTCAGCCAGATCTTCCCGGCGGACGAGCTCGAGGAACGGACGCTGGAGTACGCGCGCGAGATCGCAAAGCGCCCGACGATGACGGCCTTGATGATCAAGGAGGCCGTCAATCAGACCCAGGACATCCAGGGCTTCTACAACGCTCTCAATGCGTGCTTCAGCCTTCACCAGATCAATCACGCTCACTGGGCCGAGATCCACCTTGACAGCGGCGTCGCTCATGCCACGGTCGCCGACGGGGCCGTCGAGTGGCGCAAGAAGCCGGCTTCGACGACGAGCGGCGAGGAGGTCACTGTCTGATGCGGACGCGCAAGCTCGGAACGACCGGGATGGAGGTGAGCGCCTTTTGCCTCGGCGCCATGATGTTCGGTGGTGCGAACAACGCGGACCATGGGTCGTGCGTCCGCGCGACTCATGCAGCGTTGGACCGCGGTATCAACTTCGTCGACACCGCCGACATGTACTCCGACGGCGAGTCCGAGGAGATCGTCGGCAAGGCCCTGGCGGGGCGTCGCGACGACGTCATCCTCGCGACGAAGTTCCATTTCCCGATGGGGGAAGGTCCCAACAGGGGAGGGAACTCGCGCCGATGGATCATGCGTGCCGTTGAGGACAGCCTCCGCCGCCTCGACACCGACTGGATCGACCTCTACCAGGTGCACAGGCCGGATGAGAGCACGGACATCGACGACACACTCTCGGCACTCACAGACCTGGTACGTGCGGGCAAGATCCGGGCGTTCGGTTGCTCCTCATTCCCGCCGGAGTTCATCGTGGACGCCCACCACGTCGCGACAACCCGAGGCTACGAACGGTTCCGGACCGAGCAACCACCGTACTCGATCATGACCCGTGGCGCCGAGGCATCAGTCTTCCCGATCTGTGAGAAGTACGGGATGGGTACCCTCACGTGGGCCCCTCTCGCGTCCGGGTTCCTGACCGGAAAGTACCGGAAGGGCAAGTCTGTCAATCTGTCCGTCGGTCGCGCTGCCAGGCGACCGGCACAGTTCGACCCAACGAAACCCGAGACCGTCGTGAAGCTGAACATCGTCGAGAAGCTGGTCGAGATCGCCGACAGCATCGGCTGCACGCTGCCACACCTGGCAGTCGCGTTCGCGGCGTCCCACCCGGCCGTGTCGTCGGTGATCGTGGGTCCTCGCAACGAGGACCAACTTCTCGACCTCGTCGAGGGGGCCGATCTCGTGCTGAGCGACGAAGTTCTCGACCTGATCGACGACGTGGTGGCGCCAGGAATCGACATCTACCCGCCCGGCGGCCGCTTCCAGCGAGCGGTCCTGAAGGAGACCTCCCGCAGACGACGCCCCATCGGCGATCGCGGCGCAGCCGCCTGAACCGCACCTTCCGCCTCAACCCGCAGAGGAGCGGGTCTGGCACAATTCACATGATTACTGTGGGGTGCTTGACTATCCGGCGTGGATGACGCCTTTGCGGAGTAGGTCGAAGTTGGCTCGCCCGCACATCTGTCGTGTGAGCATCTTGATCCTGTTCACGTGCCCCCGGGCGGTGCC
>NZ_WXYH01000390.1:174496-178023 GCF_009872365.1 Rhodococcus sp. T7
TGCCGCCGAGGATCTTGATCCGCCGCGGAGCGCCGTCCGAGACGACGTCCTCCGACATCAGCACCGGCGTCCAGTACTGACGCATCAAGACACCCATCGGCGCGTCACCCTCCACGCGGGTGAGCAGGTCGTTGTCTTGCTTGTTCAGCATGAGTTCTCTCCAAGTTCGGGGTCTGACGACCGGGCTGCGGTTCCAAGTTCGTCGAGGGTGGAGGATCCGTACCTACTCGATCTGCGACTCGGCCGGTGACGCTGGTGATCCATCCCACGCGCTTATTTTGAATATTACCGTCTCATAATAGACGTGGCAAGGAAACGGACGACACGACTTGTCCGATCGCTCCTACGCGGACCGCTCGCATCCCACGGCCTGCGCGAATGCGAGCAACTCCCGCTCGAGCGCGTCGGGCTCTTCCAGCATCGGATAGTGGCCGCACCCCTCGATCGTGACCAGTCGCGACCGCGTCAACTGCTCCGAGAGCCAGGCCGCACCCCGCGCGGAATGCACGGGGTCGGCACGTCCCACCACCTGCAGGACCGGCAGGCGAACGTCCGCGAGCGCGTCGATCTGGTCGGATTCGAGCATCGAGCGGTAGCACTCGATCGCCGCCCACGACGGCATCTGCAACGACACCCGCATGAGCCACTCGATCGTCGATTCCGTCGGCGGCTGCGCGAACGCACCCGCGAGGTTGGTCCGCCGCGACCCCAGCCGATCGGCGTTCTCCGCGTCGAGGAGACGCGGCAGCACCTCGCTCGCGGGCGCACCGAACGGGAAGTCCGCGCTCCTGCTGGCGCGGACCGCATTCGATCCCACCAGCACGAGCCCGGCGATCCGGCCGGAGTCCAGTGCCGCGGCTTTGAACCCCACCTGCCCGGCGAACGAGTGCCCGACCAGTGTGACCCCGTCGAGATCGAGGGTCTCGATCACGTCGAGCAGGTCACGGGCCAGCTGCGGGACGTCGTACCCGTGGCGGGGCTTGTCCGAATGGCCGTGCCCCCGCTGATCCACACAGATCGCCCGGAAACCCGCGTCGGCCAGCACCCGCACCTGGCGATCCCACACCGAGTGGTCGAGACCGAAACCCGCCACCAGCACGACCGGCGGTCCCTCGCCGAGCTCGTGCACGGCGAGGCGGACACCGCTGCCGACCCCGATCAGGTCCATCAGGCGCCGTCCGCCGCAGTCGCCGGGGCGGCGAGCAGCTCGGCCGTATCCCGGTAGTACGCGCGGATCGCGATCGCCTTGCCGTTCTCGAATGTCCACTCCTCGACGGCGCCGGACGCGATCGGCGCCCCGCCACCCGGCGGGTACCAGTCGAACGACAGCCGCGCGGCAATGCGGTCGCCGCCGTCGACGAGCGCATCGAGGGTCAGTCCGCGGGGACCGACGTCCACCACACCGCGGGCCATGGCCTGGAACATTGCGCGAAGTCGCCGCGCGCCCTCGACCCGGCCGCCGTAGGGGAGGGACGACGGCATCTCCACGAAGATCGCGTCGTCGAAGCCGGCGTCGGCCAGTTCCCCCAGTCGCTCGGGATCCTGGTCGATGAGCGCGCCGTAGAACGCGCCGACCACCTCGGCCGGTGTGAGTGTGACGTGAGTGCTGTCAGGCATGTCGGGTCCTTTCCCGATTTCCACGAATCATCGGCCGAACTCGGCCACGTACTTCTGGAACGCCGGCTGCGTGACCGACGACGCCTGCGCCCACGACTCGAATTCGAGTACCGACGCCAGGTCGCCGTCCTGGGCGAGCTGAACCGCGCGCTTCATGTCCGCGAGCATCCCGCGATCACGCGTCGAATACCGCTCCGCGAGTTCGAGTGCCGTTGCGACGGGGTCGTCCGCGAGTTCGGTCGCCAAGCCCTCGCGGTACGCCTCGTCCGCTCCGATCGTCTTCGCGCCGAGGATTGTCGCCATCGCACGGTCGGCGCCCATCCGGCGCGTCAGGAACCAGCTGCAGCCACCGCCGGGGTGCAGGCCGATGTCGGCGAACGACACCACGAAGCGTGCTCGTGGACCGGCGACCACGACATCGCAGGCCAGCGCGATGTTGACGCCCGCGCCGACTGCGGCGCCCTGCACCGCCGCGATCGTCGGGATCTTCAGGTCGTGGATCCCGAGGAAACTCGCGTACACCGTCTTGAGTTCGTCGCGGATCTCCGCGGGCGGCCGGGTGGTGTCGCCGAACAGGCTGCCGACGTCGGCGCCCGCGCAGAACGCCCGGCCCGCGCCCGACACGACCAGCGCACTCGCCTCCCGGTCCGCGGCGACGGTGGCGATCGCGGCGGCAAGCTCGTCGAGCATGTCCCGATCGAGGGCGTTGAGGCGCTCAGGCGCGTTGAGTTGGATGTGGCGAACCGGTCCCCGGTTCGTCAGCTCGATCGTCGAGCCCATTACACGATCACACTCCCGGCTTCGGCTGCCGGCTCGCCCGGCAGCGGTGTTTTGTTGCTTTCACAGTTGTTGCCGCCCTTACCGATTCCGCGGAGGAGCGGCGCCATCCGACGTGCGATCAGGTCGACCGTGCGCTCGACCGTCTTCTCCGGCATGCCACCGACGGAGGCCCACAGAAAGACCGTGTCGACCGGGCAGTCGCCGATCCAGGCGGCGAACCGGGCGGTCAGGTCTTCCGGTGTCCCGAACCAGAATGCACCCGGGCCGGACAGTGACCTGTTCCGTCCGGCCGCAGGGTCGTATTCCCGCGGCGGCGGCCCGTCGACTCCGCGGGCCATGTGACGTCGGTACGAGTTCTGCTGATACGCGATGTACCCGGACATCTCGGACCACTCGCGGTCCGGATCCTCACTCGGAAGCGCGAAGAACGGACCGCCCATGCGCCCGGTGCCGGGGTCGAGGCCCGCGTCGGCGCGTCCCTGCCGGTACGCGGGCATCAGGTCGGGATTCACGAACAGCAGGTTTGCGCCGAGTCGCCCGGCGCGACGCGCGCCGTATTCGCCGCCGCTGCCCAGCCAGATCGGGATCGGCGACTGGACCGGCGCCGGTGTCACCCGCTTCCCGGACCACATCTCGCGCAGTTCGGACACCTGACCGGTCATGGTGGCGAAGCGCGCGTCGCGGTCGGCGCCGTAGAGATCGAACTCGGCCTGCTGATAGCCCGCGCCGAGCCCCAGGTCGAGACGGCCGTCGGAGATCAGATCGACGACCGCCGCCTGCTCTGCCAGTTCGACGGTGGCGTGCAACGGGGCGACGACGAGCGCGGTTCCCACCCGGACGGTGCGTGTGCGCGCGGCGACCGCCGCGGCGAACGTGAGCGCCTGCGGGAGGTAGCCGTCGTCGAACCCGTGGTGTTCGCTGACCCAGATGGAGTCGAGGCCCGAGGCCTCGGCGAACTCGCACATCTCGAGGGTGTGCGCGTAGACGCGGGCCGGGTCGAGTCCCGATCCGGGTGGCACCCGCAAATCGAAATACACCCCGACCTTCATGCCGGTCAGCGGAAGTCCATCCAGTGTCCGTGCGGGGTCCAGCCCATCAGGAACGGAATCTCGATCCGCGCGACCGGCCCC
>NZ_WXYH01000390.1:178033-179606 GCF_009872365.1 Rhodococcus sp. T7
GTCTCGAGGGCAGTGCCGATACCGTTGGTACCTGCGAATTCTTCCGAGTAGCTGAAACCCGGGGCCAGGTTGACCGCGTCGAGTGTGCGATTGAGCCGCTGGCTGGCGGCGATCCTGGTCAGGATCACTCCGTCGGCGGATGTCAGAATCACACTGACCGGCTCGTCCACCAGCCCGTCCGCGAGCTGTTTCAGGACCGGTCCGGCCGCCGTGACGAGGGGACAGTCCAGGTTCGGCTCCCGGACAAACGGGAGATCGAGCTGATCAGGTCCCACTTTCAGGGACTTCGACCGCTGCCAGGAGGTGTAGATGTCCTGCCGAATGGAGCTGTCGAGATGATGCTCGGAGAGAAAGTGCTCGCGTGCTAGCTGTAGATCCTTGGCGGTCATGGTCTGTTTACGCCCTGTTCTTCCACCGGTTACGTCTATGAGCGTACGGCGTCTCAATGTGGTATGGGTCTCAGTATGAGACACCTGTAGCGGGTGATTCCCCGGTGGGCCGATGCCCCCGATGCACTCACGGTGTTCCGTCGGCGGCGGGGTTTCGGGTGTTACCCAGAGATAGCCGAGGCGGCGGCGGTCGCACGCGTGGTGCGTAGGGCGCCGGATGGCTGACTGAGGTAGCGCTTGCCCGATGTGCGCTTCCCGCACCTCTGCCACCGGGAACCTGCGACCTGCAGCGTCAGGTTCGTTCCGACCGGGTTGAGATCATTCAGGACGCTTCCGACCGGTGGGATCGGGACGGGTTACCGGACGGCTGGGTGGCCTGGGTGACATACGGCGGGCGAACCCCGGTGAGCGCTTCCAGCGTGCACAGCAGGTCGGTCACGGTGAGCGTGCTCGACACCGGGGGCCGCGCGGGTTCGGGGGCCGGACGGTGTGGGGGCCGCGGGACGGGGTTCACTGGCATGGTCGTGGCCTTTCGTCGTCGGGGATGGGCACCGGTGTGCTCGAGGGTGGTAGCCGTTCGGCGCATACGGCGAGAAGTCGTTGCCGCAGGACGTCATCGATGGGAACGAATCGGCGTGTGGCCAGATAACGGAGGCGTCCGAAGTACCGAGCCTCGTTCCACCCGAAGGTGAGGAAGATCTCTTCGGCGCTGCCGCCGCCGAAGTGCACCCATCGGGCGGCGAAGTCCAGTAGGAACTCGTCGTTCGCGTCGCACCGGGCCGCCGGGAGGACTACGGGATCGATATGTGCGCAGGTGTGCACCGCATCGGGCGACGACTGTGCGGGTGTCGTCATCCGCGAGCGGGGTGGGTGCAGTTCCCTCCCGGTCATATCGCGCGTCCCGGATTGAGAATCCCGGGAGGGTCGAACACCACCTTGATCTGACCCATCAGCACTCGCTCGTGTGTGCCTACCATCGTCTCGAGGTAGTTGCGTTTGAGATCACCGACGCCGTGCTCGCCGGTGATCGATCCGCCCAGCGCCAGGCACCGGGTGACCATTTCGTCGAAGGCGCGGTAGGCACGGTCGGATGCGTCGGGGTCAGCCGCGTCGAACACGATCGTGGGGTGGAGGTTTCCGTCCGCGGCGTGCCCGAAGGTGCCGACGAAAAGGTGGTGGCGGTC
>NZ_WXYH01000390.1:179616-181099 GCF_009872365.1 Rhodococcus sp. T7
GTCAGCGGAAGTCCATCCAGTGTCCGTGCGGGGTCCAGCCCATCAGGAACGGAATCTCGATCCGCGCGACCGGCCCCGTGGTGATGTCGTAGGTATCGAAAATCAGATACTCACCCCGCCGCTCCGCCCACCACGACACCGGCACGATGATGAACCCATCGCCCTCCGCAGACGTCGGCGTCCGCGGCGCGAACGTCGCCTCCAACACCGCCGCCGCCTCCGTACTGCGGATCTGATACACCTGCTCGGCCATCGTCTTCACATTCGTCACGACCAGGCTGTTCATCGACATCCCGTTACGCTTGACCACCCCACCGACCTGGAAACCGAACGTATACCCCTTGCCGTAGAACCGCTCGTCTACCTTCGGCAACTCCGACGGCCGATCCGAGAGCTGCTCCGTCTTCGCGACCCCGGTCTTCAGATCGATCGTCCACCGCCCCAGAAAACTGCGCGAGACCGAGAAGAACAACGCCACATCCTCCCCCTCCGCGAAATCCTCCGCGAACGGGAACGGCGGCCGATTGAAGATCGGCGCATCCAACATCAACAGATCACCCTCGACATTCGCCGACAAGGTGTGCATCACATACTCCGCCGGCAGATCGGTCTTGATCCACCGCACCTCCCCGTGCAGATCGTGCCGCGGAATCAACGCGATCACGATCGGCAACGACGCATCCCACCCCCAGATCCCCAACTTGCGCTCGGTGATCTGCTTCTTGTCCGCCGTGAACGGCTGAAACGGCATCACGATCCACTCCGGTGTCAACCAAATATCATGCGCCACCGTGTTATACGGGGCATCGTCGAGATCCCGCGACTCCACCACCCCATCCGGGTGCACGATATGGATCGTCACGAACGGCGCCTCGTCCCGCCAATTCCACCCATACAACGTCCCGGTATCGTGATCCCACTTCGGATGCGCCGTGAACGAGGCATCCCCGAACGACGACTTCTCGTGCAAACCCGCCGACAACTTGCTCGACCACGGCACGATCCCCCGCGTCTCCAACGTGATCGGATCCAACGCGATCGGCGGCCCACCCTGCTCACCCGAGGCCAGCACCTCCCCCGCGAACGGGAAAATGTTGATGTTGTTCGTCCCCTGCGGAACCCCCGCGGTGAACTCATCGCGCACCACATCCCCGTACGCGTGATCACGCCAATCCCCGAACCCCCCATCGGTCCACTCGAACAACCCCCGCCCCGCCCGCTCCTCCGCCACGAACTTCGGCGTCCGAATCCACCGATTCCGGAAATCCGCACGACCATTGTCCAAAACCAGCCCCTGCACCATCCCGTCCATACTGATCAACGGAGTCGTACCCTGCTTCGACGGCCGACGCCACGTCGGACCCGACCGATAGAACCCACCCGACAACTCCCGCGGAATCTCCCCCGCCGTCACAATGCACTCCTCGACCGTCGCCTCGAAACGCATCGGCTGAAACGGCCCCCGCAACGAATTGCCCTTGGG
>NZ_WXYH01000390.1:181109-182287 GCF_009872365.1 Rhodococcus sp. T7
CAACACACCCATCGGCGCGTCACCCTCCACGCGGGTGAGCAGGTCGTTGTCTTCCTTGTTCAGCATGAGTTCTCTCCAAATCGAGTCCGTGGGAGGTGGGTATCAGACACAGGTGAAGTGGACGCCGGCGACGTCGAACTGCTCCTTCACGATGATTTCGCTCGGAAGCGTCAGTTCGACGGCGCAGATTCCCTCGCGCAGCTTGTCCTTCGTCGTGGTGAAGCGCACGACCTGGCCGGTCTCGGGCAGGTGGACGTGTGCCTCGTCGTCCGAGACCGTTTCGACCGTGGCGTCGAGGGCCAATGCCCATTTCTCGGCGGCGCGGTGTGCGTCGAGCATCCGCACCTCGATGGAGACGATCCCACCTTCGGGATGCTCGGGAACCCTTCCGGACCAGGCCGGGCCTCCCCACCTCCACGATTCGTACGGCGTCGCCCAGTCGATCGACACCATCGCTCCCGGCACGTCCTTCGGGTGCAGCATGTTCGCGCCCTGGTCGAACAACTTGAGTTCCGCGATGATCCGCACCCCCAGCTCGTCCAATCTGGCTCGGGCACGGTCGTTGTCCGGAACCTGGAACACCGCCATGTATCCGGCCTCGCCGCCGCGTTCCTCGGCGTATCTCCGGACGGGACCGTCGTCGTAGGGGGAGCAGATCTCCAGGAACGTATTGCCCAGGCTGAAAACAGCATTGTGCGTAGAGAACTGATTCGCCAGGTCGTCGTTGAAGGGCTCCGGCAACCGCAGTGCTTGCTGCACCGTGTCGACTGAGCCCGCCAGGTCGGCGGTCACCACCGCGACATGCCTGAGACGAATGTGAGTCATAGGAAACCTACCGATCTTGATCGTTGTAGTGGCGCAGGAAGTCCGGGCCGGGACTGTGACCCGGTCTCGCCCGCTCCGCGGTGCCAGATTTTCGACGTTCTCTACCCAGTTCGCGTGGTCGCAGGTGCTTCGCCACGCGAGCCGACGGTCTCCTGCCAGCGCACACCGGGTTCGATCAGTTCTTCACCCGGGCGAATCTCGCCGTACAGGAAATCGCGCCCCAGAGCGAGGGGCGTTTCGCCGCGCGTGTTGCGGCGTGCGGCATCGAGCATCAGGCGGCGCATCCGAATGACGGCGAGGTCGGACGTACCCAGGTGCTCACGGGTGCGATCCTCGATCGGCCCCATGCTCTC
>NZ_WXYH01000390.1:182297-183471 GCF_009872365.1 Rhodococcus sp. T7
ATCGCCTTGTGGGACGGCCGCGCGTCGAACCAGAAGAACGTGCACGGCAAGCAGTTCATCGACTGCTTCTACGACTATCACAAGAACCTCAGCCCCGAAGAGGTCGTGTGGGACTACGACACCTACACCTACTACGGTGCCGATCGCCTGTTCCAGGACCTCTTCGTGGACGGATACGTCGACCACGCCATCTTCCAGCCTGCGTTCCTGAGCGAGTTCTACCACACCGGATTCGGGCAAACCGAGGAAGCGTTCGGCCTCACCCGGAAGCACCCCGACAAGCTCACCTACAACCACGCCTACGACCCACGGCACGAGGAGGCCGGGCTCGAGCAACTCCGCAAGGACGCCGACCGGATGAACCTCCAGGGCGTCAAGCTCTACACCGCCGAATGGCACGGCGACTCCCGCGGCTACAAACTCGACGACCCGTGGTCGCGGCGCTACCTCGAAGAATGCATCAAGCTGGGGATCAGGAACATTCACGTCCACAAGGGACCGACGATCCGTCCCCTCGACCGCGACGCCTTCGACGTGGCGGACATCGACAAGGTCGCCACCGACTACCTGGACCTGCGCTTCGTCGTCGAACATGTGGGTCTGCCACGGCTCGAGGACTTCTGCTGGATCGCCACCCAGGAGTCGAACGTCTACGGCGGATTGGCAGTGGCGCTGCCGTTCATCCACACCCGGCCCCGCTACTTCGCCCAGATAATCGGCGAGTTGCTCTACTGGATCGGCGAGGACAAGATCCTGTTCGGCAGCGACTACGCACTGTGGACCCCGAAATGGCTGATCGAGAAGTTCGTCGACTTCCAGATCCCCGAGGACATGCAGGGCGAGTACGCCCCGATCACCGTCGAGCAGAAGAAGAAGATCCTCGGCCTCAACGCCGCAGCGCTGTACGACATCGACGTTCCCGCGGACCTGCAACTGGCCGAGCCGGCCGGGCAGGAAGGTGTGGAGGTCGCTGCCGGGGCGCGGGAAACCGTGCCGTCATGACCACCGCCGCCGTCGTCTGCACCGAAGAGGACGTTCTGATGGCCCTGTCGACGGTCACCGACCCGGAACTGGACGAGCCGATCACCGATCTCGGTTTCGTCCGGTCGGTCACCCTCGACGACGACGGGGTCACCGTGCACCTGCGGCTGCCCACCGCGTTCTGCTCGCCGAA
>NZ_WXYH01000390.1:183481-204754 GCF_009872365.1 Rhodococcus sp. T7
TGCCGCCGAGGATCTTGATCCGCCGCGGAGCGCCGTCCGAGACGACGTCCTCCGACATCAGCACCGGCGTCCAGTACCGACGCATCAACACACCCATCGGCGCGTCACCCTCCACGCGGGTGAGCAGGTCGTTGTCTTCCTTGTTCAGCATGAGTTCTCTCCCACACGCGTTTGTCGATGTCGCCCGGACAGGAGTCCCGGCCTTGCCTTCACCGCCTACTCAGCGAGCGCGGAGAGCCTTCAGACCCGTGTACACGCCGTCGTCGACACAGATCGGGTCCGCACCCCCCGGGGAGACGAATGCGCCGTCCTCGATTCCCATCACGAAGTAGCACGGCACCGACGACGTCTCCCCCTCGCGGAAGTTGAGTGGTGCAGTCCACCCGTCGAGCGTTTCGTCCACGAGGCCGTAGAGACCGTTGCGCACATCGGCCGGCGTCGACTGCGGTCCCACCCCGCCGCCTTCGGCTGCGGCCTTGAACAACTCGAGTCCCGCCCACACGAGCGCGGCGGGCTGTTGGAACAGTTCCGAACCGCGAAGGTCAGGGGCGAAGGTGTCGATGGCGTCGAGGAAGGTCCGGACTCCCGGGACGGAGTCGTCCTGCCACGGCGCGATGGCCGACGACATCAGTCGCCCGTCGAAATTGGGGTCCTGCGTCCACGTGTCCGAGGACCCGCCGGCGGAGGAGACGGTGGTCGGTGTGTATCCCTGCTGGGCGCAACTCGACAGCACGCGCGCCTGCACGGGTCCCGAGTTGAGGATCATGAGGGCGTCCACTCCCTCGTCGCGCATCTGCAGGCACTGCGCCGTGTAGTTGGGGGCGGTCGATGAGACGGGCGCCGAGACGATCTCCATACCCAGGCCCTTGACGATCTTTTCGGCGACGCCCGCGGAGTCCTTGCAGGTCGGTGAATCGGAGCAATACAGGAATCCGAGTTTTTCGGCTCCCTGCTCCTTGGCGAGGGAATAGGCGCCGTACTCCTGCAGCGTCAACGACGCACCGGTCGAGAAGAAGTCGGGGCTGGTCTCGTACGGCGTGGAGAAGGTGAGCCCACCCACGACGGGGACCTTCTTGTCGGCGAGGTAGTTCACCCACGAGGAGCTGACCAGACTCGCTTCACCGGAGATGGCCATGACCTTGTCGTTCTCGACCAACTCCTTCACCGCCTGGAGCGAGCGGGCGGCGTCGAGTCCGTCGTCCTTGAGGATGACCTCGACGGGGTGGCCGTTGATCCCGCCGGAAGCATTCACCGATTCAGTCCATGCCTCGGCGACGTCCGCCATCCGGCCGAGGGCATGCGACTGCGCCCCGGAGCAGCTACACACGAATCCGATTCGAATCGGGTCCCCGGTCACCGTGCTCGCCGGTTCTTCGACCTGGCCACAGCTGGCGACGAGGGCGATCAGCGAGGCTCCGGCGATCGGGGCCAGCTTCCTCCACAAATTCATGACGTTCCTTCCGGGATTCCAATGAAACTGCGGCCCAGCACATTCACGCTTGCTGGTATATCGGGAACAGGATCGACGGGAAGGAGTTGGAGACGAACCGCCCCCGGTCGATATCGATTACGAGAATTATCGACTCAAAACTGTGATGTGACCCACTACACACGACCGAAGGTGCGGATGTCAACATGCGGAGGACCGGAATTCACAACCCGCTCGACTTCGATTTCTGCGCTGCACAGGGTTACGGAAGGACTATCCGATTCACAGCACGTGCACCCCGTCAGATCGTGGTGGCGACGAACAACGACTCCGCTCGCGCGCACACGGTGTCCCCGTTCCGCAACGTGCCTCGGAGGAAGCGCTTGCGCCCCTCTTCCCGCTCGAACGCGGCCTCGAGTATCAGCGGCGTGTCGAGCGGTGTGACCGACAGGTACGACACGTTGAGATAGGCCGTGCGCGAACGTGAGCGTTCCCACGACGCCAGTGAGCCGAGTACGTCGTCGAAGATCAGCGGGATCGTACCGCCGTGTGCCACACCGCCGACACCGTTGAAGAACCGCCCGAATCGCACCTGCGCGACCACGCTGTCGTGATCGCGTTCGACCACCTCGAACCACGGTGTCATCGATTGGCCGCGGCTCGGCACGTCGCGGCGGTTCGAGAAGTCGCGCCGGGCGTCGGGCACCTGGTGCTCCGCGAGCGACGACGCACCCGTCGCGAGCAGGGTTGTCAGCTGTTCCGCGTCGGCAGCCGGGAGGGCCGCGCCGGCGAGCAGGTCCTGGAAGCGTCGCATCTCGGCGATGAGCCGGTCGAAGACCGGTGCCGGGAGGATCGGTGATTCGGCCCTCCCGGTGATCTCCCGATCGGGTCGCACCTCGCTAGTCGGCATCGGGAACGAGCATTCCGTCGACGGTCGGGCCCGCGTGCACGAACACGAGTTCGTCGGCACCCCAAGTCATCGTGTGGTCGTCGGCGCTGAAGTCCCAGTCCACGGGTCCGATGTACTTCTCCCGGATCTCGGCCGGAACTCTGCCGCTCTCGAGTGCGGTCGCGAGCTCCGCGGCCTCGTTGCTCTCGCTGGCCTCGTACGCCCCCCACGCGAGGATCAGATCGTTGTAGGTGAACCCCGGGGTCACGAGGCTCACGCCGATCGGCTGGTCGGTGTGGTTGCCCAGTGCCTGGCGGAAGGCGGCGAACGTCTCGCTCTGCGCACTCGGCTGCCCCTCGACCGCGAAGGCGTAGCAGTGGAGTTGGACGTTCGACCATTGCTCCGGTCGGGCGATGGTGGCGAAGTCGGTTGCGCAGGTCTCACTGCTGCCGAAGATCGGCTTGTCCCATCCGGCGGTCCGGGCACTCGAGAGGTAGACACCGGTGATCGGCCCGGCTCCCGCGAGGAACAGTGCGTCCGGCTGCTGCGCGGCGAGCTTGAGCATCGTGGGCGTGACGTCGACCGACGTCGGCGCCACCAGTTCCGAGACCACCGAGATCCCGTGCTCGCTGCCTGCCTTCTCCATCGCGGCCAAGCTCAGTCGTGCGCTCGTCGTGTCCGCCCCGATGTACGCGATCTTGTGGTACCCCTCGGCTCGGAAGTGCTCGATGACGCGCTCATTCACTTCCATGAACGTCGTGCCGGAACCGAAGGCGTACGGGAACTTCTCGGGATCGTTCGCATCGGTGGCACCCCCGACGTGAATGGTCAGGATCTGGTTCGCGGTGGCGAGGGGCAGGACGGCCATCACCTCCTGGCTCGTCAGGCCCGGCATGAGCATGTCCGGCCTGCCGTCGTCGGTGAGGTAGGTCTGCAGCCGTTCGACACCGGTCGCGGCGTCACCGGCGTTGTCCTCGGCGTCCACGACGACCGTGCGGCCGTCGATGCCGCCCTTGTCGTTGATGATGTCAGCGGCGGCTTCGAGCCCCGCGACCTGGAGAGATCCGAGAGAACTCAGCGGCCCACTCAGCGGGGCCAGCGCCAGCACGTGGAATGCGGACCCGTCGTTGCCTGCACCCGCACCGGCACTGCAACCGGTCAACACGAGAGCGGTACACGACAGCCCGGCCAGGCCGGTGAGCCATCGGCGGGTGGCGGTGCGATTCATCGATTCCTACTTTCCTCGAGGCCCGGGCACGACGCTTCGGCGACGGCCTCAGGCAAGAAAATCCGAAGTGATCCGATCGGGGGTCATCTGCTCGGCCGAACCCGCGAACGTCACCCGCCCCCGATCGAGGACGACGACGTCGTCGGCGATCCCGTCGAGGAGCAGGTCGACGAGTTGGTCGACCAGCACGACGGCGAGACCGCGGTCCCGGACGGACTTGATCACGTCCAGGACCTGGGCGAAGGCGACCGGGGACAGGCCTGACGACGGCTCGTCGACGAGCAGCACTCGGGGTCGACCGGCGACCGCCTGCGCGATGGCGAGCAGTTGCTGCTGCCCACCGCTCAGGTGCCCGGCCACGCGTGCACGCATCTCGTGCAGAAGTGGGAAGTCCTCGAACACGTCGTCCAGCAGTCGCCGCCGCTCGGCCGACGACACCCGGGGCAATCCGAGCAGGA
This sequence comes from Rhodococcus sp. T7, assembly GCF_009872365.1. Lineage (NCBI taxonomy): Bacteria > Bacillati > Actinomycetota > Actinomycetes > Mycobacteriales > Nocardiaceae > Rhodococcus > Rhodococcus sp. T7. The sequence continues at coordinate 187,486 of NZ_WXYH01000390.1, forward strand.
GATTCTCGTCGACTCGCAAGTCTCCGAAGATCCGCCGGCCCTCCTGGACCAGGCTGATCCCGGAACGTGCCCGCTTCCACGCAGGCGAGCCGGAGAGATCCTTCCCATCCAGCACCACCGAACCTGCACTGCTCGGAAGCGATCCGGCGATCCCGTTGAGCAGTGACGTCTTCCCGGCGCCGTTGCACCCCAGCAGGACCGTGACCCTGCCGGGCGAGGCGGTCAGTCCGGCATCCCACACAGCCGTCATGTCCCCGTAGGCGACCTTGACACCGCTCACCTCGAGTCGACCACCGCGAATATCATCGGACATCCTGCGCTCCTTGCGGATCGAACGTCTCGGCCACTGCCACGGTCAGCGGACGACCCAGGTAACTCTCGATCACCTGGGGAGAGTTGCGCACCGCCTCGGGATCACCTGACGCGATGACCTTCCCGAGGTGCATCGCGAACACTGTGTCGGCCAACGACATCACGAATGGCACGTTGTGTTCGATGAGGACGATGGTTGCGCCGAGTTTCCGCAGCGACTGCAACAGGCGCGTCAGGTCGTCCAGCGCGGTCTCGTCGAGACCGGCGGCCGGTTCGTCGAGCAGGATCACCTTGGGCGCACCGACCGCGGCACGGAGAACCTCGAGCAGGCGGCGCGTGCCCAGGGGAAGCGTGGCCGCTTCCTGGTCCGCGAGGTGATCGAGCCCCACGAGTGCGATCAACGCGTCGGCTCGGTCGGTCTCCTCACGCCGCGCGCGCCGGTAGGAGGGTAGGCGGAGGATTGCGGCCACGGGACGAAATCGGCCCGCGCGCAGCATTCCGGAAGCGACGATCTCCCGGATGCTCATCTCGTCGGGAATCGCCGGGGTCTGGAACGCACGGGATACGCCCGACCGGGCCGCGGCAGCGGCGGTGAGGCGAGAGATCGACGTGCCGTCGATCTCGATCTCCCCCGCCTCCGGCCTGATGAAACCCGAGATCGCGTTGAGCAGAGTCGTCTTCCCCGCGCCGTTGCTGCCGATGATCGCGGTGATCATGCCCGGCTCGGCGACGACACCGGCCCCGTCGAGCGCGGCCACGCCGCCGAAGTGCTTCGTCACACCACTCGCCGACAGTGTGCCCCCGCTCAGGTCCGGTAGCACCACGTCCGCGCGCTGTGGCACGGCGCGTTTCCGGCTTGCCGACACCCCACCCAGCGTCCGCTTCTTCAGCATCGACAGGTAGCCCGCGATGCCGTGTGAGAACAGCACGGCCACAATGACCAGGAACGCACCGAAGATCGCCATCGAGTAGACCTCGAACGAGGAGATCCGGTCCGGGACGATCACGAGTATCGCCGCACCGATCACCGAACCGTAGATGCTGCGCGTTCCGCCGAGGACCGAGGCCGCCAGAACCGCCAGAAGCATCGACAGGTTGAACGGGGCGGGTGAAATGTATCCGGCGAGGTACGCGTACAGCACTCCGCCCATCGCGGCGGGAATCGATCCCACGACATATGAACTGAGCTTCATCGTGGTGGCCGAGTGACCCAGGGATTCCACCAGGCGCGGGTTCTCGCGGAACGATCTCAATGCCACGCCGTAGGCGGAGAGGATCAGGTTGCGGAAGATGACGAGCCACAGTCCGACCACCACGACGGTGGTGGTGTAGAGTTCGCCGGTCGTCAGCGGGACGCCGAGCAAGGTGGGCGGGGATATCAACTTGCCCTCCAGCCCGCCGGTGTACTCCCGCAGGGCTACCACGACGGACGGCAACAACATGATCAGGAAGAACGACGTCAGTCCGAGCGACCACTTGCTGAGCCGAAGACCGGGTAGGCCGGTGACCAGACCCAGCAGGGCGCCCGCAGCACAGCCGACGACGAGATTGACGACGAGATCGTCGATCCCGTTGATGCCGAGAATCATCGCGCTGTACGCCCCGGCTGCCATCACGGCAACCTGACCCAGCGCGAGTTCACCGCCGAACCCGAAGCTGAGGTTGATGCCGGCCGTGACGAGGCAGTAGACGCCGATCAGGATGATCTGGCGCTCGGACAGCATCGAGAAGCCGAGCGCGGGGAGGAGCAGGACGACGAGCCACAACACGACGGGTACGGTCCAGCCGTACTTGACGATCCGCTCCATGGGTCGATTTCTCCTAGTTCAGACGAGCCGGAGCTGACGTGTCCCGAACAGCCCTGTCGGGCGGATCAGCAGCGTCAGGAGAAGGAGGGCGAACGCGAAGATCAGTGAGTATTCGGCGCCGATGTAGCGGGCCGTGTACGCCTGCAGTAGGCCGACGATCAGCCCGCCGACGAGGCACCCGTGGAAGCTGCCGATTCCTCCCACCGCAAATGCGACGAAGGCGTAGACCAGCAGCTGGATCCCGAGGTCGAAGGAGGAGTGGATTTTCGTGGCGGCCAGGATGCCCAGCGCACTCCCCAGCGCGCCGGCGAGCATCAGCACCTGAGCCCGGCCGCGGGTGCCGTTGATGCCCCTGAGCATCGCCGATGTGGCATCGATGGTCACGGCCCGGCCCTCGAGTCCCCATCGGCTCCGGCGGGTCAGGGTGTGCAGGGCCAAGATGCCGGCCACCGCGGCGAAGACGAGGACGATGTCGACCACTGCGAGTCGTCCGCCGAGGAGGTCGATGCCCCGGTCCAGCCCGAAGACCGAAACCCGGTGCCCGTCGGTTCCGTACGTCGCGAAGGCGATCCCCTCGAGGACGAAGGCGACACCGACCGTGGTGATCAGGATGCCGTCACCGCCCCTCGAGATGACCGGCCTCACGGCGACCAGTTCGGTCACGTAGCCGAGTACGGCGCCGACCAGTAGGCAGACCGGCACCAGCAGGACGGCGGAGATCTGCGGTCCCCGGGAAACGAATTCGTACGAGACGAACGCTCCGACCATCACGGTCTGCGGCGCAGCGAAATTGAAGACCCCGGATTGCGCCATTCCGATGTTGAACAGCGCCGCGACGAGCGCGTACAGCGCGCCGATCGCCAGGGCCGACCACAGCAACGTCACGTGTAATCCTTTCGCCGTGCCCCGTCGGAATCCACACGTCGTCCCGGGACCGTGGCGTGAGCCCCGCCACATAATTTAGATCTTATTAGTCTCATATCCAATGTGCAAGAGTGGGTTCCTCAAATAGACGTTGCCCCAGTCGATTACACGCACGGTGCGGTCGGGGCCGATCCTGGGAACGGCCCCGACGGCGGTTCAGCCGACAAGAATTGCCTGCCGCGAAGGATTCGCATCCGTGACGACCTCACCCACGGAGTCGAACACTCTGTCCGAGTGGAATTCGGTTGTCCCCCAGGCATTGAGCAGACTCCAGATCCGCATCAGGTACAGGTGGAGATCTGCTTCCATCGTGTACCCGATGGCACCGTGGCATTGCAGGGCCGCTTTCGCCGTGGTGCGGGCAGCCTTGTTCGCCATCACCTTCGCCATCGAGCAGACGCGGCGGGAGTCGTCGGCGCCTGTCGCCATCGACCAGGCAGCCGCTTCCGCGACCGGGCGGGCCATCTCGACCGCGATGTGCGCATTCGCCAGGTGATGCTTGACCGCCTGGAAGGTCCCGATCGGGGTGCCGAATTGCTTTCTGCTCGAGGTGTACTCGACGGTGATCTCGATTGCCCTCGCGGACAGTCCCAGCAGGAACGAGGCCGTCGTCAGCGCCGCACGGTCCTCCGCGTGCGCGATGTGGACGGTCACGCCGGGACCCTGTGCGAGGACCTCGGCCGCGTCGATCCGTGACCGGTCCAGGCGTCCGACCATCCGGGACGAGTCCATCGATTCCCGCGGTTCGATGCCGTTCAGATCGACGAGCCGGATGCGATCCGGCTCCAGCACGAGCGCGTGTCCGGCACCGAGATGGGGGACGACGTCCGAGACTGTCGCCGTCAGGCCTCCGCTCATCACTGCGGAATCCGTGAGCCGGTCCGGAGCCAGGGCGGCGAGCAGCGGGACGGCGACGGCAGCGTGCTCGACGACCGGCCCGGGCGCGGCGGCCCGGCCCAACTCCTCGAACGCCGACGTCAGCTCCAGTTCGCTACCACCGCCACCGAGTTCCTCCGGCGCGAGCAGCGTCAGCAGGCCGAGCCCGTCGAGCCCGTCCCACAGGGCCGCAGGCGTCCGGCCGGTGGCCCATGCCGTACGGACCACGTCGGGCCGGCACTCCCGTGACACAAAACTTCTCGTCGCCTCCGCGAAGGCGATCTGTTCCTCGGTCGGTGCGAAACGCATGTCAGCTCCTCGGCATTCCAAGTACACGCTCAGCGACGATGTTGCGCTGAATCTCGTTGGTTCCTGCAAAGATCGGTGTGGCCATCGACGTGATGAACCCGTGCCACCACTTTCCGTCGATCTCGGCACCGTCACCGAGCAGGTCGAGCGCCGTCTCGTGCATGTGCACGTCCATCTCCGACCAGAACACCTTGTTACCGCTCGATTCCGCTCCGACCTTGCCGCCCTCCGCTATTCGGGTGACGGTCTTCATCGAGTTGTAGCGGTAGGCCTGGGCCGAAATCCACGCGTCGACGACGTCCCGCTTCAGGGTCGACGAAGCGCCGTCGACGGAGGCGTACAGATCGACGAGATTCTGGGCCGCAGCCATGAACCGGCCGGGCGAGCGCAGGATGAGACCACGCTCGGAACCGGTCGTCGCCATCGCGACCTTCCAGCCGTTGCCGACCCCGCCGAGCACGTCGGAGTCGGGAACGAACACGTCGTCGAAGAAGATCTCGCCGAAGCCGGTCTCGTTGCCCAGCTTCTGCACCGGACGAACCGTGACGCCGGGGGCGTCCAGATCGATCAGCAGGTACGACAGGCCGCGGTGGCGCGTGGACTCGGGATCCGTTCGCACCAGAGCGAAGAGCCGGTTGCAGAACGGGGCGCGCGTGCTCCAGGTCTTCTGACCGTTGACCCGCCACCCGCCGGCCGCCTCGTCCCTGTCCGCCCGAACCCGCACAGCGGCGAGGTCGCTGCCCGCCTCGGGTTCCGACCAGCCCTGCGCCCACATGTCCTCGACCCCCGCGATGCGGGGCAGCAGTTCCGCCTTCTGCGCGTCCGTGCCGAACTCGAACAACGACGGCGCCAGGAGGAACAGCCCGTTCTGTGCGGCCCGCGGGCCCAGGCCCGCGGCGAAGTACTCCTCCTCGAAGATCATCCACTCCCACAGGCCGAGACCGCGGCCGCCGTACTCCGCAGGCCAGGACACCGCGGCCCACCCGGCCTCGAAGAGCGTCCGCTCCCACTCGCGGTTGAGAGCGAAGCCGCGCTCGGTATCGGGGGACGGCAACCGTTCGGCCGGACGATTCGTCCGCAGCCAGTCGCGCGCCTCCATCCGAAATTCGTGGTCGGTCGAGGATTCCTCGAGATTCATTTTGCCACCTTGGATTTGAAATGGTTACGGGTCAGGAGTGCGCTCGGGGTTCGACCAACTCGAACGGGACACCCAGCGTCGACGACGGGTCGAGACGACGGATCCGCTCCCCGTCCGCGTTCGTCGAGGTGACACCCACGACACCCCGATCGGCGAGCAACGCCTCCATGTAGTCGAGGTCGCCAACTTCGAGGACGACGGCGTGCGGTCCCGGTCCCCACTCGCGATGGAACGTGCCGAGCTCGGAGTCCGGGCGCGGTTGGCACAGTTCGAGCGCCGCACTGAGCGGATTCCCCAACTCGTAGGTCGCGCCGATCCCGTACTCGCGCGTGCCGACCGAGGTGGCCACGAGTCCGAGGTTCGCGTCGAGGGCCCGCACCGCGGCGTCGACGTCGTCGACCAGAAACCTCCGGGCCCTGATCCTGCGCACACCCGGGCCGTCGCCGGCACCGTCTTCGGCGGGGACGGCGGGCACACCCGAACTCGAGGTGGGGACGACCTCGATCCACAGACCGGCGTCCACGTCGGCGTCGTAGCCCAGAGGGTCGTCGGCTGTGACGCCGACCCACACCCGGGGGAAGTCGAAGTCCTCGCTCACCGGGGTGACCCGGTGTCGCACATCGTTGGCCTGGAGGTGCTTCATCACCGCTTCGACGTCGCCGGCGAGTACTGTCGCGTGCGTGCGGACCGGGCGGTTGCCCTGGGCGTCGATGCGCTCCTCCACGTAGTCGTGTGGCGCGGTCCGTGGGCGTGCACCGATCATTTCGATACGGGTCGGCGCCGACCGCAGCGACGGTTGCATCCGCAACCAGGCCGCCCGGAAGCCGTGCCCCTCCGGTTCGAGGAAGGCATTCGGCCTCGGTGCCGGCAGGCCCAGCAGCGCCACGAGAGCCGCGGCCGCTCCGTCCGGATCGTCGGTCACGATGTCGGCTGACACAAGTGCGTCGTACATGGACTCGACCTCCTTTCATGTCGACGTCTTGATATTGAGACAGCTTATGCCATAAATGTTGCCGACGGAACTCCCGGTGGCAATTCATTCCGGATCGCACCTGCTTGACCATGCAGAGAAGAGTTGAGCGGAAGGCGCTCTCGGCAACCACGCTTGGGCCACTGGTACCGTCCCGCGCCAGCAACTAAGCTGGCGAACATCGAATTGCTGCCCAACCGCCGGTGTCGAACATGTGGCGGCTCTGCCGAGCAAGAGCGGCGCGCACCTCAGACCTTGCAATACCAGGAGAGTACGTATGACGCGAACAACGACAGGTAGCCGACCCGCCGATCGGACGGCTCCTGCGAAACGTCCGGTCGGGCGCCCGAAACTGCGGATCGACCCAGACGAGGTCGCTGCCGTCGCCATTCGACTTTACGACGAGCACGGCTTCGACGCCGTGTCCATCGAGGCCGTCGCAGAAGGCCTCGACGTGTCCCGCGCGACCCTGTACCGAACCGTGCGCTCCCTGGACGAGCTGCACAACATCCTCCTCGAACGTATCCTGTCGACGGTCGAGAACAGCGCAGGCAAGATCCTGAGCGCCCACGGCGAGCCGGGGACCGCACTGATCGCCCTCATCCGCTTCCAGATCGACGCGTCCGTCCGGATGAGGAACTACGTGGGCGTCTACTTCGGCTGGGGGCTGTCACCCGAGGTATACGACAACTGGCGCTCGTGGGCGGGCGGGTACGAGAAACTCTGGACGGGAGCGGTCACGAGCGCGGTCGAAGCCGGCTACCTCGAGAGCGACGACGTCAGGACCACCACGCGGTTGATCCTGGGCATGGTCAACTGGGTGTCCCGCTGGTACAGCTCGGCGAGCGGACCGACACCGGACGACATCGCGAACGCGGCCATCAAACTCGTGCTCCCCAACTGGAGCGGGCCGACGCCCGACTCCTCCGCATGCTGACCGCACGGAACGGGAAAGGGCCCTCGTTACCAGCGGAAATCCGGTGGTACCGAGGGCCCTCCGTTAGGCAGCCGGCTCAGTAGGAGTGCGCGCCCGCATCGATACTGATGTGCTCGGACGTGATCTTCTTCGAATCGTCCGACACCAGAAAGAGCACCAGATCCGCGATGTCGTCCACGTCGATTCGGCGGTCCGGCAGGAATGCCGTCGCCATCAGACCCAGCGGCGGATTGGTCTCCTCCACCTGTGCAATCCGCTGCTGCATGTCACCCGAACCCATCGGGGTTTCGACGGCGCCCGGATGAATGCTGTTCACCCGGATATTGTGCTTACCCAATTCGGCAGCGAAGGCCCGCGCCATCCCGGTGACCGCATGCTTGCTCGCCGTGTAGGGAACCATGAACGGCTGTATCTTCACCCCGGCGTACGAACTGGTCATGACGATCGAACCCCCGCCCGCATCGACGAGGTGCTTGGCACCCGCCATCACGGTATGCCAGACCCCCGTGACATTGATGTCCATCGTGTCACGGAACTCCTCCGGCGTCGTCGCATCCCACGTGTTCGGGATACAGATCCCCGCATTGGCGACGATCCCATCCAACCGGCCGAACTCCTCCACACCCCGGTCGACCAGTGAGGTCATGAAACCCAGATCACGGACATCACCCTGCTCGATCAGCGCCCGGCGCCCGGTCGCCTCCACCAGCGAACGCGTCTCCTTCAAATCCTCGAGCGTCGCCGAATCATAGGGAACACCGGGCAGGTGATCGGCGACATCGACGCCGATGACGTCAGCGCCCTCCCGGGCCGCGCGAACCGCGATCGCCCTGCCCTGACCGCGCGCGACGCCGGTCACGAACACAACTTTTCCTTGCAAACGCTGACTCATCAAATATTCTCCATAATTCTCGAATTCATTTCGGTCGGGCAAGCAGAGTGACCGGTCGCGCACCGCGGGCCGGCGAATTACAGGCGTACCGCGCCCAGACTGACCTCGTCGTCGGATTCGATGGCGATACCGAAGAGCCGCAGCGGAACACCGACCCGCAATTCGAACTCCTTCGCCTCTCGGACCGCTTCGAAGTCAGCAGGACTGATGCCGATGCTCTGGATGTCGAGGCCGGCATCCCGGGCCGCCGCGATAGCGGTACGGGCGTTGTCGAGCAGCACCGCCAGAGAGACATCCTGCGCGATGCCCTGATTCACGACCTGCATTTCACTCACTCCTTGGATCGGTTACGTGGTCGGCTGGTTCAGCCGCTGGAGGTCGGCCACCTCGTCGTCACTGAGGCACTTGTAGCCCGGGCCGGCCGGAGAGGTCAACTCACCGTCTTTCACCTCGAACGTGAAGTAGCACGGGATATTTGCCGGGGTGCCCTCTGTGAAATTGAGCGGGATGGAGAAACCGCCGAGCGTTTCATCCTTCAGAGCGTACAGACCTTTCCGCACGTCGTCCGGCGTCGACGTCGGACCGACGTTGCCGGCCTTCGCGGCGGCTTCGAACAACTCGAATCCAACCCATACCAGGGAGTTCGGCTGGCTGAACTGGCTGGTTCCGCGCAGGTCGGGAAGTTGCTGGTCGACGGCGTCCAGATAGTCCTTGACCGCGGGAATGCTCTCGTCGGTGTAGTTCGCGGCCGGTGAGGACGTCAGCCTGCCGTCGAAGTTCGGATCCTTCAGCCAGTCGTCCGACAGGCCGCCGGCGGTGGACAGAGTGGCGGGCTGGTAGCCCTGCTGCCGGCAACTCTCCATGACCCGCGACTGCACGGGTGACGTGTTCAGAATCTTCAGGACGTCGGCTCCCTGCTCCTTCAACTGGATGCATTGAGCGGTGAAGTTCGGGGAGTTCGCCGAGATCTGCATCGCCTCGAAACCGAGGTCGAACGAATCCGCGATCTTCCCGGCGAGCACCTGGGAGTCCTTGCATGCCGGCGACTCACCGCAGTACAGGAATCCGAGGTTCGATCGGCCCTGTTCCTTCGCCATCTTGTATACCGCGTACTCCTGCACCGCGAGCGAAGGCCCACTGGCGAAGAAGTTCGGGCTCTTCTGGAACGGGGGCGAGAACGACAACCCGCCGACGATCGGAATGCCCTGAGCATCCACGTAGTTCACCCAGGAGTCGACGACCGGGCTGGCCTCGCCGACGATGGCCACGACCTTCTCGACCTCGACGAGTTCCTTGACCGCCTGCAGCGATCGCGTCGGATCGAGGCCGTCGTCCTTCACCACGATTTCGACGGGGTGGCCGTTGATGCCGCCCTTGGCATTGACCGCCTTGCCCCACGCCAGAGCGATCTCGTCGGTCGCGCCGAGGGCGTCCGACTGCGGACCCGAGCAGCTACACACGAATCCGATCCGGATCGGGTCGCCGGACGCCGTGCTGACGGGGTCGGTACCCGAGGACGATGCCCCGCTGCAGGCGGTGACGGCGGCCAGTGCGGCCGCCGTGCCGGCGACAGCCAGAGCCTTCTTCCAATTGCGCATTTTTCACTCCTTGTGGACGCGATGCCCGAGGGTCCGCGGACGAGAGATTCGAGGGGGATGTGTAGTGGTTCGACTGCGGGTCACGCGGTGCGTGCGTGCTCGGATGTGTCGACGTGGAGGTACTGCTGGACCAACTCGTCCTCGTCGATGTCGTCGGGCGATCCGGAGAACGCCACCTCACCCCGATCGAGGAGGTACAGGTGGTCGGCAAAGGCCAGTGCGTGGCCGACATACTGCTCCACCAGCAGCAGCGAGGTGCCCGTCGCCGCCAGTGTCCGCAGGGCCTCGAAGATCTGGTCCACGATCAGCGGAGCGAGCCCCATCGACACCTCGTCGAGGAGGACGACCTTCGGCGAGGTCATGAAACACCGTGTCAGGGCGAGCATCTGCTGCTCACCGCCGGACATCTTGCCCGCCTCCTGCTTGAGCCTGCGGCCCAGGACGGGGAACGCCTCGAGTGCGATGTCGAAGCAGTCCTGTTTGCTTCCGGCCGGCGCGAACAGGGCCAGGTTTTCGCGAACGGTCAAGCGGGAGAATATTCCCCGCCCCTCCGGCACGAGGCACAGTCCCGCCGCCGCGCGGCGATGGGGACGGCGCGTCGTGACGTCCGTGCCCCCCACCATGACGAGTCCTTCCCTGGGATCGAGGAGCCCGCCGGCGGCACGCAGCAGCGTGGTCTTGCCTGCTCCGTTGGGCCCGAGCAGTGCCACGACCGTGTTCGGCGGAACCGTGATGTTCACGTTGCGCAGGACCGGCGCTCCGGCGTATCCCGCCGTGAGATTCTTCAGTTCCATCGCGGGAACGATGTTGTCGTTGATCATGATGCGGGCACACCTTCCGGGAGCTGCACTGCCATGTCGTCGAGCTCGTCGGCCACAGCCTGGTCGAAGTCGTGGTCTTCCCCGAGGTAGGCGCTCTGGACGATCGGGGACTGCATGGCCTCCCGGGCGGTGCCGGAGAAGATGTGCTTGCCGAAGTCGAGGACGTGGATGTTCTCGCAGACGTCGAGAACCAGCGCCATGTCGTGTTCGACGAGGAGGATGCCGACCCCGCGTTCGTCGACGACGCGACGCAGGATCTCGCCGAACCGTTCGGTCTCCGCCCGGTCCAGGCCGGACGACGGCTCGTCGAGGAGCAGGATCCGGAAATCACCCACCAGGCATCGCGCCAGTTCGACGAGCCTGCGCTGACCGGTCGACAGGGATGCGGCCGGCGTGTCCGCGAGTTCGGTCAGCTCGCACAGTGCGAGGGCTTCCTCGGTCCGCGCATCGACGATCGCGTGCTCGCCGCGCTTCGGCAAAATGTGCTTGATCGGGTTGGCACCGGCGAGGGCGGCCTCGAGACCGATTGCGACGTTCTCGCGCACCGTCAGCGAGTCCAGCAGCTGCATCCGCTGGAAGGTGCGTCCGAGACCCAGCCGGGCCCGGGCAGCCGGACCGAGGCGGGAGACGTCCTTGCCGTTCAGCAGGACTCTGCCACGGGCGGGCTGGTTGAGACCCGAGCAGGCGTTGAACGTCGTGGTCTTGCCCGCGCCGTTGGGACCGATGAGACCGGTAATGGTTCCAGTGGGCGCGGAGAACCCGAGGCCGTCGACGGCGACGATTCCGCCGAACTGGACACGGAGATTCTCGACGGTCAACTCGCCGCCGGACACCCGCTCACGCTCGACCGGCACGACCGCGGCTTTCGCCTTCTCGGTGTGCTTGCCCTTCGACCCGAAGATCCGGTCGACGACGCGCTGCACGGCGACGGGGGCGCCGCCTGCCGAGCCGGACTGCATCGCGGCGATGACCGCGAAGACACCGAACAGCAGCTGGAAGACGATGTTGACGGTCTCCCCGTGGACGTAAGCCGGGATGAGAGTCATACCGACGGCGGCCATGACTGCGCTCCAGGGCATTCCACCGGCAGCGATCATGATCAGCACGAAGTAGGTCAGCGACAGCATCGGTGGGTAGGAGATCGCGGAGATCGACGTCTGCGCGGCGCCGACGAGTGCGCCGCCGACTCCCGCGAGGAACGCCGACAGGCAGAACACCAGGACCCGAGTGACGTTGACGGAGGCACCACTCGTCGCAAGGGCGGTCGGTGAGTCCGACATGGCCCGCAACAGCTTTCCGAGCCGCCCGATGTTGAGTGCCATCACTGCGATCGTGGTGACGACGACCAGGGCGAGGACAACGTAGTAGTAGCCCGAGTCGGACTGGAACCAATCGATACCCGGACGGGGGACGTTCAGGCTCGTGACGCTCGCGCCGAACATGAAGCGCTGACTGTAGAACATCTCCTGCAACAGGACGGCGAAGCCGAACGTCGCGAGCGCGAGATACAGTCCGCCGAGCCGGCTGGCGGGGATGGCGAGGATCGCACCGACCGGGACCGCGACGAGACCGGCGAGGATCAACGACACGATCCACGGCAGCCCGCTGTCAAGTCCGATGCGGGAGAACGCGACCGCACCGATGGCCATGAACGCCACATGACTGAGCGACACCTGCCCGGCGGTGCGGACGAGAAGAACCAGCGAGAGGAACACGATGACCAGCGCCAGAGTGGTCGTCCACGCCGTCAGGTAGACGCCGGCGAACGTCGGAACAGCCGCCAGGACCAGGACGAGCACGATGCCGGCGACGACATGCATGCGCATGGGTGCCGCCCAGACCGGACGCGGACGCGGAACGGTGAACGCCGGAACCGACAGGGCACGCTTCGGGAAGACCAGCAGCACCACAAAGAGAACGAGGAACGGAAGCGCCGCAGGGATTCCGGCGAGAATTCCGTCGGTGAACCACTTGGTGGACAGCGAGGCGAGCACACCGATCACCAGGCCGCCGAGGAAGGTGACCCACAGGTTCGAGAAGGCTCCCAGCGCGGCCGCGCCGAACGCGGAAACGACCAGGAACGTCAGTTGGACGGCGTCGAGCGGAAGCAGCGGCGCGAACAGCACGCCACTGACCGCCGTGAACACGCCGCCGATGACCCAGGCGATCCGGCGCGTCATCGACGGGCTCGTGCCGACGACGTCGAGCAGGTCCGGGTTGTCGACAACCGCGCGCATCGCGATGCCGCGTCGCGTGAACTTGAAGTAGACGGACAGTGCGACGGTGGCGAGCAGGGCGACGGCGCAGGTGATGACGTCGGCAGTGAGAACGGTCGTGTCCCCGAGCTCGAAGGTGCCGGTTCCGAGGAACTTCCGCACGATCAGGAGCTGGTCCGTGCCGTAGATCAACTGAGCGGACGCCCCGATCACCAGCAGGACACCGACCGTGGCCGCGACCTGTAGAGGCAGGCTCGTCGCCTGAATTCTTCTGGCCAGCAGCTCCATGGCCAGGCCGAGCAGCGGGCCGATCACGAAGATCGCGATCGCGGCGGCCATCTGCCACGGCAGTTTCATCGTGATGTGCAGCGAATAGAACGAGTACGCGGCGACGGTGGCCAACGCACCGTGGGCGAAGTTGAAGACACCGGAGGTCTTGTAGGTCAAGACGAGACCCACGCCGGCCAGGCCGTATACCGCACCGAGCGTCAGCCCGGCAATCACGAACGGCAATAAACTCGACATGCCTCTCCTAGGGGTTCCGAGACCGCATGCCTTCGGGCCAGGGTTGCCGTCGAAGCTGGGTCGGTGTGACGTGACCCACTCTATGAGCCGTGATCGATAATTGCAAGACTTATCGTCGCAAATTAGTTTCGGAGGTATTTCCGGACATCAATCGCCACCGACACGCTTGCATCGCAACGATTTTGCGCATGGGACCCCACACGCACAGCAGTGCCACACCTTGCGTCGCGAGTACCGCGGAGCAGGCGTCACGGAGAGGCCGATCACCGGGGCACGAGAGTTCTCCGTATAGCCAATTCGCTTGAAAAACTGAACATCCCACGATTGACGAGACTCAGCGGCGCGCGCCCCGGGCGATGGTCAGCCCGAGAGCGCGGTGGTCCCAGGTTCCGGCGGTCACACCACGCTCACGCAGCAGGTGCTTCTGGATCCGGTCGACCTGGTTCCTCGGGAGCTCGGCGACGATCTCGATATACCTCGGGACCGCGAAGTACGGAACGTGGTCCTGCATCCATTCGAACAGACCGGACGGTTCGACCGTCTCCCCCTGCCGCACGACCAGGCACGCCTTGATGTCGTCCTCCCCCAGTTCGGACTGCACGGCGTGCACAGCGGCCTCGACGACGGCGGGATGGCGGCACAGCGCCGCTTCGAGTTCGAGACTCGACACGTTCTCGCCGCGCACCCGAAGCGCGTCCTTCTTGCGGTCGACGAAGCGGAGCGCACCGGACTCGCGGATCGTGCCGTAGTCACCGGTGTGGAACCACAACCCCTCGAATGCGTCCAGGGTGTCTTCCGGGCGGCCCCAGTATTCGTCGAACATCGCGAAGCGGTGCCGCGGACGCACGCAGATCTCGCCCACCTCGCCCTCCGGCACCTGCTGCCCCCGGTCGTCGAGCAACGCGATCTCCAGGTCGCGCAGCGGTTTACCGTTGCTGTCCCGGTCGCGCTCCCCGTACGGGGAGTTCAGGGTCTGGAACACGCATTCGGTCTGTCCGTACGACTCGGTCCAGGGATCGACACCGAATCGTTCCCGGAATTCCGGGTGATACGTCGACGCCAGTGGCGACACGTTGAACAGCCGGAGTTTGTGCGCCGTGTCGTACTTGCCCGGCGGCGTACCGAGCAGCATCATCCCCATCGCGCCCACCGCGTTGGCGACGGTGGCGCCGGCCTCGGTGGCTGTCTCGAAGAATCCGGTTGCGCTGAAAGCCGGGACCACGACGACGGGAATACCGGCGATCAGCGACGGCATGATCGACGCCAGTTGGCCACCCGCGTGGAACAGCGGCAGCGGGGTCAGGAAGACATCGTCCTCGGTCAACCTCATGACCTCGGCGATGGTCTGGCCGGCCCGCGCGTAGTAGCCGTGCGAGAGGACGCATCCCTTCGGTTGCCCGGTGGTACCGGACGTGTACATGATCGCCATCGTCGATTCGGGGCCCACGTCGACCGAGGGCGCGATGGCGTCGGGCATCTCCCGGTAGAGCAGGGTGGGAATGTCGGCCGAGCGGTCGTCCACGTCGTCGAACAGCACGACCGCCTCGATCGACGGCACCGCGGGCAGCAGTGGGCGTAGTGCGCGCCAGCCCGGTCCGTCGGTGACCACGATCCTGGCTGCGGAATCTCGCAGTTGATGGCTGAGAAACTCGCCCTTCAGGTAGGGATTGAGCGGAACTTGGATACCGCCCAGCTCGGCGATACCGACGAAGAGTTCGAGTAGCTCGTACCGATTCGGCGCCAGCGTGGCGATCCGGTCTCCCGGGAGCGCGCCCAGGGCGTGCAGCTGACCGGCAAGTTCCTTCGCGCGGGCGTCGATCTCGGCGTACGTGGGGGCCCACTCCCCGAACTTGGCGAAGATACCGCCGGGTTTCGTCGAGACCAGCTCGGCCAGAATCTGGGTGACCGGAATATGCCTGATCCCCTGCCAAGACATAAGACCTCCGTGTGCGCTGCGGGCCGGTGTCCCGATGATTACGAAATTAACTATCTCAAAATAGCAAACTGGCGTCAACCGAGGCTTCCGACCCTGCACGAGGACGCCCCGTCCGGGGATCGGCGTCGAACGACGCATGATCTCGTATCGTGGACCCGATATCCGATGCGATGTGGAGGCACGATGCCGGGGAAAAACGGGAGGACGACCGAGACTGTCGCCGAAGCCGACGGCGGCAAACGTCCGGTGGGGCGGCCACGGCGCGTCATCGACCTGGATGTCGTGGCGGACGTCGCGGCCAAGTTGTACGCCGAGAAGGGCTACGACGCGGTGTCCATCGAGTCCGTGGCGGAGGAACTCGGCCTGTCGCGCGCAACCCTCTACCGAACGGTCCGCTCGATGGACGACCTGCACACGCTGTTGTTCGAGCGGAGCGCCCGCAACGTCGAGGTCGAGGCCCGCAAGCTGATGCGGAAGATCAAAGGCCCACGCGAGGCCCTCATCGCTCTCATCGAGTTCCAGGTGGACGCCTCGATCCGCATGCGTGAGTACGCGGGTGTGTACTTCGGGATAGGGCTGCCGGCGGAAACCTACGAGAGATGGCGCAAATGGGCCAGTGGGTACGAACGACTGTGGACGAGAACGGTCGAGCGTGCCATCGAGGGCGGCCACCTGCGCGCCGACGATCCCCTCGTGGCTACCAGGCTCATTCTCGGCATGGTCAACTGGGTGTCCCGGTGGTACAGCAGCCGCGAAAAATACACGAGCGAATCGATCGCGCAGGAGGCCGTACGCCTGATCGTCCTTCCCGTCCCGGGCGCCGAGGTCGATTGAGGTCGCTCTCGGGAATGGACACCCGGGGGAACTCGACCACGGCGAACGCATCGTGAAGGAGGCGGGCCAGGAGCCCTGGCTCACATGACTCGTCTCGGTCGCCCACGAGTCCTCCGACGAGCCCCGGCATCGCGAGGACCGATACAGCACGGACGCGGATCCACGATGAGCCCATGGCAGGTGATGTTCGAGGGGATCGGCGTCTTCAGCGGCGGACGGCGACAACCTCGTCGTCGAGGAATCCCTTCAACCCGCCACTGAAGACATCGTTGTCGTCGCCGGCGACCATGTGACCGGCCCCGGTGACGTCGACCAGCTTCGCGGTCGGGATCAGCTCGAGCAGTTCCTTCGCGCCTTCCTCACTGACCACGTGGGATTGCTTGCCACGAACGAGCATCGTGGGAACGGTGATCGCGGCCGCGGCGTCCCGAGCGCGTTCGTATCGCACGATCGAGTCGGATTGGCGAGTGGGTTCGTCGCCGACGCGCAGGAACTCCGGATCCCAATGCCAGTACCAACGGCCGTCACGCAGGCGAAGGTTCTTGCGCAGCCCCTGCGGGTTGGGCTTGCGGACACGGTTCGGGGTGTACGCCGCGATCGCTGCCGCCGCCGCGTCGAGGCTCTCGAAACCCTCGAGGCCACTGCGCATGAACGCCATGATCTCCGCGGTACCGCTCGTTTCGACCTTCGGTGCGATATCGACCAAAACCAGGCCGCGAGCGAGTTCGGGATTCTCCCCCTGCCCGATCAACGAGGTCATCCCGCCCATCGAGGCACCGACGAGCACCGGCTTCTCCCCCAGCTCTGTGATGACCGAGGTCAAGTCGGCGACCAACGCATCGATGCCGTAATCCCCCTCCGGTGCCCATTGACTGTCGCCGTGCCCCCGGGCATCCAGCGCGACGGCGGACCAGCCGTCCGCGGCGAGGCTGCGACCGGTGTTTCGCCAGGAATGCCGGGTCTGCCCGCCGCCGTGCAGCAACAGGACCAAGCCCTTTCTGCCGACGCCCGATCCGCCGTCACCCGGTGCCGGTGGATCCCACCGGTCGGCGACAAGCGTGACGCCATCACCGGCGAATTCGGATTGGGTGACTATGGGATCCATGGAGTTCCTCACCAACATCATCGAGTCGAGCATTCTCCACCATGGTGCACCACGGGGTGAACAGTAAT
>NZ_WXYH01000390.1:204854-237572 GCF_009872365.1 Rhodococcus sp. T7
GGGATCCATGGAGTTCCTCACCAACATCATCGAGTCGAGCATTCTCCACCATGGTGCACCACGGGGTGAACAGTAATTCACCCCACTCCTGCCTCGTGAAGACATCGAAATCGGTCGGAGCGTCGTCAGCTGTCATCGCACTCGTGGGTCGCTCCTCGACAACGCCTCGCTACCCTCATCTACATCCGTCGAGGACGAAGCAGCCGAGGCGATAGCGGCCCTTCCAGCGGGGCAGGCCTTCGGCCGAGTCTCGATACCTCCGAATCTCGATACCTCCGAATTCAGGTGCGCACCTACCGCAGGTGTTCCGATGCAAAGAAGGCTGCGGCCTTCTTCAGGAACTCCCGATCCGCACGCAATTCGGCGTTCTCCCGCCGGAGCCGGTCCAGTTCTGCACGTTCTCCCGCGTCGAGTGTGTCGTCGCCGTCGTGTCGCCCCTTCTCCTGAGCGACCTGCTTATCCGGCGGCGGTACCTCGTCGACAGCGATCTCCGGAGCGACGTGCGGGTTCGGACGCTCGGTCGCGACGACCAGACGGGGACGCTGCGGTAATCCCGCTCCGCCGGAACGTGCCCCCACCGACGTTCCTGGTGCGGGCGGCAACAGCTTCAATACGATATCGGTGATGATGCCGGCGTCGTAGGGCTCCGACGGACGGTACCAGCGCGAAACCCAGATGCATTGGCCAAGCAGCACTCGCGCGGTCAGGAGCGGGTCCGCTTCGACGAGGTAGCCCTCCTGCATCGCGCTGGCTACGACACGGACCCACAGTGCCTCGAATTCACGAGTGAACATGTGCCACCGTGAGACGACGTCGCCCGGCAGATCACCCCCGCCGAAGAACACCGGCATGTACTGCCGCATCTCGATCGAAGCATCGACCAGGATTCGAACCAGTTCGTGTAACTGCTTCCACGCTAGCTCGTGCCGCTCGACAACAGCGCGCGCGTGCTCCGTCAAGTCGCGCGTGCTCCGCTCGAAGAGCATACCGAGTAGGTGTTTCTTGGTCGGAACCGTGCGGTAGAGGGTCGCCCGTGAGACCTGCAATTTCTCGGCGGCTTCGATGATGGTGACCGCCTCCGCACCGCCCTCTGCGAAAAGCTCCGCAACGGCGTCGGCAACGGCGTCGGGATCTATGTCGAGCTTGGGGCGGCCGCGCTTCTGCGTGCTCATCGGGTTCCTTCCGTGGCGGCGCGGATCGTGGGCTCCTCGCCGTCCTTCACACGTATTCGATTCTCGCAGTCCCATAATGCTCGCCCCCGACCCAGAAAAAAGATCCGCATGTCAAAATTATGTTACTCCCCGTCCGCGGCAGGAATGTGCCCTGGACTGGAGGTGGGTCGCCCAGCTCCGGGTCGACTGCCGTCGCCGACGAAAGACGTCGGCGACGGCGGTCGATCCCCGGTCACCGATTCGATCGGTGTGCTTGATCGGTATTGCCCACTACTTCATCGATCACTCGTGGGTCTGAGGGAATCCTGGATCGGTCCCGAACGAGTCGACCCAGAGCCGGGTCAGTTTGCCGGCTGTGAAGTTCGGCGACCAGATGGCGCCGTCCGGTCCGGTCTTGATTTCGTCCGGCCAGGTCATTTTCGTGAGGTACGGGTACTCGTCGACGACCTGCATCGTCTTCCTGTCGATCCGCGCGATCTTGTCCGCGACCGATTCGTCGACGTAGAGATAACCGTCCTTGCCGAGGGTGATTCCGATCGGCGCGGACATCGGTGTCGGAATCGGAACGGTGCTGAACGTTCCGGTCTTGATGTCGTAGTGTCCGATCGCGTTGGCGGTCATCATCGTGAACCAGAGACCGTCGTCGTAGGATCGGATGACGAACGGCGCGGACGCGGGCGTCGGAATATCCACCTCGCGGATGTCGCCGGTCGCATAGTCGAGCCGAAGCAACTTGTTTCCCGTTATTTCGACGAACCAGTGTGCGTTGTCGGGACCGGCTGCTCCACCGATGATCATCGAGGCCTTGCTCGGGACATCGAAGATTCGTACCTGGTGTGTCTGCGGGTCGATCTGGGCGATCTTGTCGGCGGCGGTCAGAGTGGCATAGATTTTGCCGTCGCCTCCGGCCTGGAGGCTCATCGGGATCGAGGCGGGCACCGGCAGCGGGATTTCGTGCATACGGTACGGCGCCTGCGTTTCGATGTAACCGACCGAATTGGCCATCTGATGGTTGAACCAGAGGTTTCCGTCGGATCCGTACGCCATGTCGCATGTCCCGACCGACGGGATCGGCCCTCCGGGGAGCGGACCTATTTCCGCGCCACCGGGCAGTGGCGTCTTGCCCGGCATGGTGAACTTCGAGACCTGACCTGTCGTCGGGTCCAGGCGCGCCAATTGATTCGGCTGATGGAGGCTGACCCAGAGGGCCCCGTCCGGTGTTCCCTGGACGTTGCACGGCTGCCCAGCGGGATCGGATACTACGTACTCAGATATGTGGTACGGAGTCGGTGACGCGTTGGAAAGGGCGCACGGCGCCAACGCAGTCATCGAGAGTGCGACGCCCACAACCTTGAAGACGAATCTCCACCTCATCTATTTGAAACCTTCCCATTTTCGTGTTAGAAGGACATTGCCCCGGGCCGGGGGTCAGGAGGACTGAGTCGAGAATTCGCGCTGGGCGGCCCGCTGGGCGCGCATGAACGTGCGGGATTGGTGCAACGGCCAATAATCCTGGCCTTCTCCCAAGGCTGTTTCGCCGTCGAGCGACCACTCGACCAGCGACCAGAACGTCATCAACCATGAATACCCCTGCCAGTTCAACATGTTCCGGACTCGGCCCGTAGCTTCCAGGCGCCTGCCCAGGCTGTCGGTCGCCTCGACACGGTAGGTGATCGGCCGGCCGGTCGCGTCGCGTTCGGTGACGGCGATGGTGCTGTCGGGGCCGGGGGTCAGATCACCGTACTGGCCGTCTTTCAGGTAGTAGCCGATGATGATGCTCTCGCTCGTTCCGATGACCGGGTCCTCGCCCGGTGGGAGCTTGCTGACGGCGAGCGCGTGAAAACTGCTGCGCTCACCGACTCCCCAGATCATCTGGCCTCGTGGATTGTTGACGATATTCCTGACACCCCACGACCGGTCACGTTGCGCAACACAGTCGATGGGAATCGTCTCGCCGTCGACCGACAGATGCCCGGCCATCCGGCCCAGTTGATCGTAATGGCCCTTACCCCATTCCTCGAGCCCGCCGGGCATGCCGGCATTGTGCGGTTCCCGGGATGCGGTGAAGGTGAGGTCCAGGTCCACATCGCTGTTGAAGCGATTCCTGCCCTTGTAGGTGAAGTGGTACTGCTTCAAAGGCTCCACGAGTTCCACGGTGAGGCCGTTCTCGAGCTCGAACGAGAACATCTCCGCCTCGGGCTCGAGGGCGTACGCTTCGCCCCAGTCGTACAGGACGCAGTCATAGTTCTCACTGCCGCTCGGATCCCAGGCCGCGACACCGGCCACCGTGTATCCGATGTTCGGACGGTGGTAGAGGTATACGAATCCGGTCAGGTCACGCTCGGGCGCCATGAACGAAAACCAACTGGCCTCGTTCCAGAAGGGATCGTCCGGGCGAGGATGAAAGAAGTCGTCGCGTTCGGAAATTGTCATGCCGTCTCCTCGTCGTTCGTCAGGATGTTCGAGTTGCTCGTTCCAGGATTTCCACGACTCCGGACCGTCCGTCGACCCGCACGCGATCGCCGGTGCGCAAAACGGAGGTACCGTCGCCGGTGTTCACCACGCACGGGAGCCGCAGTTCGCGCGCCACCACCGCGGCGTGGCTGAGCGTGCCACCGATGTCGACCACCAAGGCCGAAGACACGAACATGATCGACGCCCAGGACGGATCCGTCGTCTTGGCGACCAGAATCTCGCCGGGCTCGACCTCGGCGAACCCCGGGGCGTCGACGACCCGCACCACGCCTTCGACAACTCCGGCACTTGCTCCGATGCCGGTGATCCGGTCACCGGCGGCGTCGCCGTCCACGGTTTCCGGCGCCGGTGCCGTCAGTCCCGGCTCGCCCCAGAATGCGACAGGGAGTTCGAAAGAGCGGAACAGTTCCTGCTCCGTCTTGCGGGCGGCCACGAGCTCACGGACGTTCTCGGGAACCGCAGGCGCGATGAGCTCGTCGCTCGTCAAGTACATGACGTCGTCGACGGCGTCGAGTATGCCCTCGGCAACCAGCAGTTCGCCGATTCGACGGGCCGAGCTTCGCGCGACGTCGAGAGATCTCAGAAAGCTCGCCTTACCGACACCGCGGAGTGGCATGTGACGACGGGCCAGCCGCAGTATCAAGCGGGCCTTCAACCGACCGAACCAGCCGAGACGCGACATCAACTCGGATTCGGCGCGCTCCTTCTCCGCGTTGCGGGCCTCGGCCATCGCGCGAGGGTCCTTGTCGTCACCCTGCGTCTTGTACATCTGAGCGATATGGCGGATCGGCGACGGGTCCTCCCGCCAGACCCGTCCGGCGATATCACCCTCGAGCGTGCCGTGAAATCCGTGTCGCCGCAGGAACTCCGACTCAGTGAGGCGACCTCGGCCGAGATCCCACAGATCGGTGACAACCGCGATCTCGGCATGGTCTCCGCCGGATGTCAGGACACCGTAGTACTCCTCCATGTCGACGCTGGCGACCAGCTGTTCCAGCGCTTGGAATACCGGCGGAACCGCGATGATGTTGCCCTGCGCCTGCAGAGCGGTCGACTTCTGAAACCTGTTGACGGCGTCCGTGAACTGGGCTCGCGCACCGGCGAGGTCCAGGTCCTGCGTTCGTTCCAGCTCCCGTAGCCACCACTCGCGAATAGTGCGGTGCTGCTTGTCGATCACCGCCTTCGAGCGTACGAAGGCTTTCGGCATGCGCCACATCACGACCGGGTACCGTCGACGGGTCGGATTGGCGATCATGCCGCTGGGGATCGATCCCAACAGGGATTCCGCGATCATGTTTCCGCTGGCACCGGGAATACGCTCGCCCATGTCGTAGAAGGCGCTCACCGAGGCCACCGCGCGGCCGTAGGCGATCTGGATGAACCGCGCGTGCGGATCGTCGGGTATCCCGGCCTTCGACGCTTCGAGCACGCCCATCTGGACGAAGCCGTATCGGGCGGCGATCTCGGCACCCGGCCCCCAGACCGACCAGCTGAGCGGTGCGAGGACACCGGGCGCTGCCTCTCCGAGATTCGCGGTGGAGTAGTACCAGTCCTGATTCAGGTCTCCGTGGGTGACACTCGTTCGCGCGGTCGTGGCCAGCTCCGTCCAGCGTGTGCTCCACACGGTTTCGGGGCGGGCTTGCAGCAGGAAGATCTCCCGTTCCTCGGAGACCGCCCACTCGATATCCATGGGGGCCCCGAAAGACCGTTCGATGTCGAGTCCGAGTTGAGCCAAGGCGCGGGCAAGGTCGTCGTCGAGCGCCGGCTGCGATCCGACCTCGGGGTCCATCGGTTGCAGCGTCACCGCACCAGCGTCCGGATCGAAACGGTGTTGTTCGGTCTGACGACTGATTCGCTTCTTCGGGTTGTCCAGATTCGCCTTGTCGAATCGGTACTGGTCGGAAAGCACGTCGCCGACGACGACTCCCTCGCCGAGGCCGTGTGCAGCTTCGATGTAGACGAGGTTACTCTCGCCCGTCACGGGTTCGAGGGTCATCATCACCCCCCCGGCAGCAGCAGGCACCATGCGCTGAACGACAACTCCCATGGCCACCTCGTCGGCGGGAATCCGGAACCGTTCCCGGTAGCCGATGGCGCTGGGATTGAACAGGCTCGCCCAGCAACGCAACACGTGGTGACGGACAGCATCGGCACCTTGGATCCAGAGGTAGGTGTCGTGCTGGCCGGCAAACGATGCGGCGGCCGTATCCTCGGCGATTCCGCTCGATCGGACCGCAACCGGACCACCGCCCAGCTCGTCGTACGAATTGTCGATTTCTGCACTCAGATCCGCGGGCAACGTCACGTTCTCGAAGAGGCCGAAGATCGCCTGCGACTTCGCGTCGTCGCTCAATTCGGCCTGCGCGAGGACGTCGTCGATCTGGGCGCCGACACCCGTGGCAGCGAGAGTCGCGCGATAGGCGTTTGCCGTGATCGCGAACCCTTCGGGCACCGGAAGCCCCAGCTCGATCAGCTTGTACAGGCCCTTGGTCTTACCTCCCACTTGTTCGGACCGGTCGGGCGAACACAGCCCCAGCGGAAGGACTGCCGGGCTTTCCACAGCACCAAAGTCGGCCAGCAACACCACTTCTCTCCTCTCGCCAGACCACTGATCCGTGGCCGCAGGCATGAAACCTTGCCGTTGTCGATTCATCTCGGAACGCCTCGTGTCGCAGTTGTGAGCAGCTACGCGGTGGCCGCGGAGGCGAAGACGATGATTGTTTGCGCAACCGAGCGCACCTTCGGACCCAGCGTGTTGCGGATGCCGATCCAGGAACCGCACCCACTTTTTGTGGGCTCCCTCGTCTCAAAATGCTAGTGGCTCCCGTCACATGTGTCAATCAGCTCACGGCAATCCGGCAGCGATACCGGGCGACACGGTCAGCTCATCTACCGCACGCTGGGATTTGTCAGGCCGTGCCGACTCCGCCGGATTTTGAGGTACGGTATCTCAGTAATTGTCTCGGGCACGCCCTGCCCGCCATCCCGACTGCATGAACCGACAGCACCAAGGAGCATTCGATGGATCTCAGCTACACCGCGCTCACGGTGGACCGACACGATGACGGGGTCGCCGAGATCAGCCTCAGCCGGCCGAAGCTGTTCAACCGGGTAGACGCAGTGCTGCACCGCGAACTCGCCGACGTCATCGAACGGATCAGCACCGATCGAACCATCCGCGCCGTCGTCCTCGGGTCTACCGGGAAGGCATTCTCCGCCGGCGGCGACTTCGAGCTGATGCAGGCCGCGCACGGCGACGTGATGGAACGGCGCGCCATCGTCGACGACGGACGTCGATTGCTGCAGGCCTTCGTCACTGTGCCGCAACCCATTGTGGCGGCAGTGCAGGGCCCCGCGATCGGACTGGGAGCTACGCTCGTCCTGTTGTGCGACATCGTCGTTGCCGCTCGTGCGGCCACGCTTGCCGACTCGCACGTGGCGCTCGGCCTCGTGGCAGGCGACGGCGGCTGCCTGGTGTGGCCGCAGGCCGCCGGCATGGTCCGGGCGCGACGTCACCTCCTCACCGGTGACCCTCTCGATGCCGAGACGGCCTTCGGTTTCGGCATGGTGACCGATCTCGTCGACGATGCCGACGAAGTACTTCCGGCTGCACGCTCGATCGCCTCCCGCGTCGCCCGACTCGCTCCGCTCGCGGTTCAGGGGACCAAGCGCGCCCTCAACCGGGTAACCCAGCAGCGGGCAGGCGAGGTCGTCGACCTGTCTTTTGCCTACGAGGAGCACACACTGGCCAGCGATGACCTCCTCGAAGGCATCGCGGCGTTCCAAGAACGCCGCGATGCCAACTTTCGAGGCCGCTGACCCGGGGGTCAGAGACCGAGGCCGGCCGCAATCAGATCCCGCGCGTCGGCCACCAGGTGCTCTTGCTGGCGGAGGTATTGCGCGTCCGCGAACGCGTGCGAGATCGGGTACTCCCGCATGTAGCCGTAACCCCCGTGCAACTGGAGCCCTCGGTCCACCGCCTCGTCGTGCAGCGCGCCTGCCTCGAGGCAGGCGGTTGCGGCCGCGGCAGCAGTCAGGCGATTTTCGCACCGGGCAACCAGGCACGAGTCGACCAGCAGCTCCGTCGCCGACAGCCGTGCGGCGACTTCGGCGAGCCGGTGTCGTGTGTTCTCGAACTGCGCGAGTGGCCGACCGAAGACCTGGCGCTCGGCGACGTAGCGCAACGTGATCGCGATGACCGACCGGGCCGAAGCCATTGCCGTGACCGCCGACCACAGATCGAGATCACGTGTCAGTTCAGCCCATGCGCCGGTACCGAGGCTGTCGGCCCTCCCGACCTCGACGGCGCCGAGCGTCACATCGGCTTGTGCGCTTTCACGTCCACCCAATGCGTCCGCGACCGGCGATCGGATCAGACCGGACGTGTCTCCCGACAGCACGGTGAGCCGCGGCTCGTCTTCCCCCGACACGGCGGTGAGCAGAATTCCTGCGCAAGCCCCGCCCGCTACCCCGTCGACGTGCCCGTGCAGCAGCACCCGGCCGTCTTCGGACGTCGCCTCGGCTGGTTTCCCCGCCCCGAGCGGAACGGCAAGTCGCTCCCCCGCAACCATGTCAGGAAGCCATGTGGCACAAGCCTCCTCGCTGCCGTGGCGGAGCAGTGCCGGAAGTACGACGCCGCTGTGTAAGGCGAGCAGGTGTGCCAGTCCGGTGGCGCCGAGGGCCGCAGTCTCCTCGACGAGGACGGCGACGAACCGCAGATCGTCGACGCCACCACCCCCGAATCGCTCGGGGGCTGCGGTACCGAGCAACCCCTCCTTACCGGCACACCGGTAGAAGTCCGCAGGGGCACCGTTCGCCGAGCGCCATCCATCGAGGTGCGGTTCGACTTCGGCGCGCAGGAAGTGGCGTACCGATTCACGGAAGGCGTCATGGTCGTTGTCGAACACGGCCCGGGTGTTGTCGTTGTTCATCTCAGGCTCGCTGATCGAAACGGCGTCCGAGGAACTCGGAGGCGATTCGGGTGCGCTGGATCGCCGGCGTTCCACCGGCGATCGCCCAGCCGACAGCGTCGCGGTGCATCCGCTCGATCTCGTACTCGGCCGAATACCCGTAGCCGCCGTGCAGTTGGATCGCCATGTCGGTGACACGTTTGACCATCTCGTTCGCATAGACCTTGGCCACGGACGCGTCGAGCGTCTTCGGCGCACCGGTCCCGGCGTGGGCTGCGGCGCGCCAGATCAGCATGCGGGAAGCCTCGACGTCGACCACCATCTTGGCGAGGGTGTCCTGGACGGTCTGGAACTCCACGATCGGCTTGCCGAACTGGTGCCGCTCCTGGATGTACGCCGCGGAACGGTCGAGTGCTTCCTGGGCGATGGCCAAGCACATCGTACTGTTACCGAGCCGTTCGATGGAGAAGGCCGTGAAGAGCTTGTTGAAACCGCCCTCCGGGATGATGAGGTTGTCGATGGGGACTCGGACGTCGTCGAAGAACATGTCGGCCGATCCGACCCCGCGGTGGCCCATCAGCTCCTCCTGCGGCCCGAAGGTCAACCCGGGAGTGTCCTTGTCGACGACGACAGCGCCCATGCCCTTGCCGCCCGGTGCGGAACTCAACCGCACGTAGACGAGGTACTGCTCCGCGTGCCCGGCGCCCGAACACCATCGCTTCGTGCCGGTGACGACGACCTCGTCGCCCTCGATGACGGCCTTGGTGGTCACGTCGGTTGCTGCCGAGCCCGCGTCCGGTTCGGAGATCGTGATGGCGATGATCTTGTCCCCCGAGGCGACGGGGGGGAGGAATCGCTGCTTTTGTTCCTCGGTCCCGAAGAGGTCGATGACGCGGGCCGGTCCGGCGGAGGCCTCGAAGATCGGCCAGGCCGACAGCGGGTTCGCACGCGCGAACTCCTCTTGCACGATGAGTGCGTCGATCAGGGGTCGGCCACCGCCGCCGTACTCCTCGGGAAGACCGAGCGCGAGCAAGCCCAGCTCGGCGATCCGTCGGCGCTCGTCGGCGGGGAAGTGCGTGCGGTTGGTGTCCCATTCTCGGGCCTTGGGGGCATACCAGTCCCGGGCCACCTTGCGTGCCAGGGCCCGGATCTCTTGCTGCTCCTCGGTCAGCTCGATCATGTCGATCTCCTTCGGTCGAAGTACCAGTGCGTCAACGGTCGGCCCAGACGGGTGCCCGCTTGTCGACGAAGGCACGTGCTCCCTCGGCCGCATCCGCGGATCCCCGGACCTTGTCGGTATACGGACGCTGTCGGTCGAAAAACTCTTCTTGCTGCCAATCCGCGGATGCATTGACCAGGAACTTTGCGGTCCGGACGGCCATCGGGGCGTTGGCTGCGATGGCGGCGGCGAGCCGCATCGCCT
Organism: Rhodococcus sp. T7; assembly: GCF_009872365.1. Classification (NCBI taxonomy): domain Bacteria; kingdom Bacillati; phylum Actinomycetota; class Actinomycetes; order Mycobacteriales; family Nocardiaceae; genus Rhodococcus; species Rhodococcus sp. T7. Next base: position 214,835 of record NZ_WXYH01000390.1, read on the forward strand.
CCGCGCGCGCTTCTCCGGGCGCCACCACGCGGTTCACCACGCCCAGGCGGTGCGCTTCGGTCGCAGAGATGAGATCTCCGGTCATCACCAATTCGAGCGCGACCTTGTGCGGAACGACGCGCGGAAGCCGGAGCACACCGCCTGCCGCTGCGACCAGTCCGCGTTTGACCTCCGGCAGACCGAACTGGGCGTTCTGTGCTGCGACGACGAGGTCGCAGGCGAGGGCGATCTCGAATCCGCCGCCGAGCGCTTTCCCCTCCACCGCCGCGATGAGAGGTTTCGTGGTTGCGCGCTCGCAGATGCCGAAGGCTCCCCGTTCGGCGACGAGCGGCCGCTCGCCCGTTGCGCTGAACGCCTTCAGATCCATTCCGGCGCTGAAAACCGTTCCCGTGCCGGTCAGTACCGCAGCGCGGATGTCGCTGCGCTGGTCGACGTCGTCGAGTGCCGCCGCAAGTTGCCGCGCCGTCGGGAGGTCGATCGCGTTGCGGACTTCAGGCCGGTCGATGGTGATGACGGCGACTCCGTCTTCTACCGTGAGATCGACGGCGGGGGTCATCGTGGCGCCATTCGGATAGCACCGTCCAGGCGGATGGTTTCACCGTTGAGCATGCCGTTGTCGATGATGGCCGTGGCCAGGCGCGCGTACTCGTCCGCATCACCGAGACGGCTCGGGTGCGGCACGGTCGCCGCGAGAGAGCTGCGAACATCGTCCGACAGGCGGGCGAGGAGCGGGGTTTCGAAGGTACCGGGGGCGATGGTGCACACCCGGATCTGCTTGGACGCGAGATCTCGTGCCGCCACGATCGTCATGCCGACGATGCCGGCCTTGGACGACGCATACGGGATCTGGCCGATCTGACCCTCGAAGGCCGCCACCGAGGCGGTCAGGATGCACACGCCGCGGTCACCATCCGTCGGCTCGTTCGACGCCATCCGCGCTGCTGCGAGCCGCAGCACGTTGAAGGATCCGACCAGGTTGATCTGCACGATCTCGGCGTAGGTCTCGAGTGATCCGGGAGCGCCGTCCTTGCCGACCAGCCGCACCGGGCCGCCTCGCCCGGCGCAGTGCACGACGACGCGAAGGGGGCCAGCCTCCTCCGCGGTATCGAACACCTGGTTCATTGCGTCGGTGTCCCGCACATCGGCGGGCACGAAGCGGACGCGGTCACCGAGGTCCTCCGCGACGGCCTTGCCGTCCGAGGATTCGAGGTCCGCGATCGTCACGGAGGCCGCACCCTCCTTCAGAAGGCGGCGGACGGTGGCAAGACCGAGACCCGAGGCACCTCCGGTGACGACTGCCGAAATACCGTTGATTTCCATAAGTTCTCCTGTTTCTCAGAGCCGCTCGATGATGGTCGCGTTGGCCATGCCGCCGGCCTCGCACATCGTGGTGAGGCCGAACCGCCCCCCTGTGGCCTCGAGGCCGTGCAGCAACGTGGTCAGTAGCCGGCCACCCGAGGCGCCGAGGGGGTGGCCCAATGCGATCGCGCCGCCGCGGGGGTTCAGCTTCGCGGGATCTGCACCGAAGTGGTGTGCCCAGGCCATCGGTACGGGAGCGAAAGCTTCGTTCACCTCGTACTGGTCGAGGTCGTCGATCGTCAAACCGGCACGGTCGAGCACCTTCTCCGTGGCGGGAATGGGTCCGGTGAGCATGGTGATCGGGTCGTCACCGGCGACCGCGAAGGCATGGAAGCGCGCCCGAGGACGAAGCCCGAGTTCATCGGCCTTTTCCTCCGACATGATGAGCAGCGCCGACGCCCCGTCCGTCAACTGCGAGGAGTTGCCGGGGGTGATGTGCCAGTCCGCGATCTCCGGGAACCGCGCCACCATGTCGTCGGTGCGGAACGAGGGCCTGAGCCGGCCCAGGGTCTCCACCGTCGTCTGCGGTCGCACCGTCTCGTCGCCGGCGACGACGGTGCCGTCCGCAAGGGTGATCGGCACGATCTCGGCCGCGAGGTCGGCGCCGGCAGCATTCTGATGCGATCGAGTGGCGAACTCGTCGATCGACTCACGATCGAGCTTCCAGCGCGCTGCGATCAGCTCCGCCGAGACGCCCTGCGGGACCAGGCCGGGGGCGTACCGCTTCGCGACCGAAGGACCGAACGGGTCCTGACCGATACGTGCGGTGAGCATGGGAATACGGCTCATCGATTCGACGCCCGACGCGATCGCGACGTCGTAGACGCCGGCGATGACACCCTGCGCCGCGAAGTCGGCGGCCTGCTGACTGGAGCCGCACGCTCGGTGCACCGTCACCGACGGCACACTTTCCGGCATTCCTGCTGCCAGCCATGCCCAGCGGCCGATGGGTCCGGATTGCTCGCCCACCTGGCTGACACACCCGGTGATGACGTCGTCGACGATCGACGGATCGAATGCGTTGCGTTGGACAAGTTTCCGCAGCACCTGGCCGAGTAGCTCCACCGGGTGAAGCGAGCTCAGTGCACCACCCGGTTTCCCGTCCTTGGGCGCCTTGCCCTTGGCCATGGGTGATCGGACGGCGTCGACGATGACGGCTGTTCGGGACATGGGACTCCTAGGTCTGTGGTGTGCTCGAAAAGGGTCAGGACGATGCGGCGACCAGCGCCGCGGTGTCCCAGTAGTAGGGGCGAATTTCGGCGACCTTCGCGTTCTCGAATCGCCAGGTTTCGCACGCGCCCGACCGAACCGGCTCATCGGAGTCCGGCGGGTACCAGTCGAAGCGAAGAACAGCGACGACGAGGTTGTCGCCGTCGACGATTCTCTCCACCTCCAAGGCACGCGGCCCGACGGCGGACCTTCCGACCGCCATGCCGACGAAGACCTTGCGTAAGGTCTTCGCTCCCTGAACCCGGCCACCGTAAGGGAGGGAGGACGGAAATTCGACACACGCATCCTCGGCGAACGTCTCGTCGATGAGGGCGCCCAGAGCCTCGGGGTCGCGCTGGTTGATCGCGGCGAAGAAGGCCTTCACCACGTCCACGGGCTGAATCGCCGCGGCGGCGTGCGTCTCCGGCATGACGTGTCCTCTCGAAATCTTTTTTGAACCATAACGTCTCATAAGTTGGTGGGCAACCAGGTCCCCGAACCACGCCCACTCTCATGTACACCGCTTTCAGCCCAGCGATGTCGCTGGTCGAGTCGGTGAATCGCCGTCGCGACCATCCGAGCGTGCGGTGACCGCGAGAGCGGCCAGGCTCGACCGTGCCATCCGAAGGAGCAACTCCTCGGCATCCCGCGCGCGGCGACCGGTCGGCGGTCTCAGCGCCTCGGACATGAGCAGGAGCTGGACCCCACGGGTCGCCGTCACGATCTCGTCGGTCCTGGCCTCCGGGCACAGGCGGCTCAGGCAGTCGACCCACCGCTGCGTGATGTAGCGTTGCCGGCGATCGTGCTCCCGCCGATGAGCCTCCGCGAGGGACCGCTGCTCACGCACCCAGATGCCCGCCAGCCGTTCGTGATGCGTCGTGAGGTCGACAAAGGCTTTCAACACCTTGTCGAGTTCTTCTGCCGGATCAGGGTCCGGTTCCCCGAGTCGTGCGAGTAGTGCCTCGAAGACCCGGGTGAAGAGCGCGGCGAGGATCTCGTCCTTGGCCCGGAAGTGGGTGTAGATCGCCGAGCCTGTCACCCCCGCCGCGCGGCCGATCTCGTCGACTCCGACCCCGTCGAAGCTTCGTTCGAAGAACAGCCGCTCGGCGGCGTCCAGGATCTTCTGGTCCCGGCTCACGACATCTTCCTTTCCGCGCACTGCGGCAGGCCTGGCGGTGCGGCGGGTCACAGGCCGAGGTGCTGGCTGACGATAACCTTCATGATCTCGGAGGACCCACCGTAGATCCGGCTCACCCGACCGTCGAGATGAGCTTGTCCGATACGGCTCGAAGCCCGGTATGCCGTTCCAGCAGAGTGCAATCCCAGACATTTACGCACAATGCGGCCCTGCAACTCGGTGGAGTAGAGCTTTGCCCCCGCCGCATCGGCTCCGGTGAGCGCGCCCGCCACGAGTTTCCCCATCGCTTGGTCGATGAAAGCTTGCCCGGCGGCTACCTGCACTGCGCAGTCGGCGAGCGTGAACTTCACGTCCTGGGACGGCCGAGTGCCCGCCAGTGCCTCCACGGTCCACGCGAGCGCACTGGCGGCCGCTGCCTGGGAATTGACTGCGATCGACAAGCGTTCCGCCGCCAGATTCGAAGTCAGGTAGTCGAATCCGGCGTTCACCTCGCCGAGGACGTTTGCCACCGGAACCCGCATGTCGGTGAACGACAACTCCGCGAGATCCTGTGCTCGCAAGCCCAGTTTGTCGAGTTTGCGGCCGGTTTCGAAACCAGCCGTGGACGGCTCGACGAGCATCAGGGTGACGCCGTTGCGGCCGGCGGCCGGGTCCGTCTTTGCCGCGAGGATGACGAGGCCGGCGATACTTCCATTGGAGATGAACGTCTTGGACCCGTTCACGACGTAGTGGTCACCGTCGCGCATCGCGCGCGTCCTCATCGACTTGACGTCGGACCCGGCGCCCGGCTCCGACAGCGCCAACGCCACCACAACCTGGCCCGATGCCAACCGCGGCAGCCAGTGTCTTCGCTGCGCCTCCGAACCGTGGTGCAGCAGATAGGGCACACAGATGTCGGTCTGGACGCGGAGCCCACCAATGGCGAGACCGAGGCGCTGAATCTCCTCGGTCACGACCGCACTGTGACGGAAGTCCGAGTTCGGCAGCCCACCGTACTCCTCCGGGATGCCGATACCGAGCAGTCCGATCTCGCCGGCACGCTCCCAGAACCGGCGGGAGGGTTGCCCCCTGTCGATCCAATCCGGGTACTCGACGAGGACTTCTTCGGTGAGAAACCGGCGGACGCGGTCACGGAAGTCGTGGTGCTCCCGGGTGTAGATCGCACGGTCGGAAGTATCGAAAGCCACTGCCATCAGCGGAAATCCATCCAGTGGCCATGCGGTGTCCAGCCCATGGCGAACGGTAGCTCGATCGTGGCGACGGGGCCCTTGGTGATGTCGTGGGTGTCGAATATCTGGTACTCGCCGCGCTTGTCCGCCCACCACGAGACGGGAACGATGATGAAGCCGTCACCCTCGGGAGAGGTCGGGGTGCGGGGTGCGAATGTCGACTCGAGCACGGCGGCGGGCTCACCCGATCTGATCTGGTAGACCTGTTCGCTCATCGTCTTCATGTTCGTGACGACGAGGCTGTTCATCGACATACCCTTGCGCTTGACGACGCCACCGACCTGGTAGCCCCAGGTGTATCCCTTGCCGTAGTAGCGCTCGTCGACCTTGGGCAACTCGGAGGGGCGATCCGAGAGTTGCTCCGTCTTTGCAGCACCCGTGTCGAGATCGATCGTCCAACGTCCCAGGTAGCTCTTGGCGATGGAGAAGAACAGGGCGACATCATCTCCTTCGGTGAAGTCCTGTTCGAACGGGAAGGGTGGGCGGTTGAAGATCGGTGCATCGAGTGTCAGCTTCCCGTCCTCGACGTTCGCCGACATCGTGTGCATGACGTACTGCGCGGGAAGATCGGTCTTGATCCAGCGGACTTTCGCGTTGACGTCGTCGCGCGGGATCAGCGCGATCACGATGGGCAGCGATTCGTCCCAACCCCAGATGCCGAGCTTGCGGTCGGTGATCTTCGATTTGTCCACGGTGAAGGGCTGGAACGGCATCACCACCCATTCCGGTGTCAGCCAGATGTCGTGAGCGACAGTGTTGTACGGTGCGTCCCACAGGTCGCGGCTGTCGATGGTCCCGTCCGGGTGGACCGTGTGCATGGTCACGAACGGTGCGGTATCGCGGTAATTCCAGCCGTAGAGCACGCCGGTCTCGTGATCCCACTTCGGATGGGCTGCGAAGCACGCGTCGCCGTAGGTGGTCTTCTCGTGCAGGCCGGTGGACAGTTCGGTCGACCACGGGACGATGCCCTTCGTCGCGAGAGTGATCGGGTCGATCGCAATCGGCGCGCCGCCCTGCTCCCCCGAGGCCACCATCTCGCCGGCAAACGGGAAGATGTTGATGTTGTTGGTCCCCTGCGGGGTGCACTTGTTGAAACGGGTCCGTTCCACATCGCCGTAGGCGAAGTCTCGCCAATCGTGGAAACCGCCGTCGGTCCACGAGAACATGCTCTGCTGGTGCTTTTCCTCCAACAGGTATTTCGGCGTGCGGATCCACCGGTTACGGAAGTCTGCACGACCGTTGTCCAGAACGAGGCCCTGCACCATTCCGTCCATCGACAGCAGCGGGTTGGTGCCCTGCTGAGTGGGTCGCTTCCAGGTCGGTCCGGTCCTGTAGAAGCCGCCGGAAAGCTCGCGCGGGATCTCCCCCTGACTGACGATGCATTCCTCGACCGTCGCCTCGAAACGCATGGGCGTGAAGGCTCCGGTCAGTGCCAATTCCTTGGGCAATGGGTAGCCCATATCTTCCTCCTGAGCGTGTCACACGACGCGGCTGCGACGAGGGTGCACCCGTAGGCGTCCGCGTCGTGATTTTTGAGTCAGCGGATTTCAGAATGCACCCAACCTACCACCATTTCGGGCTGCAGGAAACGATCGTTCAGAAATTTTCACCCCGGCGGCGGCGGGCCCCGGCGTCATGGAACCGGAGTGCGCAGACACGTGCCGCCCGCCTCACCGGCCCGTAGAGCAGCGATTGAGCGACGAAATTCAGCTGCACACAACAATTTATCGATGACGATTGACTGAGGCGGCGACGCCCTCGTACTATTGAGACATCTCGCCTCATAAATGGGGTTGCCGGCGGTTCGATCGAACCGCACAGACGTCCGCGCTCACCTGAGAAGCGTTCTGGATCTACACCGACATCGCGGCCAATCAAAGCGAACGGAAGGCGTGCTTCATGACCCAAGCTGCAGCTCCCACCCAGGGCACGGACACTGCCGCCCTGCAGGACGCCCTACGGGAGGCGAACATCCCGAGCCTCCTGATGGCACTGGTCCATCTGACAGGCGATCGGCGGTGGCTCGAACCGCCGTACCGACCCGCACGCCCCCGAGGTTTGGACGACAACGACTCCGGAGGCCTTCCGGAACCCCTGCAGGAGGAAGTCCGCAATGCCGCGCTGACCGCCGCCGCGGATTTCCGCAACGGACGTCTGTCACCGATCCCGCTCTCACCCGACGACATTTCCGAGATGCTGGCGATATCCCTGGACGAGCAGGTCCCCGCCGAGTACGGACCCCTGCTGGCGGAGGAGCTGGGTCTGGAAAGCCGCGACGTCGAGCTCCCGCCCGCCCCGGAGGGATTTCACGTCGTCATCATCGGCGCCGGCATCTCCGGACTCTGCGCCGCGTTCAAGTTGAAGATGGCGGGTGTCCCCTTCACCATCCTGGAGAAGAACGACACGGTCGGTGGGACCTGGCTGGAAAACACGTACCCCGGATGCGGAGTGGACACACCGGGACATCTGTACTGCTTCTCGTTCGACCCGAACACCGAGTGGACCCGGTACTTCGCCAAACGCGACGAGGTGTGGGCCTACCTCGACCGGTTGACGGACCAGTACGACGTCCGCCAGCACATCGAATTCGGCGTCGAAGTCGTGCGCGCCGAGTACGACGCCGACACGGCAACCTGGCAGATCGACACCCGTGACAAGTCGGGTGCGGTGAAGCGGGTCGCCGGCAACGTCCTCGTACCCGCCGTCGGCATGGTGAACAGGCCCTCGGCCCCGAACATTCCGGGCCTCGAATCGTTCGCGGGCCCCTCGATGCACACTGCCCAGTGGGACGCGTCCGTCGACCTGCGGGGCAAGCGCGTCGCGGTGATCGGTACCGGTGCCAGCGCCATGCAGCTGGTCCCGTCCATCGCCGGCGACGCCGAACGGGTCGTGGTCTTCCAGCGGTCCAAGCAATGGGCGATTCCGCATCCGAACTACCACCGCTCCGTCAGCCAGAAGGTCCGTCTGGTGATGAAGGAGGTGCCGTTCTATGCGGCCTGGTACCGCTTGCGTGCCTTCTGGAATTTCAGTGACCGGCTCCATCCGCAGGTCCAGGTGGACCCTGCCTGGCCGCACAAGGAGCGTTCGGTGAACGCCAGCAACGAGAGCCATCGCCTGTTTCTGACCAAGTACATCGAGACCCAACTCGCCGACCGCCCCGATCTCGTCGAAGCATGCCTCCCGGATTACCCCCCGTACGGCAAACGGCCGCTCATCGACAACGGGTGGTTCGCCACGATCAAGCGCGACGACGTCGAACTCGTGACCGATGCGGTGGCCGAGGTTCGGCCACACAGCGTGGTGACACGCGACGGCCGTGAATTCGAGGCCGATGTGCTCATTCTGGCCACCGGATTCCGGGCCCTGCAGTTCCTGTGGCCGATGGAAATCCGCGGAACGTCGGGTAACACGCTGGCGGAAACGTGGGGCAAGGACGACGCCCGCGCCTACCTCGGCGTCTCGGTTCCCGACTTTCCCAACATGTTCATCCTCAACGGACCGAACACCAATGCCGGTCACGGCGGGAGTGCGGTGATCTCCACCGAATTCCAGGTCCGCTATTTCATGCAGGCGGTGCGCCACCTTCTACAGGACGACGTGTCCAGCCTCGAAGTCCGTGACGACGTGTTCTGGGACTACAACCACGAACTCGACGACGCACTCGCCGGATCCGTATGGGCCCATCAGGGGATGACGAACTGGTATCGCAACGACGCGGGACGTGTGGTCATCAGCAGCCCGTGGAAATACCTCGACTACTGGCAGCGCACCCTCGAATTCCGCCCGGACGACTACCGGGTGGAAACGCAGGCCGCGGAGCAGGCACGATGACCGCGGCGGTCGCCGACCGGGCCGAAGAGGCACTCGTCTCCGTCGAGCGTGACGGACGCGTGGCGATCCTGCAACTGAACCGGCCGCGGGTCCTCAATGCACTGTCGCCGGAAATGATGGACGCCGTCCTCGCGGCACTGCGCGACCTGGACGCCGATCCCGAGGTGGGGGCGGTCGTCGTTGCCGGCCACGACCGAGCCTTCGTCGCGGGCGCCGATCTCTCGTCGATGCAGCATCGGCAACTCGCCGACGTTCTGACCGCGCAGGCGAGTCGGTTCTGGTTCCGGCTCTGCGACATCGAAGTGCCACTGGTGGCGGCCGTGTCCGGGCCGGCGTTCGGTGGCGGCTGCGAGCTCGCGCTGGCGTGTGACCTCGTGGTCGCCTCGAGCACGGCCCGCTTCTCCCAGGCCGAGATCAAGGTCGGAATCATGCCCGGCGGAGGCGGCACGCAGCGTCTTGCTCGCACCCTGGGGAAACACAAGGCCATGGAGCTGGTCCTGACCGGACGCGCGATCACGGCCGAGGAGGCCGAGCGCCTGGGCTTGGTGAACCGGGTCGTCCCGGAGGACACCTGGCGGCAGGAGGCGATCAACCTCGCACGTCAGGTCGCAGCCGGCCCTCCCGTGGCCACTCGACTGGCGAAGAAGGCAGTGCTGGCGGCCGAGGAAACCCCGCTCAGCTCGGGGATGCAGCTCGAGCGACGGCTGATGGAGCTCGCCTTCGCGAGCGAGGACCGCGTCGAAGGCATGACCGCCTTTCTGGAAAAGCGAGTCCCGCGCTGGGCGGGGATCTGAGAGGACGACGAACCATGGACATATATGGGTTCACCCAGGAACAACAGGACTTCGCTGCTGCAGTACGAAGCTTCTGCATCAAGGAATGCGGAAGTCGGGAGCAGCTGGACCTCCTCACCGATCACGGAGCCGAACAGCACAACCAAGAACTACACGAAAGGCTTGCCCGGGCGAGCTACCTGGGCGTCTCGATCCCCGAGGAGTACGGCGGGAGCGGTGGTGGCTTGACCGAACAGGTGCTCCTGTTCGAAGAACTCTGGCGCGGCCTGGCCCCGGTACACGGTGCAGGCACATCCCACACGGCGGCCGGAATCTACAAGCACTACGCCTCGGAGGAACAGAAGAAGGAGGTACTGGGTGCGATATGCGCGGGCGAGGTCATGTCCATCAGCATTTCCGAACCCGGTGCCGGCTCGGATGCCGCGGCGATCGTGTGCAAGGCGGAGCGCACCGACAGCGGTTTCCGCATCAACGGCCAGAAGACCTGGTGCTCGGACGCCCAGTTCGCGAAGCGGATCCTCCTCGTGGCGAGAACGTCTCGAGATGAGCGACCGCACGACGGTCTGACGATGCTCGAGGTCCCGGCCGACGCCCCCGGTCTCACCATCCGGCCGATAGCAACGATGGGCGGCAACGAAGTCAACGACCTCTTCTTCACGAACGTCGAGGTGCCCGCCTCCGCCGTGGTAGGCGAGGAAGGCGGAGCCTGGAAGCAGCTCATGTCCGGACTGAACGGCGAACGGCTCGTCTGTGCGGCACAGGGACTCGGCATGGCGCAACGCACGTTCGACGATCTCCTCGCCTACGTCGGCGAGCGTGAACAGTTCGGATCCAAGATCGGCTCGTTTCAAGCTCTGCGACACCGCATCGCAGATCTCGCGATCGAACTGGAATCCGCGCGCGCTCTCACATACGCGACCACCCGCCGCATCGAATCGCACATCGGATCGGCAGCCGAGCGTATGCGGGCAGCCTCGATGGCGAAGGTGAAGGTCACCGAGACCGCGAAGAAGATCGCCCTCGAAGGCGTGCAGATGATGGGCGGATACGGCTACTGCGTGGAATACGGGATGGAGCGCCACCTCCGTATGAGTATCCCCCCGACCATCTACGCCGGCACCAATGAAATTCAGCGGGACATCATTGCCGGGTCGTACGGGCTCCGACCGAGCGCCCGCGCTTGAACGATCAATCTCGGCGTGCCCGGAATCGCATAATTGAGATCGTCATCTCGAAAATTGACATCGACCCTGAGGAATGAGGAGAGAATGACCATCTACCAATCCACCGAGGAGATTTACGAGGTACTCGTGCCGTTCTACGAGCACCTCACGACCGATCCGGCGGTGGGGCCGAAGTTCGTCAAGGCAAACACGTCCTTCCGCATTCGCCATCACGACCCGGCGGCGGTGTTCTTGCTCGACGCCACACAGGATCCCGCCGTCCTTCGCTTCGGCGCGGAGGCCGAAACCCAGGAACCGGAGGTCGAGCTTTCGATGAGCGGCGACGATGGGCACAAATTCTGGCTCGGCAAATTGAATCTGCCAGTAGCGTTGGCACGCAAGAAGATAAAGGTCGACGGTGGGGTGACGAAGCTTCTGGGACTCGTACCGGCCCTGCAACCGGCCTATGCGCAGTACCGAGCGCATCTGGAAAGCCTCGGCCGCCCCGTCGACGCATGAAGCTCCGACGTGCGGATGTTCCGAACGATCGTTGACAAGTGACCCGCGTTACACCTATATTAGAGACGCGCCCTCTCAATAACTTTTGCGCCCCTCAATCTCAACACCAAACCAGCCATCGCTCACAGGGCATGGCCCAAGGAGGAACCGACATGGGACTCGCTGACGGCAAAGTTGCCTTCATCTCCGGACTCGCCCGCGGACAGGGGCGGTCCCACGCAGTCCGCCTCGCCGAAGAGGGCGCGGACATCATCGGCTTCGACATCTGCCACGACGAACCGTCGGTGGAATACCCACTGGCGACGCCGGACGACCTCGACGAGACCATCGCGCTCGTCGAGAAGACCGGGCAGCGCATCCACGCCGTGCAGGCGGATGCGCGGGACGCGGACGCGGTGCAGAAGGTCGTCGACGACGGCGTGGCGGAATTCGGTCGACTCGACATCGTCCTCGCCAACGCGGGCATCATGGCGATCACCGGCCAACAGCGCCTGATGCCCGACGCATGGCACGCGGGCATCGACATCATGCTCAAGGGTGTCTACAACACCGTCAACCCGGCGATCCCCCATCTCCGTGCGGGTGGCCGGGGCGGATCGATCGTCATCACCAGCTCGACCGCCGGCCTGGTCGGCGGTATGTCGGATGGAAGCCCGGGCGTACTGGGATACATCGCGTCGAAGCACGGGGTGGTCGGTCTGATGCGCGCATGGACACTCCTTCTCGCCCCAGAGGGCATCCGGGTCAACACGATTCATCCGACGGGCGTCGCCTCACCGATGGTCGTGAACGAGGCGTTCGGCCGTTTCGTTCAGGAGTTCCCGCAGATCGCCGAGAACCTGCAGAACCCGCTGCCGGTGCACGACAACGGCATGCTGTTGCCGGAGGACGTGACCAACACGATCATGCATTTGGTCTCCGATGCCGGCCAGTACACCACCGGCCAGACCGTGGTCGTCGACGCCGGGTTCACGGCCCGCTGACCTGACCGACCCGGCCAGTTCCTACCTGCAGGAGGTTTCCATGACCGCCACACGCATCGATGTCTTCGACCCGGAGGTCTACGCGGCCGGTGATCCCGATACTTTCGGATTGCCGCTGGACGCCTACGACCGGATTCGTGACGAGACACCGTGCTTTCTCCACGAATTCGACAATCCGCTGCTGATCGACCGAGCGTGGGTCGTCAGCCGCAACGAGGACATCTGGGCAGTCGACCGCAACAGCGAGTTGTACGCAGCCGACAGAGGCTACGTGAACGCCTGGAAGGTCACCCCGATCGATCCGACCATGGGCGGCATGCCCGCCATGCTCACCATGGACGGGGCCAAGCACAAGGCCCAGCGTGGCGTCATGGCCAAGGGCTTCACCCCCGCATTCGTCCGCAAACTCGAGGAGAAGTTCCGCGAGTACGCGGTGACGATCGTCGACCGCGCCCTGGAGAAGGGCACGTTCAACTTCGTCCACGAAATCGGGCACGCCATGCCGATGGAGGCCCTCGGGGACGTGCTCGGCGTCCCGCCGGAGGATCGACCGAAGTTCTTCGGTTGGGTCGACACCTTCGCCGCTCCGTTCGACGAGCGCATCACTCCGTCGTTCGACCACGTCATGGAAGCCATCGGAAACCTGATGGTGTACGCCGGTGACCTGGCCGAACTCAAGCGTCAACATCCAGGTGACGACGTCATGAGCCGGATCGTCGCAGCCGCAGATGTCATCAGCGAGGACGAGGTGCTGGGCAACGTGGCACTGCTCGCCAGCGGGGCCGCCGAGAGCACCCGTACCGCGCTGTCGCACGGGATGCACTCGTTGCTTCGCAACCCCGAGCAGATGGCCTGGCTGCGGGAGCGCGACGGTGACATCCCGAACACCGCCATCCAGGAGTTCGTGCGGGTCGCATCGCCGTTCACCCATCTCGTGCGCACGGCGACCGCGACACACGAGCTGCACGGCCAGACCATCGACGAGGGCGATATCGTCCTCATGCTGTTCACGGCCGGCAACTTCGACCCCCGCGCATTCGACGAACCGCGCAGATTCGATCTCTCGCGCGAGAACAATCCGCACGTCAGCTTCGGCCGCGGCCCCCACCAGTGCCTCGGCAAGCACGTGGCCACGCTCGAGATGAAGATTCTGCTCGAGGAACTGCTCCAGCGCACGTCGAACATCGAGCAGGTAGGCGACGTCTCCTACGTCAAGGACAACTACTCGCGGGGAGTGTACGAACTTCCCATCACCATCACCCCCGCCTGAAGCGGGCCGGTACCGACGTACCCGAGGACTGAGCACCATGAAGATCACTGTCGACTTCGCCGCCTGCGAGATGCACGGCGACTGCGTCATGGAGGCCCCGGAGGTCTTCGACCTTCACGACGACTCCGATGTGGTTGTCCTGCTGGACGACCAGCCGTCGGAGGAACTCCGCCCGAAGGTGGAAGCCGCGGCACGCATGTGCCCGGTGGCGGCCATCCTGATCAAGGACTGAATCGCATGCGACATGTCGTTGTAGTGGGAGCCGGCCTGGCCGGCTTCCGGGTCGGCCGGTCATTGCGAGATGCGGGCTTCACCGGCGAGATCACCCTGATCGGGGACGAGGAGCACTTACCCTACGACCGGCCACCGCTGTCCAAGGCGTTGCTGGCAGGCAGCGTCACCGGCGACCAGTGCCGGCTACCCGGTCGAACGGACGACCTGACGTGGCGTCTGGGGGCGCCGGTGCACGGTGTCGACTTCGACGTCCGTGCCCTCACCCTCGGTGACGGCACGGACCAGCCGTTCGACGAACTCGTCATCGCCACCGGACGCCGCGCCCGGCCGTGGCCTGGGCGAAAGCCCGCCACCGGGGTCTTCACCCTCCGATCGCTCGGCGACGTGGCGGCCTTCACCGCCGCCGCGGCGCCCGGCAGTCGCGTGGTCATCATCGGGGCGGGATTCATCGGCTGTGAGGTGGCGGCCACCCTGCGGGCCCGCGATGTCGAGGTGACCGTCGTCGATGTCAGCGATACACCCATGCCGGTCATCGGTCCCGAGGCCGGCGCATTCGCCCGGCAGCTGCACGAACGCCACGGTGTCCGCTGGCGCCTCGGGACGGGAGTCGACTCGATCGAGGGTGACGAATACGTGACCGGCGTCCGCCTCGCCGATGGAGAACTGCTAGAAGCTGACGCCGTCCTCGTATCGATCGGTTCTGTCCCAAACACTGAATGGCTGGCAGATTCACCCGTAGACACCGATGGCGGCGTGGTCCATGTCGATGACATCTGCCGGGTGCTGGACAGGGCAGGGTCCCCCCTCTCCGGCGTGTGGGCAGCGGGTGACGTCGCGGCGTGGGTTCACCCCCACGCCGGCACTCACGTCTGTGTCGAACACTGGTCCAACGCGCGTGACATGGCGGACCGGGTGGCCGCGAACCTTGTGGTCGACCATCCCGGTAGGGCGCCTCTTGTGTCGGTACCCGCGTTCTGGTCGGATCAGTACGACGTGAAGATCAAGTCCGTCGGCTACCTGCGCGCGGCCGACGAACTCGTCGTCGTCGCGCAGGATGCGGACCGCAATTCCCTGGTCGTCGAAGCGCGCCGCGGCAGCGAGGTAGTCGGCGCCATCGGTTTCAACGCCACCAAGGCCGTCCTCGGCTACCAACGCGCCCTGCGGGCGGTCCCCGCCTGAACGATCCTGGTGCGAAAGGGGATCAACGAGGCAATCGGGTACGAATTGCGGAATCATAGCCTAGAAATGTGACATCCATCACAATATTTGTCTTTCATCCACGCCCGCTGTCGGAGGAATCCCATGACACAGACCGAGGTCGGCACCCACGGCGCCGATACGCCCAAGGCGCTCGCCGACGAACCGCACGTCGACGTCGTCAACCCTGCCACCGGCGAGGTCGTCGGCACCGTCGAGACGATGTCCCCGGAGGAGGTCGACCGGCTGGCCCATCGCCTCCGTGCGGCCCAACCAGAGTGGGAGGCGCTGGGCCCGAAGAAACGAGCGAAGCATCTGCTGGCATGGCTGAACTGGATCGTGGACAACAAAGATCATCTCCTGGGTCTGGTTCACCGCGAGGCCGGCAAGTCTTGGGGTGATGCATCGATCGAGTTGATGGTCTGTGTCGAGGTCATCAACTACTACGCCAAGCATGGTGAAAAGTTCCTCGCCGAAGAGGGCCGCCGAATCCACGGTCCGGCGTCGTTCAACAAGAAACTGCGAATTCTGCGCCGCCCGTACCAACTCGTCGGGATCATCACGCCGTGGAACTATCCCCTGGCCATGCCGATGATGGATGTGCCCGGTGCTCTCATGTCGGGCGCTGCCGTGTTGACCAAACCTTCGGAGATCACCCCCCTTGCGTGGGCCGAGGTGGTGCGCGCCTGGAACGACGAGATCGGGGCTCCCCCCGTGCTCGGATGCGCGACCGGGCGCGGCCCGGCCGGGCGAGCGGTCGTGGACGCCGTCGACATGATCCAGTTCACCGGCTCGACCCGGACCGGCCGTTCGATCGGAATCCGTGCCGCCGAACGGCTGATTCCGGCGAGCCTCGAACTCGGGGGCAAAGACCCGATGATCGTGCTCTCCGATGCCGACCTCGACCGTGCCGTCCGCGGCGCGGTCTGGGGGGGACTTTTCAACGCCGGCCAATCCTGCGTGGCAATCGAACGGATCTACGCCGAAAGCGCGGTGTACGACGAGTTCGTCGACCGGCTCGTCGCCGAGGTTCGCACCCTGCGTCAAGGACACGACGCGCAGGGTGCGTTCGCGGCCGAGTACGGCGCGATGGCCACCGAGGCCCAACTCGAGCTCGTCGAGCGGCACGTCGCGGATGCGGTCTCCAAGGGGGCCCGCGTCCTCACCGGTGGCCGACGCTCCGACGAGGGACTGTTCTATCCTGCGACCGTTCTCGTCGACGTCGACCACTCGATGGCGTGCATGCGGGAAGAAACGTTCGGGCCGCTTCTGCCGGTGATGAAGGTCGACTCCGAGGATCAGGCAGTCACGCTCGCCAACGACTCCGTCTACGGCCTCGCCGGAAGTGTATGGACGTCCTCGACGGCGCGCGGTCGTCGCGTCGGGAGCCGGGTGGAGGCCGGTGGCATGAACATCAACAATGCGATGACCAACGTCTTCCAGTTTCCCCTGCCGATGGGCGGCTGGAAGCAGTCCGGACTCGGGCACCGGTTCGGCGGACCGAACGGTGTCCGCAAATTCACCCGGCAACAGGCATTCGTCAGCGAACGGCTTCCCTTCAAGAACGAGATGCACTGGTACCCCTACTCACCCTCCAAGGGAGCGCTGGTCGAGCGCGCCCTCCGCCTCACAGGACTGCACGACTGGCGTCGTCGACTGGGCCTGCGTCCCAGCGACACTCAAACCTCGCCTCGGTCTTCCCACTGAACCCAGGAGCCCATGTGACCAGCTTCCCCGAAGCCATCCCCCGGAGCGAGCCCACCCCGCTCGCCGCCGCCACGATCCCGGAAGCCTTCCAACAGGTCGTCGCCACGTACGGCGACCAGACAGCCCTGCGCACGATCGACGAGCACGTCAGCTACACCTGGCGAGAACTCGACGAACGCGTCCGCTCCCTCGCCGCCGGGTTGGCCGGTCTGGGCTTGGGCCGCGGCGACACCGTGGCGATCATCCTGCCGAACACCGTCGAGTGCCATCTCGTCGATTACGCGGCCTACCACATCGGCGCGGTGCCGTTCGCGGTGTTCAACAGTTCCCCGGCCGAACAGATCGAGCATCAACTCCGGGTCGCGGACTGCACCCTCGTCGTCACGCAACTCGCCTTCCTCGACAAGGTACGGGCGGCGGTGGCAGCACTCGGCGACCAGGTCCGCCACCTCGTGGTAGTGGACGGTGAGGTGCCGGGAACACTCACCCTCGAGGATCTGGAAGGTGCAGCGGATCCGGCGTTCGACGTGGAGGCGGCGTGGCGCGCCGTCCGCGCCGACGATCTGTCCACGCTCATCTTCACCTCCGGAACCACCGGCGCCCCCAAGGGAGCCCAGTGGTCTCATCGGACGGTGATGGCGCAGCAGCGCGCCCTGGCCGCCGCGCTCCCCCTGCCCTCCATCGGGATCATTTCCTTCCTCCCCATGGCCCACGCCGGCGGCCGGATCACATCGCAGTACATGGCCCTCGCCCACGGTGCTGCGATCACCGCGTGCCCGGACATGGCACAGGTGCCCGTTGCACTGGCCCGACACCGGCCCGACGCGTTCTTCTCTGTGCCCCGCCTGTGGGAGAAACTGCAGGTGGCGATCGAACTGATGATCGCCGGCGAGGCCGATGATTCTCATCGTGGTGCCCTGCAGGCCGCCCTCGAGACCGGCAAGCAAGCTGTGCTCGCGGCCGAAACCGGCTCCGATGCGGACCCCGCGGAGGTGATCCGACTCCTCACCGAGCACAAGGAGGCTTTGACCCTCTTGCGGCCGCTCCTCGGCAGACTCGGGCTCGATCGCATCAAGGCCGCGTTCGTCGGCGGTGCACCCTCAGCTTCCGAACTCTCCGTATTCTTTCGCGCTGTCGGGGTGCCGATGCTCGAGGCGTACGGCCTGACCGAGGGTTCACTCAACGTCTTCAACCGCATCGAGGATTTCAAGGCGGGCACGGCAGGCAAACCACTGCCCGGGGTCGAATTGAAACTCGGTGACGACGGCGAGCTGCTCGCCAAGGCCGACCTCAATTTCGTCGGCTACCGTAAACAGCCCGACGAGACCGCCGCGGCACTCGACGAGAACGGGTGGCTGCGCACCGGCGACATCGCCGTCATCGACGACGACGGATTCGTCAGCATCGTCGACCGCAAGAAGGAAATCATCATCAACTCGGCAGGCAAGAACATGTCGCCGGCCACCATCGAGTCGACCATCAAGGGAGAAAGCTCACTGATAGGCCAGCTCGTCGCCGTCGGCGACCGCCGCAAGTACGTGACCGCACTCGTCACTCTCGACCCCGAGGCACTCGCCGTCTACGCCAAGCGTCTCGGGCTCGACGGGAAACCCGAATCCGACATCGTCGCGGCACCCGAAGTCCGCGCGGAGGTCGAAGCCGCCGTCGAACGCGGCAATCGTCGGCTCAACAGCAACGAACAGATCAAGAAGTTCGCGATTCTCGCAACTGCATGGCTGCCGGATTCCGAGGAACTCACGCCAACCGCCAAGCTCAAGAGACGCGTCATCCATCGCAAGTACGCGGAACAGATCGAAGCGCTCTACTTCGACTGATCATTAGATTCGTTCCGGCACAGCTGATCTCCACGAATTGCCGCGAGGAGATCAGCTCGACCGATCGCCGGCACCGCTTCGAACACTGCACCTGAGGAGACGCCATGCCCACAACGGTCGGACCCGCTGCCGGCGACTTCCTCCGGCTGTCCGCTCAACGCCATCCCGACCGCGCATGTTTCGTTCTCGGCAATGGAAGGCAATGGACCTTCGCAGAAGTCAACAGTCGGGTCAACCGGCTCGCGGACGCATTCGCCGCACACGGAATCGGCCGCGGGGACCGCGTGGCCCTCTTCGCGGTCAACGGCATCGGCTACGCCGAAGTGATCCTCGCCTGTCTGAAACTGGGCTGCACCTACGTGCCGCTCAACAACCGTCTCGCCGCTGAAGAAACCGCAACACTGCTCCAGTCCGCCGACCCCGTAGCACTATTCACGGACGAGCGATACATCGAGCATCTCGCTCCGCTGCTTTCCCACGCGCCCAACTTGCGGCTCACCGCGCTCTTCGGCGGAGAGTACGACTCATTCATTCCGTACGAGAGGCTCGTCGCCGAAGGCCGTGACGTCGAACCGGACGTCCGCGTCGGCGACGACGAGATCGTCGGCCTGGCTTTCACCAGCGGAACGACCGGTAAACCGAAGGGCGTCCTCCAGTCTCAGCGAATGATCAAGAATTTGGTCACCGCGATCACGCTCGACTACGAAATTCAGCCCGACGAGTTCCGCTACTCCTCGTCGCCCATGTTTCACATCGGCGGGCAGAGTCCCGTCCTCATGCACGTCTGGCGCGGCTTTCCGACGTTGATTTTGCCGCAGTTCGACGTCGACGAGGTTCTCTGGTGGTTGCAGCACGGCGAACTCACCGGCTGTTTCCTGGTTCCCACGATGATTTCCGGCCTGCTCGCACACCCGGCTGTCGAACAATCCGATTATCCGGAACTGCGGTCGATCATCTACGGTGCCGCGCCGATGCCTCCGACCGTGCTCCGGCGGGCCCTCGAGGTTTTTCGGTGCGACTTCGTCAATGCGTTCGGTGCCGGAACCGAGACCGGACTTCAGACAGTCCTCGGATCGGCCGATCATCGGAGGGCAGCGGCAGGGGCCGAGCACCTCCTCGGCTCGATCGGCAAGCCCGCGTACGGTGTCGATCTCCGGCTACTCGATTCGGAGGGCAACGACGTTCCCCGGGGCAGCGTCGGGGAAATCGTCACCCTCAACGCGCAGACCATGTCCGGCTACCTCGATCGACCGGAGGAGACGGCACAAGCACTGCAGGACGGGTGGTTTCGAGCCGGAGACCTCGCCTACATGGATGACGACGGCTACCTGTATCTCGCGGGCCGACGCAACGACATGATCATTCGCGGTGCGGAGAACATCTACCCGATCGAGATCGAGGACGTCCTCTGCCGCCACGAAGACATCGACCAGGCCGCCGTGATCGGTGCTCCCGACGAGCATTGGGGCGAGGTCGTCGTGGCGTTCATCGTTCCCCGTCGCGGCCGAGACGTGGACACTCGGAGCATCCGCACGCATTGCCGACAGTATCTCGCCGCGTACAAGGTACCGGCCGAGCTGATCACCATCGCCGAACTCCCTGTGAACGCCGGGGGCAAGGTTGTACGGCGCGAACTCCGCAGACGGGTCTGCAGCAACGAACACCACCCACCGCGCCAGGACCGTGCCGACGGCCGGAAAGACCACCTTCCAGCGCATCCATAACGAGGAGAAGTTTTCATGACCGACACAGAGACCACCCACAGCGCCGGCCCGCTGGCAGGGCTGAAGATCGTCGAGCTTGCCGGGATCGGGCCCGGCCCCTATGCGGCGATGCTCCTGGCCGACCTCGGCGCCGACGTGGTCCGCGTCGAGCGGCCGGGCCCACCGGCCAGCGGCGTCGACCCCCAACTCGACGTTCTCCGCCGAAACCGAACATCCATCGTCGTCGATCTGCGCTCCCCGCGGGGCGTCGATGTGGTCAAGCAACTCACCGCCGACGCGGACGTGCTGATCGAGGGATTCCGTCCCGGCGTCACCGAGCGACTCGGACTGGGACCCGAAGACCTCTGGTCGATCAACCCGCGGCTGGTCTACGGGAGAATGACCGGCTGGGGACAGGAAGGACCACTGGCGCACACCGCTGGACACGACATCGGTTACATCGCCATCACCGGTGCGCTCGCCTCGATAGGACGACGCAACGAAGCACCCGTGCCCCCGGTCAACTTCGTCGGTGACTTCGGCGGCGGGTCCTTGTTCCTGGTCGTCGGGATCCTCGCCGCCGTGTGGGAGGCCGTGCGGTCGGGCCGAGGCCAAGTCGTCGACGCCGCCATCGTCGACGGCGCCGCGTCGCTGACCGGCATCCTGCACGGGTTGATGGCATCCGGTGGATGGCAGGACGAACGCGGCACGAACTTCCTCGACACCGGTGTGCCCTGGTACGACACCTATGCCACATCCGACGACCGCTGGATGGCCGTGGGCGCCCTCGAGCCCCAGTTCTACGCAACGTTCACCGAGACCTTGGGACTTGCGGAGGATGTCGCCGACCGCACCGACCCACGAGGATGGCCGCAACTTCGCGAGGCGATTCGACGCGCGTTCGCCTCCCGCACACAGGCCGAGTGGACTGCAGCGTTCGAGGGAACCGATGCGTGCGTTGCCCCCGTCTTGTCGCTGACCGAAGCTCCCGATCACCCCCACCTGACCGCTCGGGGCACCTTCGTCGACGTCGGTTCGGTCCGGCAACCCGCACCGGCACCGCGATTCAGCAGAACCGTGCCGCCCACACCGACCGCACCCCCAGTACCCGGTGCGCACACGAGCGAAATCTTGCGTGAGCTCGGAATCTCAGATGTGGACGACCTATTGGCGAGCGGTGTGGTCGAGCGGCCCGACGAACATCCCGACCGTCAACGGGCAGCTGTGCCCATGGGACCGCAATGACGCGCCACCACCCACGAACCGCCGGCGACGACAGTCACCGCGGCGACGTCGGGCACCTGCTTGCGCAGGTTCCGGGACCGGTCCAGGGGCCCTGCGGACGGTATCGATGATGCCGGCACCACCGATCGGTGAAGACTGGTTCTCGATGCATTCTCATTCGCCGGGCCGCGAGGAGATGACTGGCACTGCTCCTACGTCAGCGGCCAACTGTCGATCTCGGGACCCACGGACGGCATCGACAGCACAGGAGAATTGGTAGTGACAAGAATCCGAGCGAGTGACGGCACCAGTCTCTACGTGCAGGATCTCGGAGACGGGCCGCCCGTGGTCCTGATCTCCGGATTCGGCCTCGATGGCACGCTGTGGGACCGCCAGATCCGCATCCTGAGCGCATCGGGCTATCGCGTAGTGTGCATTGACCAACGCGGGCACGGTCGGTCGGACAAACCTCTATCCGGCTACGCTGTAACAGAATTGGCCGATGACCTGGAAACAGTACTGGACCGGCTGGATCTGTTCGAAGCCACTCTGGTCGGCCATTCCTTCGGCGGTCAGGTCGCGTTCGCTGCTGCGGCGACATCGGTACGTGTGGGCCGGCTCGTCCTCGTCGGCTCCAACGCAGTGAGCGCAGCGAGGACCCCCACCTTCCCCTTCGGAGCTCCATCCGATGCAGTCCTCCCGAGTCTGATCGATGCCGAAGCGGAGAACCGGATCTCATCGCGCCGTGCCACTCTGGTCGGCGCTTTTGCCACGCCGCCGTCCGATGACCTCGCAGCCTGGCTACTCGCAACATCATTGCGGATGCCATCCTGGGCAGCCATCGCATGCTATCGATCGATGCTCACCACTGACTTGATCCACCTACTGCCCAAAGTACGACAGCCCGTACTCCAGGTGATCGGCGCAGCCGACCCAGTGCACTCGACGAAGGGCGCCCTCTGGCTGAGCCGACAACTACACGACGCCGACCTCATCGAGCTCGACGCGTGCGGTCACTATCCCATGTTGGAAATGCCAGCCACCTTCGAGACGGCCCTGCTCGACTTCATGAGACACACGACAGCAACGCACTAGATCCGAACACCAGGATGCGCGCCGCCGACCGATATCGAGGGAACCAGAGGTGGGCGATATCGACGTTGAGACAACTACGTCGAGGCAAGACTCTGCTGCATTTGTGCAGTAACTGTCGGGCAACAGGGTGTCGACCACGAATCATCGGAAGGAGCGAGAATGATCCGAGGTCAGATCAGATCCGCAGTGGGGCGGATGGGGCATTGTCCTCGATCGACGCCATCCCGGTCTGAGCCGCTGCCTTCGAG
>NZ_WXYH01000390.1:237582-238582 GCF_009872365.1 Rhodococcus sp. T7
CAGATCAGATCCGCAGTGGGGCGGATGGGGCATTGTCCTCGATCGACGCCATCCCGGTCTGAGCCGCTGCCTTCGAGTGGAACCGGAAGTTGCCGGCCGCGTCCTTGAAAGCTCGAAGTTCGCAGTCATCGCCCCTCCTCCGCCAGCGGCCCACGACGTGTCGCGAACCGCCGACGATCACGGAGTCCGACCACACACCCACCGGCAGCCCGCGCCCTTTCCAGCGGCACCGTCCGAACCGAAGTCCGGGACGAATCATCTTCCTAGGTCAGCGCGTTCTTCGGGGCGGCGGCACTTGGGTCTATCCGCGCGATCACGTCAAAGACGCGCAACGCCGAGATCTCCTCAGGCAGGCCCGCCTCCTCCTGGATCGACAGCAACCGGCGATGCAAATCGCGGCCAGGCCGGGGCCGAGACCGAGCGACACCGCGTCGGCCCAGAGCCTGCCGGCGGACCGCACTTGCCTGCCGCGGCGCCCACCGCTGAAACGTCTCCACCTGTTCCGTGGTGTACAGCGTCGACACCGGTGGGCACGCCGTCGTGGGCGCCAGAACTGACGGCCGGTACCGACCTCGGCGACTGCGCCTGGCTCACCGAGGGCGAATGCGGCTCTGAGTCCAGGCCACGATCCCCTCAGGTTGCGATTGCCCGCCGCATTTATTCTGTAGTCAATTTATTATGTTGGTAGAAAGGTGATGCGGACCAAGCAGTAGGAGGAAGCCGGCGATGGTACAGGCGGCCACGACCCCATGACGAGTGCTCAGCCGGTATTCGAGCCAGGTAACCGGTCGGCACGACCCCGAACCCGAGGATCCAGGTGCTCCGCGCGCTCACCCGCCAACTGCTGCCCCGCAAGAATCCCTGCACAAGGGGTTCCTACGACTCATTAGGCGCTCCTCGAATGCGGTGAATATCGGCTCTCGGCAAGCCTTATTCTTGCATCGGAGCACCCTTCTTGATGACCGACGTAGGACCGGGATTACCGTGATTAGCTCCGTAA
>NZ_WXYH01000390.1:238592-239319 GCF_009872365.1 Rhodococcus sp. T7
ACGATCGAGTCGGATTGGCGAGTGGGTTCGTCGCCGACGCGCAGGAACTCCGGATCCCAATGCCAGTACCAACGGCCATCACGCAGGCGAAGGTTCTTGCGCAGCCCCTGCGGGTTGGGCTTGCGGACACGGTTCGGGGTATACGCCGCGATCGCCGCTGCCGCGTCGTCGAGGCTCTCGAAACCCTCGAGGCCACTGCGCATGAAGGCCATGATCTCCGCGGTACCGCTCGTTTCGACCTTCGGTGCGATATCGACCAAGACCAGGCCGCGAGCGAGATCGGGATTCTCCCCCTGCCCGATCAACGAGGTCATACCGCCCATCGAGGCACCGACGAGTACCGGCTTCTCCCCCAGCTCATTGATGACCGAGGTCAAGTCGGCGACCAACGCATCGATGCCGTAATCCCCGTCCGGTGCCCACTGACTGTCTCCATGCCCACGGGCATCCAGCGCAATGGCGGACCAGCCGTCCGCCGCGAGACTGCGTCCGGTGTTTCGCCAGGAATGCCGGGTCTGCCCGCCGCCGTGCAGCAGCAGGACCAGGCCCTTTCTGCCGACGCCTGATCCGCCGTCACCCGGTGCCGGTGGATCCCATCGGTCGCCGGCAAGCATGACACCATCACCGGTGAATTCGGATTGTGCGACTACGGGATCCATGGAGTTCCTCACCAACATCATCGAGTCGAGCATTCTCCACCATGGTGCACCACGGGGTGAACAGTAAT
>NZ_WXYH01000390.1:239329-287406 GCF_009872365.1 Rhodococcus sp. T7
CAGATCAGATCCGCAGTGGGGCGGATGGGGCATTGTCCTCGATCGACGCCATCCCGGTCTGAGCCGCTGCCTTCGAGGTGCCGCCTGACTCACCGCGATGCTCTCCCCGTTGGCTGCCTTCAAGCGGAACCGGAACTTGCCGGCCGCGTCCTTGAAAGCTCGAAGTTCGCAGTCATCGTCCCTCCTCCGCCAGGTGCCACGACGTGTCGCGAACCCCCTGCGATCACGGTAGTCCGACAACACACCTACCGGCAGCCGAACGCGCTCTTTCCGGCGGCACCGAAGTCCGGGACGAATCATCTTCCTAGGTCAGCGCGTTCTTCGAGGCGTCGGCTCTTGCGTCTATCCACGCGATCACGTCAAAGACGCGCAGCGCCGAGTTCTCCTCCGGCCGGCCCGCCTCCTCCTGGATCGACAGCAACCGGCGATGCAGATCGCCGTCGTCGGCCCGGAGGATTCCTGAACCGGTTCAAATATGGTCGCTCGGTGCCCAGAACCTGGCTGGCCCGATCCCAGATGCCACCACGCGATGTCGACTACCTCGATCAGCCAGCGCGGCCGTTTACCCGTGAGTACCTGCGTGGTTCGGTCCGATGGACGGCGGTGGAGACCTCGTGCAGACGACGAACACCTCGCCCACCGACACCGGACGCAGTGTCCTATTCCCGCCTGCTGTGCGGACGCGAGCACCGCGCCGGTATACCCCCGCCCGACCCGAACCTGCCGCGCCCGATGTCAAGGGACTTTGGTTTCTGCCCATCGGCGGTCACGAAACCTGCCCGTGGGCGGACATGAATGTGCCCACGGGCGGACACGAAACTGCCCACCGTGCTGCTCAGATCAGCGGTGTGGTGCCGGTGCCGGCGAGGGCTTGACTCATCCGGATCGAATCTCCACTGGTCTGACACAGGTGAGCGTGATGCATGAGCCGATCGACGGTGGCGGTGGCCAGTGTCTTGGGCATCAGTTCGTCGAATCCTGACGGATGCAGATTCGACGACAGCGCCAGGGCCCGTTTCTCATATGCGGCATCGACAAGCCGGTAGAGGCCTTCGGCGGCGTCGGCGGCCACCGCCAACAGGCCGATGTCATCGATGACCACGAGATCGGCGCGCAGCAGCTTGGTCAGCGCCCCCGACACCGAGTCGTCGGCACGGTGCCGGCGGATCAGTGCGCCGAGGTCTTCGAGGGTGAACCACAACACCTTCCGTCCCCGTTCGACGGCATGCTGGCCGAGTGCCTCGAGGAAGAATGTCTTGCCCGTGCCGGACGGGCCGCAGACGACGAGGTTCTCGCGCCGCTCGATCCATTCCAGGGTGCGCAGCGCCTGCTGGGTCGGCGCCGGGATCGAGGACAGTTCCGGTTTCCAGGCGTCGAAGGTCTTGCCGGTGGGAAACGCTGCGGCGGCGCGGCGGGTGGCCAGCGCCGAGCGTTCCCGTCCGGCGGCCTCCTCGGCGAGCAGCGCCTTGAGTACCTCGGCGGGTTCCCACCGCTGGGCGCGGGCGGTGGCCAACACGTCGGGGGCGGCGCGGCGGATGTGCGGCAGCCGCAGCCGGTGCAACAGGGATTCCAGGTCGGCCGGCAGCGGCGGCGCCGACGGTGGTGCAGTGCTCACGAGAACAGCCCTCCTGTGGTCGGTGTTTGCGTGGCGATCCTTGATGCTGTTGCAGCACAGTAGCTTTAGATAGCACCGCGCGTTGGTGGGTGCTAGTATTCGGTGGCGCCGGTGCCCTCGGTGTCGGTGAGTTCGCTCAGGGTCGGGGCACCGAATCGGGCCCACCCGGCGGTGCCCTGGGCCAGGGACCGCGATTCGTCGGCCCGATGGGTGGTGTCCGAGGCGGCGCCGGCAGGGTGGGCGTCCAGGATCGCCATCAGGTCGCCCTCGGCGAAGCGGCCGTAGGCGGCGGCGTGCCCGAGCGCCCAGTCGACCCGTTCGGCGCCGAGCAGCTTCGCCAGCGACACCGCGTGCTCCATCTTCACTCGGATCTTCCCGGTGCCGGCCTCGGCGGCCTCACACAACCACAGCCGGGCACCGACACCGATGTCGCAGAACGCGCGTTCGGCGTCGGTCCGCGGGATCGGCTGACGGCCCAGGACCCCGGCAGGAGGCGGCGGGAAGTGCTCGTCGCAGATCTGCGGCGAACCGGGGCGGGCCCGCCGGTGCCGGGCGACCTCGACCGGGCCACCCTCGCCGTGGTGGACGAAGACGATCCGCTCGCCGGCCCCGGCGCCGTGCGCGCGGACCCACACCGTCTGCCCACGCAGGGTGTGCGGCACCGAGTACTGGCCGTTCTCGAACGCGATCATCGGTGTGTTGTCCGGGACGATGCGGGTCACACCCCAGGTCACGGTGTGCGGAGCGGCCGGGACCGGGTGCAGGTGAAGGCGTTCTTCGGCGAGCATCTCGGCCGGGATGCGGCGAGTGGTGCGGTGGATGCGGGTGTTGACCTGATCGCAGAACTGCGTGCAGGCGGCCTCGAGGTCGTCGAAACTGTCGTACTGGGCGGCGAGGTTGTGGTCGGTGGGCACCAGGTCGGCTTTGGCCAGCTTGACGGTGTTCTCCACCCCGCCCTTGGTGGCCGGGTCCGCGGGCAGACAGGTCTTCACGACCAGGCCGTAGTGCCGGGCGAAGGAGACCACGCCCGGGTTGCGGACGGCGACCGAGGCGATGTGTTCGGTGGTGACCATCTTCTCGTTGTCGGTGAGCAGATACGTCGGGACACCACCGACCTGCCGGAAGATCCGGTCCAGGCCCGCGTAGACGGAGGGAGCGGTGCGGTCCCGCAACGGGATCACCACCCGGTGCCGGCACCAGGCCAGCCACGCGCACAGCAGCACCGTCTTGATGCCGTCGACGATCGGGCCGTCGCCGAAGTCGTGCTGCAGCCAGAGCCCGGGTTCGGTGACCCAGGGCCTGTGCACCCGGGTGTGGCCGAGCCGGTAGGCGCGTTTGACCCGGGCCACGGCGCGGCGGGTGGTGCGTTCGGTGCCGGTGAAGCCGAGGGCGAGTAGTTTGTCGTGGGCGACGTCGGCGCGGACCCGACCTTTCGAATGTTCGACCCATTCTTCGATTTTCGGTAGATATTCGTCGATCAACATCGGTCTCCTCTCCCGCGGCGGGGTCGGGACATCGGCGGTGTCGCGTTCGGCGACGAGGCGGGCGACGGTGTGATGGGAGCACCCCGCCAGCGCGGCGGCGGCACGGTAGGACTTCGTCAGGTCGTAGGCTTCGAGAATTTCCATGAATATGTAGGTGATCCAGCCGGCTCGACCCGGCGCCGACTCTGACCCTGACGAGGAGTGCACGATGCAGTGGGATCCCTGCTTGGTTCGATCGTCCGAGGACGCTGGTGTGTCGATCGGCCACCCCGACGTTGACGACTACCTGCGGTTCGTGGCGACCCGGGCGCGGCGCAACACCCTGTTGGCCACCGCGTTCGATCTGAAGGTGTTCTTCGGTGTCGTAGGGAAGGACCCGAACGCGGTGACCCGCCGCGACGTGCTCGCCTTCATCGAGGCGCAGCGCACCCCGCGGCGCGGACCTGGCGTCGTCCGCCTGGAGGACGGCGAGGCCGGGCTATCGGCGCGGACTGTGAAGCGACGATTGACGTCGGTATCGGGACTGTTCGAGTACTTGATCGTGCGCGGCGACGCCGGTATCAAGCAGAACCCGGTGCCGCGCGGGTTGTCCACCCGCCGGGCGGGAACGCGCACCCGCACGGTGCCGTTGCTGCGCACCCCGCGCACATTGCCGCGGGTGCTGAGCCCCGGCGACGTCGACGCGGTCATTGCGGCACTGCGCACCCACCGCGACACCGCGATGATCGAGGCGATGCTGCTGGGCGCCCTGCGTCGCAGCGAGGTGCTCGGTCTCACCCTCGAGGACATCCGGGTCGGCGAGAAACGCGTGTTCATCGCCGACGGGAAGGGCGGTCACCAGCGCATCGTGCCGGTCTCCGCACGGTTCTTCCAGACCCTGGCCCGCTACCTCGATGCGGAGCGCCCCGACACCGACACGAATCGAGTGTTTCTGGTGCTCAAAGGACCAAACCGCGGTAAGCCGCTGTCGGCAGCCGGGCTGGAGGAGATCATCCGCGGCCTGCGGCGCCGGTCGGGCGTCGCATTCACCTGCCATCAACTGCGGCACACCTGCCTGACCAGGCTGCGCGAGGCCGGGATGGCACTCGAAGCGGTCCAGGCCCAGGCCGGACACCGGTCCATCGAATCGACCCGCATCTACCTCCATCTGGCCAACGGCTGGCTCGACGAGGAGTACCGACGCGCCCTGACAGCGCTGGACATCCCGACCACCGAGGGCACGCGGTGACCGCCCCCGAACTCCCCGGCGAGCCCGACCTCGTTGCGGAATTCACCAGCGAAACGGATTCCAGTGCAACCACGCGGCGCAGGCAGGCCCGCGCATTCTTCGCCCGCTTCGGCGACCCGGCGGACTGGCAGCGGGCATCGCTGGTCGATCAGCTCGCCGCCGAGCCGGAGTGCGGCCGGTTCGTCGCGTGGCTCATCGTCACCGGCCGGGTTCGGCCGAGCCCGGACTACCTGCTCGGGTGCCGCGGCAATCTCGCCTCGATCGGTGACCGCGTGCACGCCGCACTGTCGATCGAATTCGCGGATATGAGCAAGGAATTGGGCTACTCGGTCGTGCTTGCCAGGCGGCAGTGGAGCGCGCTACTGCTCATCGCAGCACTGACCGCGACCGCAGCCAACCGCGTCGGTGATGCGCAGATCGACGATGCGGTGCAGCAGTTGCGATCGGCGGCAGACCGAGCCGGCAACCGCAGCCTGCGCAACCTGACCGCCAACGTGTTCGGCATGCAGGCAGTCCTGTTCCACCTCGGGCTCATCGACCGGCTGCCCACACGCAGCAACGGCCGCGTCGGTCGTCGCGACGCACAATGGCGCCACATCACCGAACACGCGCCCCTGCTCGCGATCACCCTGCGCGACTATCTCGACCAGATGGGGGTGCGGCTCCGACCCAATTCGATTGCCAGTGTCGAGAAGTCGTTACGCATCTTCGCCGGCTACCTGATCGAGCACCACCCCGACATCCGCTGCGTCGCCGACGTACGCCGCAACCACGTCCAGGCCTACAAGACCTGGCTGGCCACCCGGACCGGCAACCGCGGACCCTCGCTGGCCAACCAGACCATTCGCACGCGCCTGGGAACGCTCGCAGCGTTTTTCGCCCGACTCGACGAACTCGACATCGCCGACCGCCCACCCCGCGTCCCGGTCCTGCGGTCCGACCTGCCGATCAAGGACGACCCGCTGCCCAGGTTCATCGACGACGCCGCCTCGGCGAAACTGCTCACCGCTGTCCGGGCCCACCCGGATCCGTTCACCCGCACCGCGATAGAACTGCTCGCCCGTACCGGAATGCGGCAAGGCGAACTGCTCGCCCTCACCACCGACGCCGTCGTGCAGATCGGATCGTCCTACTGGCTGCGCGTCCCACTCGGCAAGCTGCACACCGACCGCTACATCCCCCTGCACCCGCACCTGAAGACGTTGCTCGACGACTGGATGACCCAACGAGGCGACATTGCCCGCTCGAAGCTGCTGTTCCTCGAACGCGGCCGACGCATCCGACCATCCCGACTCGCCACCGCACTGCACTCGGTCGCCGCCGAGGCCGGGATCGGGCACGTCACCCCTCATCAACTCCGACACACCCTGGCGACCCAGGCCATCAACCGCGGCATGTCGCTGGAAGCGATAGCTGCCCTGCTCGGACACAAATCCATGTCCATGACCCTCGTCTATGCCCGCATCGCCGACCGCACCGTCGCCGACGAATACTTCGCTGTCACACAGAAAGTCGAAGCACTCTACGACCAGCACCGGCAGCTGCCCGCGGACGCCGAGGGGAGCGAGATGGCCAAGCTGCGACGCGAAGCCCACCGCCGCATGCTCGGCAACGGCTACTGCGCACGCCCGGTCGAACTGGACTGCCACTTCGAGTCGATCTGCGAATCCTGCACCTTCTTCGTCACCACCATCGAATTCCGGCCCACGCTGCAACGCCAGCGCGACGACGCCGCCGCCAAGGGGCAAGTCGGTCGACAGAAGATCTTCGACGGCCTACTCGACCGCCTCGACGGGGACGCGGCCTCTTGACGATCACCCGCATAACCATACGGTCCCTCGCAGACTTCAATGGAACTCCCCGGGTGGTGCGGTGTGTGGTTGGCACCTTCACCGTCACCGCTCGGGCCACAAGTTCCTGATCGACACGACGAACACGGGGTGGGGACTTTTATCTGGCCACCAGTGGGGACCTCGACCTGGCCACCAGTGGGTACTTTCTCATGGCCACGGACAGCCGTAGTGCCTGATGAATCGACGACGAGCTCCCCGTAGTTCTGGTGAGTTCCGGACCCGATGAATGAGGCGAACTTCACCCCTTCAGCACCGATCTGGGAAAGGGCGTTTGCACCGTCAGAGCCTGCCAGGGCGGTGAGGCTCGAGGCGAGCTTTCCAAGGTCCCCAGCCTGTGACTGCTGCATGATCTGCTGTCCGGTCGTCGTGGACGCCGACACCGAACCGAGCTTGGACGCGTCGGTCTTCTGGCCACCGCTGAGTGTGCCCACCGCGATCTTCGCGAAGTCGAGGATGTGGGGGAGTGCGCCGAGGCCGGCTCCGATGATGTCGCCGGTTTCGATGGCGTGCCAGAGCTGTTTTTGGAGTTCGCCAGCGGTGTTCGCCAGACCAATGATGTCGAGATTCCCGACGACGCCGACGATCATCGAGATGATCTGTGCGGCGCCGGATGGGTCGGGAATCATCGCGATCAGGGCCGCCGCGGTCTTGTAGTCGAGCCCGGCGGCGAGCGTGATGAGTGGCTCGAACAGGACATTGATCCGGTCGAATTCGGCGTGGACAGCCTTGACCTTGGCCATCGGATCGAGACCCGGATCGAGAACAATGTGCGGGATCCGGTTGAACACGATGTCGAGGACTGCAGGGATGTTGTTGGCGAGGTCGAATGCGTTCGTCCCGATGTGCGTGACCTGGTTGATGAGCACGCTCGGCTTGATGATCGAAAGTGCGTCCGCCGCGAGTGACAGACCATCAGCCGGAGTAGCGGCCAAGGGGGAGACCTGAGTGGACAAGGTATCCACCGATGTCTGCAGCTGCTGCACCTGATCCGGCGTGGAGGCATTCTGAACCGTCCGCGCGATGGTGTCCGCGGCCTGAAATGCACTCGTAAGGTCGATGCCTTTGACCTTGTCGACGAGCTGGCCGGCGGCGTATTCGGGAGTCGACGCGTCCGCGGTCTTGAGCGTCTGTTCCACAGCCGGATTCTGGGTAACCCAGCTGGTCGTATCGACCACCGGAACAAGGGTGTTGGCAACATCTGTCGCCGCCGATTCCATGCTCTTCAGGTCCGGAGCGCCGGACTGCAGCTGTTGCTGGAGGGTCTCGATGTTGCCGGCCAATCCCGGAAGATCGACCTTCGAGTAGTCGGACACCAAGGCGTTCTGCAGACCCGCGGTGGTGGGCTGAAATCCATCGCTCTGCTGCGGACCGGAAGCAGTCGGAGGCTGCGCAAGCACCCGTCCAAGTCCGGCGAGCAATCCATCCTTGCCGGCGTTGGTCGAGCAGTAGAGGTCGTCGGGGGCGCAGTACGAACGCGTGACTGCAGCAGTCTTTCCGAACCCGCCCGGCCTGGCCCCCGCGATCCCAACACCGTCGACGGGAGGACCGACGAGAGTGTTGTCGCCATTCGAACTCTGCCGTGGGTCAGCAACAAGACCGACAGCGATCAACTTCTCTGCCGGGATCGGACCCTTGTCGTGGCCGATCAACCACGCCAAGTCGCCGGCCACGTCCGCACCCTGGCTGTAGCCGCCGAGTGCGAACAGAGTGTTCGGGCATTGCGTTGCACGAGTCTGCATCACGCGCGCGCCGGCCGCGATGCCAGATGCCTTACTGATGCCATAGGTCTTGCCCTTGTTGAAGGCGGACGCTTCGTACGCCGGATAGGTGATCTTGATGGAGCTACCGAACAGCTGGGAAAGAGGATCGGTGACCTGCTTGAGCAGACCCTTCGCGACGTCGGGATTGGCGGTCGAGTCCGTCTCGAACGTTCCCGGCATCATCACCACTTCCACTGCCGGGCAGCCCGATGATGCCGGCGCCGCCCCGGCCTGACTTGGCGACACAACCGCGATGAGCGAGGCGAGGAGTGCAGCGAGCAAGGAGGCGACGAGCAGGGCAACCCGGCCGCTGTCGTTGGCGCGACCGTCCTCAGATGATGGTGCGTGAAGGTTTGTCATGAGTGTTCTCTCTTCGTCAGCGATACAGCGCCGGCACGATGACCCGACCGCTGTCGATATGAGTGGTGATGTCGCGGGGCAGAAAGTCAGCGACAGTGAGAGCGACTCTGCTCATCACATGCGAGGACTCGGCGAGCAGTCCGGGACGAGCGATTGCGGGGCGGGTGAGTGCAGCATCGAATCCTCGCGTCGCTTCGAGGAGCAAGGACGTTTCGGTCAGAAGAAACGCCGCCGCGATGAAGACCATGACGGTGAACAGAGGCGCGAGACTACGGATCATCAGATCACCGCAGTAGTCGTTGCAGTCCGACGACGACCACGTGCAAACCGGGGTCGAGGAGTCGGCGGGTTGGAGGCGACGACACTTTTGCGAATGCGTGTGACCGCGCGGTAGAGCCGCTGGCGAAGCGCTGCCGGAGTCATCCCAATCTCCGCGGCAATCACGGCCAGGTCGCAATCGGTCTGCTCGAGGTATGCCCGCTGAATCAGGGTGCGATCGAGGTCGTTGATGACCTTCTTTTCGACCGCCCAGGAGAGCAGAGCCGGAGCAGAGATATCCGCTTCCGGCTCGTTCTCAGCACTGTCGGACTCGTCCATGACATCGGAGGCGGGGATCTCCTGGGTGAAGGTTTCCTCGCACGTGATCTTCTTCAGCGTGTGCAGGAAGAGCGCCGCGTAGACGTTCTCACCGGAGGGCCTGTAGGTGGCGATCAGTGACATAAACGTGGCCACAGTGGAGGCCGCTCTCTCATCGCACGCGTAATACCGATCGTGCCCACTGACCCGTGCGTGGCGCGTCAGGGAGATGAGCTTGCCGAGCATCAGCTGCAGTAGCGCTCGCCCGGCAAGGGCGCTTCCTTCCTGATGCAGTCTCAGCAGCGCCAGAAGCACACCATCACGATCTCGGCGGTGCGCCGCGGCGAGATCGTTGAGATCCGCGACGTCACGGAGCGCGGCCCGGCTCACCGACCACGTCAAGACTTCGGCGGCGGGGCGAGCGCAGAGGTACATCCACTCGGTGTTCAAGCGGCTGTACAGATTGCTCTGCGCGGTGCTGCGAACCGGCGTTGCCGATGACGCTGTGATGGCGGTGGGTGCGTGGGTGGACGTTTCCACGATCGGTCTCCTCTGGGCGCGGGCGAGGTGGTCTCGCGCCCAGTACAGCAACCGGATATTGCCTCTGACCTGCGTGTTTGTTGTTGCCGGAGGGGCTGTCGTTATTGCCAGGGCGTTGTTGCCGTGAAGGTTCCGGCTGTGCGGCGGTGGGCCAGGGAGTGCCCCTCACGTGCGCTCTTTCGGCTGAGGCAATAACCCCTTGGTGACTGCAGAAAAACTTCAAGAAAGTTTCGCGAACGATGTCACTCAAGCCCCCGGACCCGGATCTTCCTCCAAGTAGAAGCCCACTTTTTCTGTGTGGCGCTCTTCCACACCCCAGTCGCCAGGAGGACCGGATGCACGAGCTCGACAACTCGCTGCAAGCCCAGCTGCACGATCTCGGCTACGTGCACGCCGTCACCGAGGAGATCCGTCGAGTCGCGGCAGCCCTGGCGGTGAACCCTCTCGATGAAGAGGCGAACACTTCGCTGTGGCTGTTGGTGTTCGTCGAAGCGCCAGCCGCGCGCGCCGCGCTGTCGCGGGCGTCCGCATTCGACATCGCGGATTCCGTCCCCGATTGCAGAACGTCCGACCCGACGACAGAAGCCGGCATCCGATGAAAATCGACCTCGCGAAAATCAACAACTTCGGCCGCAGCCCCAAGAGCAAGACCGATCCCGCGACTGAAAATAGCGTCGACTCCGTTGTCGCCGAAGCCGAGGAGTTGGCGCGCGCGGTGCGTGCACAGTGGGGCCTTCGGCAGGTGTGGACCACCCGACTTCTCAAGGCAGGAATCCTTGCCGCACTCGGCGCCGGAATAGTTGCCCTGATCCTCGTCGTCTTCGGATCCTCGCCCACCCCGAACCTCACCGACAACGCCACCAAGGACACCGCAGACGTCGACACAATCGGTCAAGCGAAAGCCGAAGATCTTGCTCGGCAGTTCGTCGTTGCCTGGCTCCAGGCATCGCGTGGGAATGAACAAGAACTCGATCATTTCGTCTCGGGAAGCCCCAGCCTTCCGACCGCGCCGTTGTTTGCCGCGACTGATCCGGCCGTCGCGTCGATCGACTACGAGCAGAAGTCACGGACATACGCGGTGACGATCTCGGTGTCAGTTCGAGCCGCCTCGGACGCGAATGCGGCCACAGTTCGTCGCTACTTTCAGGTGCCGGTTGTGGTCACCGAAGCGGGCGTGAGGGCCGCCGCACTCCCCGCCGAAGTAGCTGAACCGTCGACCTCGATCGACGTCAAGCTCGGCTACAAGTACCGGGTCGCCAACCATCCCATCGCCACGTCCGCGCACGAGTTCCTGTCCGCGATGTTGACCGGCAACGGGGAAGTAGCGCGCTATCTCACGCCGGGGGTTTCGATCGCCCCGATTGTTCCGGCGCCGTATCGCAGAGTGGCAATCACCGATGTCTATTCGTCGGAAGACCTGAGTGCTGCCAGTGCATCGGCACCGCTGCCTGACGGTGATGTTGTGCGCCTCCTGGTGACGGCAGCGCAGAAAGTCGCCGAGGTCGATTCGGTCAGTGGGCAGTACGCGCTGACGATGACCTCCCGCGGCGGCCGGTGGGAGGTCAGCGCAATTGACGCAACGCCGTTGTACCCGCCGGCGGCACCCCGAACACCATCCTCGTCAACGACCGCACCGAGCTCGACCACACCAAGTGCCGGTGCCCCGGAGTCCGCATCGCCTGATTCAGGACAGACCCCCGCACTTTCGGTGCCGACTGCCGGCGACGTGCCGCTTTTTTCCCCGTCAGGAACCGATCCTCATTCATCCGGAAGGTAACCCATCATGTCCATTGCGCTCGCAACCACCGATCCCAACAACGCGGTCCTCGCCGCAGGGCTTTTCGACAAGGCGCAGGAGTTCACCAGCAACGGCAAGCTGCTCCTCCAGTCGGCCGCCGGCTGCCTCGTTTTGTTCTTCCTTCTCAAGAATCTGATGGCCTCATTCACAGTTGCCCGGCTCATCACTTCCGCGCTCATCGGCGGTGCAGCACTGTGGGTCGTCTTCAACATGGACGTCCTGAAGGACTCGACAGGTGAGGAGTTGGAGAGCGCTCCCGCCGTGGTGCACATCGTGGCCGAGCCGATTTCCGGCTTAGACCTTCCCGTGTGATCTCCGCTCGTTCGCACCGGCTGAAAGATGCCTTGCCAGCACTGACCTCGTTGCGCCACCGACCTCTTACAAGGAGGGCTCCCATGTTCGATGTAGCTAGCACTGCGGAAGCGGGTTCGCGGCTTCGCCGGCATGAAGTCACGAGTGGGCCGGTGCTGCGATGAGTGACGATCGCACCACCGGGGAAGTCATCAAGAACTTCACCCGCGCTCGCAAGGTGCCGCAGCTGATCGGGCGTACACCTGACGGAAAGAAGCTGCCGTTCGGTCCCTACACCGTTCCGCAAGCCGTCAGCGGCGCAATCGTCGGTGCGCTCCTGTGGCTCCTGCATCCACTGTGGCTTCGGGACAGCATTTCCTGGAACGTCGGATTCTTCGCCTTCTGGTCACTGGGCACCGTCTTTGTCGTCGGCAAAGTCCGGTTTGCCGGCCGGAGCCCCGCCTCAGTGGCACAGGGAATCTGCGCCGCAGCCTTCGCGCCGGCCGGTGCCAAGATCCAGATCAACGGCCGCCGGGTGACCATCCGGCCACCCCACCTCGTGCGTCCGAGTGGCTACATCACTGCCGACCCCACGGCCGCCGAACTCAGCGCCACGGTCGTCCCGCAGGCCGTGCACATCGCCACCGCCGAGGTCACCGAAACCGCATCGGCGGAACCTGTCGCACCACGACCGCAGACCTCCGCTCCGGTGCCCACACCGGCAAGCGGGCCCACCCATCGCGCCGGCCGATCGAGCGTCAAGGAACTCCTCGCTCTGGCTGCTGCAGGCACCTCCGAGTAGAAAGCACCGCCACTATGGAACAGCCGACACTGTCAATGGCCGCGAACATCCGGTGGACGAAGTCCGGCGTTGTCTGGGCGGACTACGTGCTCACGGGCATCGACTACGGTTACCGCCCCGATGTGGACAAGCGCACTGCTCGTACCCTGCACACGATGCTCGTCCGCGCCCTTCCGGGCGAGTCACTGTTGATGGGCATCGCAGCATCGTTGAGCGCCGAAGCCATCGTTTCCCGAATGACCGAAGGCGTCGATCTCGATGCACACCCGGACTGGGCAACCGAATGCGAAGCGACTCTCGACTCGATCGAGCTATACCGCCCGGGGCAGAGGATCTACTGGCTGAGCATTCCGCTGACCACACCCAAGGTCGTCGATCAGGTCAAGGCCGCCGCTCATTCGGCCTGGACCACACTCTCCGACTACATCGGGCTGCCGCGGACCGCACTTGACGATGACGAGATCCGGGCCCGTGTCCGGCAGGCCAACCGGATCATGGCCGACATCCCCGGTGTCTTCGATCCGCAACCTGCCACTCCCGCTCAGATGGTGTGGCTGTGGCAGCACGCGATGACGCGCGGACTGCATGTCGACCCTGACCTGCCCGACGCAGCCGTGACGCCAGGAGCAAAGTCAGGTGCCGCCCTGACCGC
The DNA here is from genome assembly GCF_009872365.1 of Rhodococcus sp. T7. Classification (NCBI taxonomy): domain Bacteria; kingdom Bacillati; phylum Actinomycetota; class Actinomycetes; order Mycobacteriales; family Nocardiaceae; genus Rhodococcus; species Rhodococcus sp. T7. Next base: position 252,289 of record NZ_WXYH01000390.1, read on the forward strand.
ATGCCGGATCGACGAGGGCGCCCAATCGGATCGAGAGAAGGCTTCGGGTTGGCGAGGCAAGGTCCCGACGTTCAGTCGGGTCCTGAAAGTCGACCAGCCGTACGAAATCGTCGACCACCCGGCCTCCTACCAAGTGCTCCTCGCGCTCGCTGACACCCCCGCCGGTGGCGTCTATTTCCCCGGCTCGGAGTTCTTCACCCTCGCTGACGACTTCGGCGATATTGATGTCGATTTCGCCGTACGGCTCAAGGTAACCGCCGGTGCCGATGTCATGCGAGCGAACAAGCGCGCACTCGAGAACCTGAAGGAGCAGTACGAACAGCGGGAAGGAGAGTTGGCCGGCGGCCAAGGTGTTCTCGACCTCGCTGCCGCCGCGTTGACCGAATACACCTCGTTGCTCGAGACGAACCGCGATGAGGTCGAGGTTGCCTGGACGGCGTTGTTCGCGGTAGGAGCTGATTCCGAGGAGCGTGCACTCGCTGATGCGAAGGCATTGGTGAAAGCGTTCGAACAGCAGGAATACAAGGTGGTCGCGCCGGTCGGCTACCAGGAAGACCTGTGGTGGGCGATGTTGCCTGGCGTCCCCACATCGAAGATCGTCCGCGAGTTCGCGCAGATCACCACATCGACGCATTTCGCGGCGTACATGCCGTTCATTCGCAACGAACTCGGCGATGGCAGCGGTCCGCTGTTGGCACTGAACATCACCACCTCTCGGATCGGTGTGGTTCACCACGACGTCGCCGGAAAGTCCCTACGCGACCAGTCCGGATCCTTCGCGGTCACCGGTGAGCTCGGATCGGGCAAGTCGGTCACCATGAAGGTGATCGCCGGCCAGGTCGTCGACTGCGGAGGGCAGGTCATCGGCATCGACCAAAGCGATCTCGGCGAGTACGCCAACTGGGCACGCGCCGTCACCGAAGCAGTCGTGGTCGACCTCGTCGAACCCGAATACAGCATGGATCCACTGAGGATCTTCGAGGCCGGACTCGCAGCAGAAATGGCCCAGTCCGTGTTGTTGACACTGCTCCGGATCCAGCCTTCCTCAGACCTGGGCATCGCATTGGCAAAAGTGATCGAGCCCGAATACCGCGCAGAGCACCCCTACCAGGGTTTGGGCGAGCTGACCGAACACCTCCTGTCCGGTGCTTGCCCGATCGCCCACGCCCAAGATCTCGGCGAAGCAATGAACGTCTACGCCCGCCGCACCTACGCGGCGGCACTGTTCGGCAAAGATCTACCCCCGCTGCCCATTACTGCTCCCGGCATCATTTTCCGCACCCACAAGGTCGACTTACCAACCCAGCTGCAGACCGAGAAACAACACCTCTACGAGAACCTGCCGCTGGAGAAGCGGTTCGGCCACGCGGTGTACACCCTGATCGCGAAGGTCGCCCGCGGACAGTGCTTCGCCGACCCCGACCAGATGGCGTTGTTCCTCGTCGACGAGGCACACCACCTCCTGGGCGCCGACGACGGAGTCGACATCGTCGAGGACTTCGTGCTGCAGGGCCGCAAGTCCTCGGCCGCCGTGGGACTCGGCGACCAGGACTGCGCGTTCGGCACCCCGAAGCTGCGCGGACTGATCAAGACCCGCATCGCGCACCGTCATACAGACGAAACCCTCGCCAAGCGCGCCATTGAATGGCTTGGCCTCGACCCGGACGACTACGGACTGGTCAAGCAATACATGGAGCAGACAGCTCCGGTAACCGGAAAAGACAAGTACGTCGAACCTCACCGCCGCGGTGAAGGTTACATGCGCGATGGCAGCGGAAACGTCGGCCGTATCAAGACGCTGCTGCCTGCAACCGAGTCTCGCCGAATTGCAGTGTCGACCACTCCGAAGGACAACAAGCTGGTGAAAGCATGACCGCGGCCGCGGCGTCCTCCCGTGAACGGGAGGTGGTCGGCGGCCCCGAACCCCGGGAGTATTTCAGTGTCCGCGCCGCGGCCAAACGCTCACTGCTGTGGCTTGTCACCGCATGGATTCCGCAATCCTGGCTGACCGCACTGATACACCTGACCCGTCCAGTAACCCGCTGGCTGTGGGCACGCTGGTGGAGCCGGCTACTCATCCGCCTCATCGCCGGCTGGCACGCGGCCGGCGCCCTCTTGATGATCGTGGCCACCCCGGCTCTCGCCGATCCCGCCGGCGGCGGCGGTGCGAGCCCGTTCTTCGCCTGGATGAATCTGAAAGATTCGCACGGCATCGACGCGTGGAGCTATTTCCTGTCCATCGACAAAGGCAACGCCTCAGTGGGCGGCGGCTGGCGCATGATCTGGGCGTACATCATCACCCTCGAATACGAGGTCTTCCGCTTCCTGATGGCAACGGCCATCTGGTTCATCACCTGGGTGCTCTCGTTCGAATGGCTCGACCTGATCCTCACACCCGTGCGCACCATCGCCGACTCGGTCACCACCATCACCGACCAGTTCGCGCTGACCCCGCTGATGCTCACAGTCGCCGGACTCAGCGTCGCCATCTGGATCATCCGCGGCCGATTCTCCACCGGAATCTACGAGCTCCTCATGTCCTGCGTCATCGCGGCCGCGGCCGCGGGCGTTCTCTCGAACCCGGTCGATCGCGTCCTCGGGGACAACGGACTGGTGCTGTCGGCGCGAGATGCCGGCCTGGAAGTCGCCTCCGGGCTCGCCAACGGCGGTGATACCAGCGGAAACCCGCAGACCGAGATCGAAACGATCGAATCGAAACTCATCGACACGTTCATCCGCCAACCAACGCAACTGATCAACTTCGGAGTCGTTCTCGATGCCCCGGAAAACAACGGGAAATGCGTCAAAGAGTTCGACGCCGCGTACCTCGCGAAGCCCAAGGAGCCAGGACTTGCAGACAAAGCGCAGGACGTCGTCTCCGAGATCGCCCCTGGGGCAGGCGTAGCCCTTGACCTGATCAATCCCGACGCGAAACCGGAAGACCGCGTCAAAGATGCCATCGCCAAATGTGAGGGGGAGGACGGGCCGATGAAGGCCTATGCCGACAACCCCGGTCCCGGACAAGCGATGGGCCTGTTTTTCCTGATCTTCGCCGGCGCACTCCTCATGGCCTTCGCGATCTACCTCGCCGGCCGATTGATCATCGCCGCAGGTGTCTCGATCGGCAATGCCATCAAATCGATACCAGGAGTCGTCCTCGCCATCGCACCCTCGATGCGCGGGCAGTTCTGGCGGACCATCGCCAACGTCGCAATGGCGTTGCTGCAGATGATCTTCGCCATCGTCTTCCTCGTGGGATACGTCATGGTCGTCGAGGATCTCTTCGCTGCAGACGAATCGAACCTGATCCGCACGGTGTTCTTCGTCGACATCTTCCTGGTCACCGCACTTCTCCTCTTCCGCCGAGCGGTCAAGGGAATGAAGCGAATGTCGGACAACCTGGCAACAATTCTGACTAAACGGCCCAACGTCGCACCGACCGCCATTAGTCGCTCAACGCCCACCACAGCGCGCGACATTGCTGCGATGGCCGCCAACGGACGCCACATGTACCAGGGCGGAAAGGCCGTGGTGAAGGGGGCAGGAGCACTAGCGAAGAAGTCCGGCACTGCCGCGGCAACGACCGGAAAAGTCGCAGCCGGAGCCACGTCGACCGCAGCAACCGGCGGGGCAGCTGCAGTGCTGGTTGCCGGACGGGTCCTCTCCTCGACGGCGAAGCGAGCGAAGAACAAGGTCGACTCGATCGCCGATCCCGACAGCTACCCGAAGTCCACCTCAGGCACGGTCGGTGCCCAGACCAGTCGTGGAACCGCGGCTACGAACGCTGCTGCCGACGCTGTCCGGAGTCGACTGTCGAAAACGGCGGTGTCGGACAAGGCCGGCATCAAGCACCCCATCGGGGTCGCCCCGTCGTTGCCGGTCGCCAACCCTGGCCAGGTCCGCGCCTCGGCCACCACGACCAGTAGCCCTGACGGTCGCCGATTCCGCGAATTCACCACCACATCTGGGGCGCCGGTGATGTTGCCGACTACACCGAGCCGCACCCCGCGACCAGCCAGACCCGCCTCTCCTGAAACAGGGGTCCCCAACGGTGCAGGGTCGAAGACTGCTCAGCTGCTCGCTGCCGCCGCGCAGTCCGGATCCGCGCCGGTAGTCACGCCGAGCGCACTGGCTCACCGAGCTCGCTGATGGCGCTCCTCGACACACCACCGTCGACCCCGGACGCACAGGAAGGCAGCTCGAAAAAGTGGTGGTGGCTGCTCGCCGGAATACCCGCCTTCGCCATGGTCATCATGATGGCTCCGATACTGGTCATCCTCGCGACGACCGGTAGTGACACGAACTGCGGTCAACCTGTGCCAGACGCCGGGGGCGGCAGCCTCATGGGACTCAAGCCCGGATCCCTCGCGGTCCCGATGGCCGAAGGCACCTACACAATCAGCTCACCCTTCGGTATGCGCGAGACAGGCATGCACGACGGCCAGGACTACGCAGCACCACTGGACACCCCGTTCTACGCCGCCGGTGACGGCGAAGTCATCGCCGCCGAGCCCGCCGCCGGCTACGGACACTGGATTCGGATCCGGCACACCATCGAGGGCCAGATCGTCGAATCCCTGTACGGGCACATGCAGGCGTCCGGGGTCCTCGTCCACACCGGAGACAAGGTCACAGCGGGCCAACTGATCGGCAAGGTGGGCAGCGAAGGACAGTCGAGTGGACCGCATCTTCACTTCGGCGTCTACCCCGGAGGCTGGTCACTGGGCGGGGGAGTAGATCCCATTCCGTGGCTCAAACAACAAGGAACCATCTCGCCCACTCGAGGACCAGCAGAGCTGGTCGCACATACCGATTCCACCGGTGGAGATCTGCCACCGCTGCCCGCCGACAAAGGCAGCGAAGCGCAGATGCAGGTCGACTCGATCCGCGTCATGCGCACAATCGCGGCGGCCTTCCCCGAGATCACTACCATCGGCGGTTGGCGCCCCACGGACGACGTCGCCCAGGACCACCCCGCCGGGCGCGCGGTCGACATCATGATTCCCGACTCCGCGAGCGCCCAAGGGAAGGCACTCGGCGACAAGATCGCCCTGTACCTCCAACAGAACAAAGCGGCCCTCAGCGTCGAGTACGTGATCTGGCAACAGCGCTACTGGGACGGCACCGGTGACTGGTCGCTGATGGAGGACCGTCACGGCTACACCGCAAACCACTTCGACCACGTACACGTCACACTCGAGGGCGGCGGGATGCCGACCGCCGACTCCCACTACGGCAGCGCTCCGGGCGGTACGACCACCACGGAGCCGTGCCCGCCAGAGGTCGGTGATCAGACCAGGTTCGCCCCTGGCAGCATCCCGCCGCAATACACCAACGCAGTCTCGGCTGCTGGGTCTCTGTGCCCAGAGGTGAGCCCGGTTCTGGTTGCCGGCATCGTTCAACAAGAGTCCGGGTTCAACGAAAAGGCGGTCAGCAAGGGCGATGGCGTAAACCAGGGCGGCGCCGAAGGAATGAGTCAGTTCATGCCGGAGACCTGGAAGGCTTTCGGTACGGATTCCGGTCTAGATCGAAGCGGAAAAGCGGAACCACCGAACGCTGCCGACCCGTTCAATCCGTATGACGCGATCGCCTCGGAAGGGCGCTATCTCTGCCACATCGCCGACTACCTTCGACCGCATCACGACAGTGGAGCCGTCAAGGGCGACTTCACCGATCTGATCATCGCCGCCTACAACGGCGGGGAGGGTGCCGTCGTCACTTACGGCGGGATTCCGCCATTCGGCCAGACCCAGGCATACGTGCCGGCCGTGCGTGAGCACATGAAGAAGTTGACAGCCTGACACCCGCCAGGACGTTATTGCCACACCGAGATCGTGCGCAAATGCCACCCACCGCCCACGCCGACCTACGTCGACTGCACCACTGACCTACAGGTTCCCGCAGGCCAGGACCGTTAATGGGCCTCCGGTTTGGGGCAGGGTCGCGCCCCACCGCTCGGCGTGCTCGCAGCGACCGTATTGAGCCTTACTCGGTTTCCTTCGGATGCCCAGGCTCGCATCGCTCGAGTAGAACTCGGCCGGCGTTCTTCGCGCCTTTAGGCGCCGGATCGACGAAGAACCAGATCCGCCCACCGTCGGTCACCTTGTACTGGTACCGAGCGTAGGTTCGCCCTTGGTACGTCCCGTAGGCGTAGTCGCCCTTGAGCTGATACAGCCGCGATGTCTCCACTATCGGTTCTCGGGTGAGTGTGTCCCATGCATCGACCGTGGCGTTGCGTGCGGTCGCCAGCAGATCGGTCCAGCCCTTCGCGGCGTCACGCGTGGCGAACACGAGATGCCATTCGACACGTTTGATCGGACGAGGGACCGGGCCATCCTTCTTGCTCACGCGCCGAGATCCGGGGCTTCGACCACCTCGGGTTCATCGAGATACTCCAAGTCGGAGCCATCAGCTGTCAACCGAGGGTCGGCGTACGCCTCCGCCGTGGCCTTCCATGCTTCGAGCAGGATCGCGAGTCGATCGAAGCGGGCCACAGCGATGCAGGCACGCGCCGTGGCCTGGAACTCGGCGACGAACTCCGCGTGCAAGGCCGCAGGGAGTAACCCGATCCACGGCAGTGTCACGGCCAGGCGGGTGGCGACACGATCGAGCGCCGCCTCATCGAGGGAGGCAGCGAAAAGCTGCCCGACGACGCCGAGGGCGCTCAACTCCGCGCGGCTCGCCGACTCCTGGGTCAACCGCAGAGCTGGAGCATTCCGGCGAGTCAGAACCACCTCACCGCTGTCCTCGAGGACGCCAAGGACATCCTTGGGTGACCTCAAAAATTCGGAGAATGTGGCCGTAGTAGTCGACTTGCTCATACACACCATTACATCAGAACTAGTTCAGATATTCCAGGTGCCGTTGATCACGTAGCCTCCTCCGAGCATGCCTCCGCGCCCTAAGAGAGTCACCGTTGGCAAATTCTTCGGCCGCAGCGTCTCGGCGTCCAAGCCGCATGTGGCGTCGGTGTTCCTGCCCGACTTCCTGCCCTACTTCGACACCGAGGCGACCGCACACGTGGGGATCGAGCGGTCCGGGCGATCCGAATCCTTTCGTCGTCGCCGGACAGGCTGAACTTGTGCCCGACCAACGGGGCGCTCATCTGCGCTGGGTGCAACTTACCGTCCGCATCGCCGGCAGTGTTCTCGTCGGCATCGGCTACCGCATCGTTGTGGACGCCCACCCTGACATGATCAGTCGATAGAGCGCGGTGGCACTGCTCGTTCGAAGTACGTTGCCGCCGAAGACGAAGGATATTGCGCACTGTCCTGACCGCACCGAGTTGGTCGGCTTCGGCGCGGCCAAGGCTCAGGAGCTCGGTGTCGAAATCGACTGACACACCCTTCTCACGACTCTCCCGGGGAGTGAACGGCCGACCTGTTAGTTGAGAGGAGCACCACGGATAAGCCCGTAAGTCAAGCAGTCTTGATGTTGGGACGGCATTGGGACGGTGTTGGGACGGTGTTGGGACGGGTTCTTGATCGGAGTGCGAGACCAGGGAGATCGGCAGCGTGGGCCACAGTACGGGGACGTAGCCGAGGCTGAAGGAACGATCAAGACGCGTGAGAGAGGTTATTGCCTGAGCGGAATAATTCCCGTACGCGGGGGATTCGCTCCGATCCATGCTCTCTTCGTTGCGCTGATCGGAGCGTAACCAACGTGTCAAGGGGTGGTGGTGTAAATCGGGGATTTGTCCTGGCTGTCGGTTCTCGGTCGATCTGGCGCGTTTCTCACATAGGTGGCGCGGCGTTGGCGCAGTTTCTCGCCCGGGTGGCGCATGCCTCGGTGCTGGGAGAGATTGCGCAGTTGAGCCGTGCCGATGACGAGTTCGAGGCGGTGTTCGTCTCCGGGTCCGGGGTGGAGCGTCGGGTGCCGTGGCGGTGGTTGCCGGGAGGTGGTCGACGAACTGGAACGGCCGGTGAGGTCGTTCCTATCGGTTCTCAGCTGATCTGGCGGGAGTTCTCACACATGTGGCGAGGCTCCTCATCCGAAGTGGCGGAAGCGGTGGAACCGCAGTTCCACGTGTTGCAGTCGCGCCGATTCGGGTGCCTCTGTCCCCAGAATCCGCCAGATCGCGTGAGAAGGGGTTGATGACGACATGACCGCGACAAGTGGCGCACCGCAGCTCACGGCAGGGCGCCACCGCCAGATCGCTCAAGAACCGACACTGGCTCAATGAAGGTGGCGGAGGATCACTGAATCTGGCGAGTCGTGTCGGCTATCTGGCGGACGGCTCAGTGGAGCTGGGAGAGTTGGCCGGGCGAGATCACCCAGTATCACCTGGTGTAGCTGCGAATCGGCGAAACCTTCATCTCCATACTTATTTCCGTACTCGCCAAATTCAATGAGTCGCTCATCAAGGCAACGACGCACCGAGCCTGGCGAACCGCTGGTCAGGTCCGCCAGATTCATTGAGTCAGGACAGGATTTGTCCTGACTCAGTGCATCTGATGATGCCGACTCGTGTAGCTTCTCGTTGAAGAGTTCGGATTCTCATTGAAAGTTCGTGCGTCGTTCGGATTCGAATGATTGCTGAGAATCTGCGGCGGCGTGTCTGCGGCCGGATCGGTTCTGGGCGGTGTTTCATGGCGCCCATGACTGAGGACTCCGTCCTGCGGGCGGGCTTGGCCGATTTTGCCGAGAAATCGGATGTGTCCGTCCGGTATCGGGCGGACGACGGCAGATACGTCGATACGACGTTGCCACGTCTACCGGTGTCGGAGGTGCTGTCCGGTCGTCCGGTGCGGGAGTTCCGTTCATGGCAGGGACGTCGCCATTATTCCGGGTGGTATTGGGCCTCAACAACGGGCTCGCATGTGGTCTACGAGAGTCGGCTGGAGCTGGCGAGGATCCTTCTGGCCGATCAGGACCCGGACGTGGTGGGCATCGCCGCTCAGCCATTCCTTCTGAAGGGGGCTGACGGTGACCAGGTGCGCCGCCATGTTCCGGATCTGCTGCTGACCTATGCCGATGGCGCGGTGACGGTGGTGGATGTGAAAGCCGCTTCCCGCGTTGACGATCCGAAAGTTGTCGCACAGTTTGCCTGGACACGGGCGGTGTGTCGGCGGCACGGGTTCGGGTTCGAGGTCTGGAGTGGGTGCGATCCGGTGCAGCTCGAGAATGTGCGGTTCCTGGCGGGGTATCGACGGGCGATGACCGTGGCGACCGAGTTGATCGAAGCCGTCGTGGATGCCGCCGCCGAGCCCACGGCGATCACGGTGCTGGAGCAGCAGATGGCGGCCGTGGCACCGCCGTGGGTGATCCGGCCGGTGATCCTGCATGCGTTGTGGAGGTCGTGGCTGGCGGCGGATCTGTCGCAGGCCCTCGATGGCGGAACGGTGGTTTCGGCGGCGGCAGGGGGTCGAGTATGACCGAGCGCGCGATCACGGTGGCGGTCGGCACCGCGGTGCTCGTCGATGGGGATGCGGCGCAGATCGTGGAGTTCGACGGCCGAAAGGTCGTCATCTCCTATACCGACGGCCGCTACAGCAGTTTCTCTCTGACCGAATTCGTCACGCGAGCACGAGGTGTTGAGCCGGTCGGATCCGGCGGCGATCCCGGGCTGGTGCTGGCGGGGCTGACCGGAGAGCAACGGCGGCAGGTGACCGAGCGTGGTGAGCACGTCCGAGAGGTGCTGACCGGCTACCGGTCCGGTTATGCCCAGGCAGCCCGGGAGGGCGAGCCACGATCGGAATATGCTCCGAGCCAGCCGCTGATGGCGCGTTACAGGGCCAAGGCCGCGGAATTGTCGGTGACGTCGCGGGCGGTCGAGAAGTGGGTGGCCGCTTACCGCGAGAGCGGCGAAGCCGGGCTCGTGGACCGGCGCCGCGGCAGGAGCGGGTTCTCGGTCGTCGATCCGCGCTGGGAGACTGCGGTACGGGCGGAGCTGGCGGCGGGGGTGTCTGCGTCGACGCCGACGCGGTCGGCGGTGCTGATGCGGGTCGCTGATCGGCTCGACCGTGAGCACGGCGAGAAGGTGGTGCCGATTCCGTCGCAGGCCACCGCCTACCGCCGGTTGGCGGAGCTGACGAAGGGCACGAACGCGGTGAGCGGTTCGGCGAAGGCACGACGGTCGATCGCGGCCGGCCCGAAGGGTGTTCACGGGCGGTTACGTGCTACCCGGCCGGGCGAGTACGTGCTCCTCGATACCCAGGATCTGGATATTTTCGCGATGGAACCGGTGACCTGCCGGTGGGTTCGTGCCCAGCTGACCGTCGCGCAGGACCTGTTCGACCGCCAGATTCTCGGGTTGAAGGTGACCCCGGTGTCGACGAAAGCGGTCGACGTCGCGGGGGTGTTGTTCGAGGCGGTGACCGGCCGCAGTTCGGGACGGCCGACGCTGGGCCCGGCGCACGGGTTGCCGCGGTTTCTGGTGTTCACCGAGGACGGCACCGCCGAGGCTTCGGCCGAGGTGTGGTGCCCGCCGGAGACGCTGGTGATCGACCACGGCAAAGCGTTCCTGTCGGCCCACGTGATCGGTGTCTGCGCGCGGCTGGGCATCTCGATCCAGCCCGCCCAGCCCCGCAAACCGACCGACAAGCCCACCATCGAAAGGTTTTTCAGATCCTTACGCCAGGGCCTGATCCAGCACCTTCCCGCCTACAAGGGCCCAGACCTGCACAGCCGTGGTGAGGGCCTGGAGGAGCAGGCGTTTCTATTCGTGCACGAACTCGAAGATGTCATCCGGGATTGGATTTCGACGGTTTATCACCCGTCCGATCACGACGGGCTCGCGGTCGCGGAATGGCCGAATCTGGCCATGTCACCCAACGACATGTTCGCCACCGGCATCGCCAAGGCGGGCCTGTTGCGGATCCCGGCGGCTCCGGAGCTGGCGCTCGAATTCCTGCGAGTGGTCTGGCGCACCATCCAGAATTACGGTGTCGAGATCGACGGTCGCCGCTACGACGGTCCGGTGTTGAACGGCTACCGCAACGCATCGAGCCCCTACGGCGGTCTGGACGCCGGGAAATGGCCGTTCCGGGTCAACGACGACGACGTCCGCCACGTCTGGTTCTGCGACCCCGACGACGGGCGATGGCATCGGCTGGTCTGGGAACACGCGCCGATGCTGAACACGCCGTTTTCCGACGAAGCTGCCCGCTATGCCCGGTTCCTGGCGCGCCGCAACGACCGGTTCGCCGACCCGAACGAGGCGCTGAGACAAGTGTTGAGCCGCTGGAGCGTGGGGGAAGTTCTCGACCGCCGCGAGCGGCGCATGGCCGCCCGGCTGGCGGCCGAACGCGCCGGTCTGGCCGCGTCCGCGGAACTCGAGCTTGCCGGCGAGCCGGTCCCCGTGCTGCCCGCCGAGTCGCAGCAGGTGATCGCCGACAACGACGACGAGGACGATCTCACCGACGACATCGACACCGGCCGGGCAGGCGAGAACACCGGCGAAGGCCGCACCGGGGTGATCCCGATGCCGATCTTCGACGCGTTCGCCGAGGCGGACAAGAGATGGTGAACCGCCCCGCGCGCCCGGACCGAGGTGACGACCCGGCGGGCGAACACGAGCACTTGCAGTTGACCACGCTGGCAGGCTGGCGCGGCTTCGTCACCGAAATGCCCACTGCACCGAACCTTCTGCCCGACACGATCTGGACGGGCCTGGACGAGGACAAGCGCGACTGCTACGACGACGACCGCATCGCTCACCACTCCCGGCTACTGGTGGTCCAGACTCCCACGATCCGCCAGGTCATCACCTCCGGTCGCCGCCTGATCCAGCTGAACCGCAACGCCCACTACGGCCGCTGCGGCCTGATGGTGTCCGGGCCCGCCCGCACCGGCAAAACCACCGCGCTGACCCAGCTCGGCAAGACCGTCGAGGTGATCCACCGGCGGCGTCACCCGCACGCGACGGGCGACATTCCCGTCATCTACATCACCGTCCCGCCCGCGGCCACCCCGAAGATGATCGCGATGGAGTTCGCCCGGTTCTTCGACCTGCCGATCTCACGGCGCGCCAACATCACCGACATCGCCGACGCGGTCTGCGGAGTGAGCCGCGACGCCCGTGTCACCCTCGTCGCGGTCGATGAACTGCACAACCTCGACACCCGCACCCGCGCGGGCGCCGAAGCATCCGACACCTTGAAATACCTGAGCGAGAGGGTTCCCGCAACGTTTGCATATGCCGGGATCAGCCTGGAACGGACCGGGCTGCTGTCGGGGACTCGCGGCGAGCAGATCGCCGGCCGTTTCGGAATGGTCCGCACCAGCGCGTTCGGCCAGGACCAACAGTGGGCCACATTGATCGCCGCCCTCGAAGGCAGCCTCCGGCTGCACCGGCACCAGCCGGGCACCCTCACCAAACTCGACAACTACCTGCACAGGCGCACCCACGGAATGATCGGAAGCCTGCTCTGGCTAATCCGCAGCGCCGCCATCGACGCCGTCCTGGACGGCACCGAGAAGATCACCAAGAAGACCCTCGACTCCGTCGACGCCGACATCGCCTCCGGGTCCCCGCGCCCACCGGCCGCATGACCGCGATGCTGCCACGAGACCGCGCCGAGAAGATCATCGCGCTGCACGCGGCGGGATGGTCAGGACGCGCCATCGCTAGCCATCTCGGCCACAGCCAGCAGACAATCCGCGATTACCTGCACGGCCGCAAGAAGCCCGGAATCCGGGCCCGGACAAAGCCGAGTATGCTCACCGACCCTCTGGCCGACTACTGCCGGCACCGGTTCGCCGAGGACCCGAACCTGCGGCCCGCGACCGTGTTCCGAGAAGTGACCGACCTCGGTTTCGCCGGAAGCAAAGCCACGTTCTACCGCGACGTGGCCCGCCTCCTGCCGCCCCGACACGAGCAACCTCCCCCGAAAACGCAGAACTCGTCGGTGGCACCGAACCCGTTCTCTCACAAGCCGAAACGCACGCCGGTGCTGCCGCGGTCGGCCGCCCCGGTCAACGGGGAGACCCTCGTCTCCTACCTGACTCGCCTCGCCGACGCCAACCACCTCACTCTCGCCGAGGTTCTCGCCGTCCTTCCCCCGTGGTTCTCGACGAAGGCCAGCAGCGACGACGACCGCGCCCGCCACCACATGCTCGTCCCCGCAACCGGCGCGGCGCTGCTCGCGCTCGCGCACCTCACCAGCAAACCTCCCGCCGACCTCGCCCACGCACTGCCTCCCTTCGGCGACACCGACATCCAAGGCCCGCTCCGGGCCACCACCGCCTGCCGACGATGCACCATCCGCCGCGGCATCCGCGGACCTGTCCCCGTCCACCTGCCCGTCCACCACAATGTCTGCACACGCCACGGGATCTGGATCAGCGACGCCGACAGCCCCCAGCTCGATTTATCCGCCACCCCCGAGATCATCACAGCCCAACGCCGCACCAACCAGCTACTGCGCCACCACACACCCCAGCAAGTGACACTCGCCTACGCGACCGCGGTCAAAGCCGTCCCGCCCTGGCCGGCCTCGACGACCGCCCTTCCTCACCACTGGCGACACCGGCTGCTCCGGCTACAGACCCGCAACCACTATCTCGGCATCCAAACCGATCACGACAGCTTCACCCACGCAGCGATCTACCCCGACACCGTCGAGCTGGCCGCACAGATCCTCAGGCCCGCCAACCAGCACACGCCGAGAAGAAGTCGAACGAACCGTGAGAAGTAGACGTCGAACAGTTGATGAGAACCGACCACAAACCCCCAGGACAGACCACGAAAGTCGAACTTTTAGGCGGGAACCTACAGTTGTTTACCGCGGTAAACAACAGACAAAACGGACATTTCCCGGGGTGGGTGTCGCTTGCAGGCTTGGTCAGGTTCGTTGGGTAAGCACGGCGAGAAGGGTCCGAAGACCATCGCCGTCGAGGTACTCGACCAGCGCTTCCGCGAGAACTGCGGGGTCGGCATCCAGGCGCCGGAAGGTGCGGGTCACCTTCGCCGCGGTCACGGGCACCCGTTCCGCTGGCCCGGGACCGTCGTCAGTGGAACCTGAATCTGACTCAGCACTATGGTGACGCGTGCGTTCGGTGTTCCATGCCTCAACTTGATCCTCCGGCGGGACTTGCGCGAGTGATCGAGCGGTGCGGATCGCGAGTTCACCATTGCGCAAGGCGGTTTGGAGTTCTGGGGTGAGTTGGAGCAGAGACCGCCGTTGGGAGATCCACCCCTTGGACTTGGCGAGCTTCATAGCTGCCTTGTCGACGGTCCCGCACTCGCTGATGAGGAGCTCGATGGCCTTGGCCTCTTCGATGACGTCGAAGTCGCGGCGGCCGACGTTTTCGATGACCGCCGCAGCGAGCAGGGTGACACGGTCCTTGGCGACCTCGTCCTTGACGACGATGTCGAGCGAGGGGCGGCCGAAGTTGGCGGCGGCGGCGAGGCGCCGACAGCCGTTGATCACCACCCACCGCGCCAGCCCGATCTCGGCTTCGTCCTCCGGATACAGCCGCAGGTAGGCGTCCCGGGTGACCACCAGGGCAGGTTGGAGTTGGGTGCCGGTGATGGAGACCAGATCGTTGAGGTCGCCGAGGTCATCACGCGGGTTGCGCGGGTTCGGTGCCAGCTCGCTCAACGGAGCACTGGTCGGTGTCGCGGGCGGGGTGGGCCGGTCGACGGGCGAGTTGTCACCGACGGCGCCGGCGAGGGTCGCCAGGTTGGTACGTGTTCCGCGTGCCATCACCGACCACCGTCGATTCGCAGCTCGAGGGCGAGCCGGTAGAAGTCCTCCCGGGCCTGCAGCGCTACCCGGTTGGCCGGGTACTCCGTTACGACCAGGCCGTCGGCGCTGGCCCGAGTGTGCAGTTTGTAATGCCGGATGACGGTCTTGGCGAGCGGCCATTTGTTCGCGCGGACGAAGTCCTTGGTCTCCTCGAGGTCGAGTTTGCCGTCGCGGGGATCCCAGTTGTTGATCACCACGCTGTAGGGAATGCCGCGGGGCTCGAGGATCTTTCGGATCGTGCGTGCGGTCGGGTCGAACGAGAGTGGTTCGGTTTCGATCGGCACGATGACGTGATCAGCGACCTCGAGGACCGTCCGCAAGGCGTCGGCGGCGGGTCCGCGGCCGAGCGGGTCGGAGGTGTCGTCGGCGGCGTTGAGGTCGATCCAGCCGGGGGTGTCGACGTAGACATGGCGGATGCCGGGCAGCTGACCCAACTGGCGTAGTCCGTTGAGGTCATCGTGCGCCTGGACGACGTGGAATGGCAGGTTGTCGAGGCGGTCGGCCCACCAGATCGCCGAGCCCTGGGGGTCGACGGAGACCGCGGCGACGGGGGAGGTGGCGTCGGGATCGTCGTCCTGGTTGAGAA
Source organism: Rhodococcus sp. T7 (assembly GCF_009872365.1). NCBI lineage: Bacteria > Bacillati > Actinomycetota > Actinomycetes > Mycobacteriales > Nocardiaceae > Rhodococcus > Rhodococcus sp. T7. Next base: position 267,565 of record NZ_WXYH01000390.1, read on the forward strand.
CGTCGGCGGTGACGGCGGCGAGATTGACGGCGAGGGTGCTTTTTCCGACGCCGCCCTTCTGATTGAGAAGGACATGAATGGTCATGGGACCCTTTCCGTTTGCTTCACCCACCTGGTGTGGGCTACTTCGGACGGGTATGCACGGTACGGCACCGCGGCGGTGGAACGGTGCCGACACGCGGGGTGTCATGCAGGCTGAGCGCAAGGTATCGGGCCGATCGTCGTTGGCCGCGCGCTAGCGTCGCGGATGCCGGTTGCGCGGCATCTCTTCGAAAGGTCTCGCCGGCGCGACACGCGCCTGACGCAGCCGACGCGATACTCGGAATGCCGTTCGAGCCCCGGCCCGCACTGCCGGTGCCTTCGCCGGGGGCGACTTGCCGAGTGCTGTGCGTCGCGTGTTTACCGCGGTAAACAAACAAGACCAATCGGTCTGGTTTGTTTACCGCGGTAAACAACGGACAAAACGGACATTGGGGCCCGGGTGGTGGGGTGGTCGGTGTGTCGCGCTATCTGGCGGCGACCGTGACGTTGCCCCGGGCGGGGCCGAAGATGGTGACACCACGTGCGGCCGCGGCGTGCGCGTTGCCGTGCAGCACGATGCGGGTGCTGTCGGTGGCGTGTACCTGCGCGTCGCCGTGTGCGTGGACGGCGGCGTGGTCGTAGGCGTAGACGGTGGTGTTCTCGCCGGCGTAGATGTGGGCGTGGTCGACGGCGGAGACGGCGGCGCGGTTGTGTGCGGTGACCCGGGTGTGATCGAAGGCGTCGACGGTGGCGGTGGTGTACGCGTGGGCGCGGACGTGGCCGAAGAGTTGGGCGTGGGCGGCGCCGGTGATCACGATCGCGGGACCGCGTTGTTCCGACCGCACGGTGGTGTCGGTGATCTGCACGCGGGATGAACCTTCGACGCGCAGGGTGAGGCCGTCGGGAAGATCGTGCAGTTCGATAGTGGTTTCGGGTGGGCTGTCGAGGATCACGGTTTTCGCGCCGGTCGCCAACCGGGTGTGCACGTCGTGCGCTGTGCGGCAGGGACTGCGGCGGGCGTGCGCGGACGCGGATCTCATGGCGCCAATCTAACCCGGCGACCGTGCTGTTTTCGGCTGGGCCGTGGTGGTGTCGGAAATGGAGAGGGCAATGCCGTGCTGGGCGAACGCCGTACGCAACCGCAGCACAGCGGCCTCGGTGCGACATCCGTTGCGGGCGAGCGCGAACAGCGCCTGCGCGGCCGCGGGGTCCTGCCGGGCCGCCGCGATCGCTGCTTCCATGCTCGAGTGCACGCGCGCCCACAGCGCCGCGGTCTCGTCGCTGGACACCGGGTGCACCGAGCGGGGTGGTGACGGGCGGCGGGTGAGCCGGCCACCGAAGACGGTCGTCGACGGCCAGGGGCACAGCAGGGGCCCGTGGGTACCTCGCGCGGTGATCGTTCCGGCGCCGAGTAGGTCGATCGCGACGGCGGCCGCGGCGAGCAGGTGTGCCTGCGTCGCCCAGTCCAGTTCTTCGAAGGTGGTGGTCAATACCCGATGGGGTCTGCGGCCGACGCTGGTCCAGATGCGGCGCAGGTCATCGCCGCCGGGCCCGGCGGCGCGAAACGGGGTGCACAGTTCGTCGAGCAACGTTCGCAGCATGCGGAACCAGACCGCGGCGTGCACCGCCCGCCGCCGCAGGGTGACGGTGCCGGCGCCCAGCGCCTGGGCGATGAGTGCGTCCAGGCCGGCTTCGGGTGCGGTGGTCGCCCGGGTGACCGATTCGGCGGTCTCCCAGCGCGCCAGCGGGTGCGGGATGGCGTTACAGGATTCGAGCCGGCGGTGGTGGGCGGGGCACCCGAGTGTCAGCGGCAACTGCCCGATCAGGGGGATCGACCACGGACCGGACGGCGCGACGCAGTCCGGGCATGCGCGGTAACTGCGGTTCGCGCTCACCCAGGGCCGCCACCGAGCAGAGGCGGGGGCGCGGACGGCTGAATCGCGCCGATCGGTGGGGAGCAGGACCGAGAGTTGATGGACGTAGGTGGGAAACGAACATCGGTCCGGGTCGGGGTTGTCGAGCAGCCACGGAGCCCATCCGGCCAGGCTCATCGGGCGCAGCCGATCCAGGGGGAGGCCGCTGCGGGTGGAGATGGTGTCGAGTACGGCCGGTGGTGGGTCGTCGTCGAGTTCTCTCGCGGTCAGGCCGCGGTGGTTGAGGTCGTGTTCGAGGAGTTCGTCGAGGCTCAGGGAATGCAACTGCGCGATTCGGTACAGCCAGGAGGAGAGCGCTTCCCCCGGCTGGGGTGGTGGGTGTAGCGGCCATTTTCCCGTGCGGGTCACAGCAGTTCGCGTTCGAACTGGCGGCGGCGGTCGCTCGGACCGGTGTAGTCGGCGACGGTCAGGGCGCAGCGGTTGATCGCTTCCTCCCCGGTTTCCACGGCGGCGACGGCGGCCGCGGTCAGCAGCATGGCGAGCTCACCGATGGTGCCCTCGCAGCGGGAAAGGAGGTATCCGGTCATCTCGTCGCCGCTCAGATGCGAGCGGGCACGCAGCGGATAGCTGGCGGCGAAACTGGCGAGCAGGGACCGGGTGACGGGGTCATCGCCCCACGGCGGCAGGGAGATCGGCAGGAACCGGTTCTCGAGTTGGTCGTCGGTGCGGATCGCCAGATACGCCTCGCGGGTGCCGACGCCGACGAGGGGGATTTTCAGTTCGTTGCCGAGATAGCGGAGCAGGTTCAGGAATTCGCGGCGGACGTTGTCACGGCCGGCGAGGATGTTGTGAATCTCGTCGATCACCAGCAGCTGCACTCCAGTGCGGCGCAGCAACGTGAGGGTGAGCTGTTCGAGTTCGGCGATCCGCCGGTGCGGACGCAGCGGGGCTCCGAGGGCGGCGAGCACCGCGACGTAGAACCGGCTGATCGAGGGGTCCGAGGGCATCTGCACACACAGGACGGGGATCTGTTCGGCGTCGTCGCCGCTGACCGGCGGATGCTGGCGGCGGAACTTCTCGACGATCATCGACTTGCCGTTGTTGGTCGGCCCGATGATGAGCAGGTTCGGCATTCGTTGCCGGGCCGGCCATTTCAACAGGATGTCGAGTTGCTCCACGGCCGCGCGGGCGCGGGGATAGCCGATCCACCGTTCGGCGCGGATGTGCCGGATCCGCTCCTCGGCCGGTAGGGCGGCGACCGGACGGACCGGTGCGTGCAGGTGCTCGAAATCTTCCGGTGCCGCGGTGTCGACCATCTCTCACCATTCTTCGATGTCGTCGAACACGGCCACCGGGACGCCGGCTCCGGCGGTGGGACCAGGGTCTGGTGGTGGCTGCATCCGGGCAGCGGGTACGGGTGGGCGCAGGTGGCGGCGGCGTTCGGTGTTGCGGCGGGCTGTACGGGTGGCTTTGCTTGCGGTGGCGGTGATCTCACGCATCGTGTCGAGCATCCGGAACAACGCCGCCTCGTCGACTTCGGTGCGCCCCCGCTCGCGCAGACGGGTGATCGCGGCACGGTGTTCCCACAGGGTGATCGACGGTCGGGACAGAGTGCGGTAGGGCACCTCCAGATAGGTGGTGCCGTCCGGGTCGAGCACCCAGATGCGGCTCAGATCGCGGGGGTCGCGCCGGAGGACGAACTTGCCGCACTGTTCTCGGCGCGCGACCCACGGCTTGAGGGCGGCGGAGAAGTAGTGGATGTGGTCGACGACGAATCCGGTGCGGGTCAGTCGGCGCCGGAGCACCGGCAGGAAGTCGATCAGGAACACCGCCCGGTTCGCCGACACCGGTGGGGGAGCGGGCAGGGCGGCGATGCCGTCCGCCCACCGCCCGGCGGGGGTCTGACCAAGTCCGGTGTGGACGGTGCCGTGATACGAGCCGACTGCCAGGGTCAGCCAGCGTTCGAGCTCCGTCAGGGTCAGTGCCGCGGCGGTTTCGGAGTCGTAGGTCCCACGGTCGGTGGGATTGGAGAAGGTGGTGCCGGGCAGCTCGTGTACCCGGGTCATGGCGGTGCCGATGAGGCGTTCGATGATGCCGCCGTAGTGCGGGCGGCCGAGTGGCCGGTAGTTGGGATCGATGCCGTGCTGTTGGCAGCCGCGGTGCAGTGCTTCGCTGTGGAACTCGGCCGCGTTGTCGAGGTACAGGTGGCGTGGTTTTCCGCTCATGGGCCAGGTCATCTGCTCGCCGACGCCGAGGCTGTCGAGCCAGGGCCGTTTGTCGCAACACACCTGCCCGAGACACAGTCCCACCGATACCGCGGACGGCGGCTCGAGGGTGAGGACTAAGCCCAGCACACACCGGCTGAACACGTCGATCGCAGCCGTGAGGTAGGGCCGTCCGATGGGTTGTCTATCGCGTTCGTCGACGACCATCACATCAACCACGGTGTGATCGATCTGTACCTGCTCGAGCGGCGTATCGATACTCGGGGCGGTGCCGCCAGCGGACCGCCGACTGCGCGCGGCGGGGGAGTCGGTACCCTCCCGCTTCCGTGCAATCTCGCCCGGATGCAATGCAGCGATGCGCGCCGCCACCGTGTTGCGGGCCGGCACCGGCAACTGCTGCCGCACGCAGGCACCCACGATGGCCCGATAGACCACTGCCACGGAAGGCTTCTGGCGCTTGAGGTACATCCTCGTCAGGTGATCGGCGATCACCTCTTCCACCGCCTCGGGCAGGCGGCGCGCACCGCGGCCGCCGGACGAGCGGCCAGGAAGCAGATCGGTGACCGTGCCCGCCCCCTTCCGGAAGCGATGCACCAGCGCATATACCTGCCGGCGTGACAATCCCAGCCTCACCGCTGCCTCATCGGCCGCGGCGTGGCCGATCGCGTCCAGCGCGGCCAGCGGGGCGATCACCGTGAACCGCGCACACGCGCAATCCCATTCAGGTTCCGTGGCAGTCAGCACACCAGTCTCGGTGACCGCAGGTCCCGCAGTCACCGCACATCCCACCTCACCTGGTGCCACTGCTCGACGCTAGTGGCCGAGACCGGCGATCGGCAGCGCTATCGGCAAATCACGGATCGGCCGGAGATGGTGGTTGCGCGGCTCCGGGTTTGGCATGTGGATGGCGGCGGGGGACCCGCAATCTGTGGATCCGGGATATGCCGCAGAGAGCGGGTGGCCGGCGGTGTGGGCCCCGACCCCCAGTCCTGGCTGCTCTTCCCGACATGACGCTGCACCCGACCGCGGTCAGGGCGTACCCGACCGGGCCTCGAGATACGAATGCTGTTCACTGCCGACGGCGCTCTCGCCGTGCTTGCCCGGCACGAGGCCCGGGCCCTGACCGACCGCGGCCATCGGCCCAGCATCAGATTCACTGAGCCAGGCATCAGATAGACCGTCGGTCGCGTCAGGTCAACTGAGTCGGCATCAGATGTACCGAGCCGGGACATCGAAATCACCGCCCTCATGTCCGTTTTGTCTGTTGTTTACCGCGGTAAACAACAGACAAAACGGACATGCTGCGAGTGTTCAGTCCGATTCGAGGACGGAGAGCAAGTCGGCCAGGAGTTGGTCGGCGCGGTCCTCAATGTCACCGAGAATGTCGGTGACGCCGCTCATCGCGGTGTGCGCGTTCGCGCGAGCGCGAATGCCGCGCTCGTAATAGTCGCCGTCGAGGATGATGTCCTGCGCCTCGGTCGGCGCAGGCGTCTCCCGGGCCGTAACAGGCCGTCGGCGCACCCGATCATGGGTGGGCGCATGGCCGGTCAAGTGGGCTCGGACGACGGTGCCGACGGACTGCCCAGTCAGCGTGGTCGCGACGTACGGAGTGTGGCCCCATCGATCGATCGGGGTCAACAGTGGTCGATCGTCCCGGCGGGCCGTCGCCGCGTGCGCGGTCAGGTCCGCACCCCGGCCCAGGGACTGCGCCAGCAATGAGGTGCTGGGGTAGCGGTCGAGGAAACCCAGGACCTCGAGCCACCTGTGGTAGACCGCGACCACATCTGTGGTCGGCAGGTGGAGTCGGCGGGGGCCATCCTCGTCGAGGTGGATCAGCAACGTATCGGTGTGGACGCTGATCTGGTTTCGGCGCAGGCGGGCGATCTGCTCGAAGCGCAGTGTGGCGGCGAGGGCGAGGAGGAGGGCGTCGCGGCGCCCGAAGAGACCGGCCGGCGAGCCGGTGAGCGGCAGCTGCGCTATTCGATTGGCGATTGCCGCCGCAGCGCGCTCGCGCCTTGCCGTGCGCCCGGCATCGAGCAGGTCGCGGACGAGTTCGCTGCGCCCCGGTTGCGGCAGGCCGGCTCGGCGGTGCGCGGCGTTGATCACGCCGACCCGGCGCCGTTGCGTTCCGGGGGCAGTGGGGTGCTCGCCGAGGAACATCGCCACGGTCACCGGGTCGGTGGGCAGCGGTGCGAGGTCGACGGCCGTGCACCAGTCGGTGAACAATCCCCACACGTGCTGAGACGCCCGGTCCATGCGGTGTTCGGGCCTGTCGCCACGCTCTGTCCGTGCCGTCCGCCCGTCGGTCTCCGCCCCCGTAGGTCGTGCGGGATCGGGCGGCGAATGGTCCGGGCGGGGGGCGAGATGCATTCTGGAATCATGCCGAACCTGTCGGACACAGCACGGTGCGACCGCAACCCGTGATGGGGCGCCGTCTCTTTTGTGACTCGTCTGCGGTCGTGGAATGCGTTCGTACCTTTGGTGCTTACGGGTGTCGTCGTAGCCGATTCCCGCCGGGTTGCTAGGGTCCTGGTGTAGCCATCTCATTGCGGTGGGATCGGAAGTGAGCTGCAGGATTACTCGCCGGACGACGAGGCCTGTGGCTCGCGTCGTGTCCGGCTCAGATCGCCCAGGTCGGGTTCCGTCTTCGGCCGGCCCACGGTGTTCTCGTCGGGGCGCGCAGGAGCGCATCGGCTGCCACCGGTGTCGTGGGCGACGCTGGTGGATCAAACGCTTTTCGTGCAGGTCATGTGTGCCGCGGTTGCATCGACGGATCCGGCACCGACATAATTCGGGTGCCCGACGCAGTAGCCGAGGGAAGTGGTTCGTGTAGGAGGTCTCCGGGGCGTAAGCACCCCTGTAGGCAGCCCCACCCAGCGGTTTCCAGCCTTGCGTGCCCACATACGACGAATGCCCTTCGGCGCTGAGGGTTCTCGTGGTTCAGACCCGGTCCGGCGCAACCCGGGGCGCCATCGCCCGCGCACAAGCTGCCGCCGTGGCGCGGCGTTGGCTGACCGCCGTCCACCCGGGATCGAAGTGCCTGTTCAGGAGGCGAGCAGCGGACCATACTTCTGGCGGGCTGCCTCCCCGGACGTGCCGACCTCGGCGCCGATCGTCGACCAGGGCAGGCCGTGCTTTCGGGCCGCGACGATGTGGTCGACGAGCTGACGCTCGGCTTCGGCGCGGGCGACTACGGCGGCGCGCAGCTCGGCGAGCGCGGCCGGGTCCCGGCGGTCCCCCTCTCGGGGTTCGTAGTCCTCGAACCGCTTCGCGAGTTCGTCGGCGTGCGCGAGGATGTCCTTCGTTGTGCGTGGCATAGTCATCACCTCAGGTAGCTTGGTCGGGCCTTCATGGCGTGGACGATCACGTGGGCGTCGGTGCTGGTGACGTAACCGATCTCCAGCAACGTCGCGTCGAGCGCTGGTCCGACGAGCATGATGAACCCCTCGCCGAGATCGAACGCGGTGATCGCGTTATTGAATGCGTGCACCATGTCGCCGGAGTCGATCCCGTGCTTGTAGGCGCTCTCGGCGATGACCGGCTCCGACTGCATTATTCCAAGTTACCTTGCCACTCGACGGACTGCAAGCTAACTTGCCGTCTTGATGCTGACTGCACCCCAGGCCTCGCCCTGCCTCGGTACCAGATCCACGCCTCCTTCGCCGGATAGCCGTCGGTCCTTCAGTCGGTCGTGGGGATCCGGAGCGGGGCTGCCTCAGGTTCCCAGTGGGTGCCGGTCCCTCACCAGAGGGTGAGGGGCAATCCCGCCGCTTCGGCGCTTCTGATCCGCTGTTCGATACTGTCCGCATTGTCGCCGCTGGCAAGGCCATTCCGGATCGCGGTGGCGATGGCACGGGTGCGCCCGGCCTGGCCGCGGACGTCGGCGAGGGGACTGGCGAGGTTACGCCGCCGCAGGTGGTATTCACTGCGGTTGACGGCGTTGGTGCCCAGTCGCATGTGCCGAGGATTCACGCAGCCGGCGAAGTCGCACTGGTGGCACAGCACGGCGTCGTCGGTGCCGGACCACCCCAGCCGCGGGATGACCCCGTACTCGAGCTGGTATGCGAAGAGGTGCGCGGGCACGGTGCCACGGCGAGACGCGCCGGGCAGGCTCGCGGCCCGAAAAGACCCGTGCCCGGTGGAGGAGACACTGCCCAGCCATGCCGTGCATCGGTTTGCTTCTCGCCGATAGCATTTGGCGACGAACCGGGCAACGACCGAGGGGTCGTCGAGCCAGGACCGCCACAGCCGTTCGGGGATCCGGATCGGCTGCGGCTGACCGAGCAAGGCGAGTTGCTCGGTCCCCGCTACCACCGGGTGTGCGGGCATTCCGGGAAGCGAAAGTACGTCGTCTACGACTGCCACACTGCTCTCCCCTCCGCGTCCGCGGTGCTGTTACCGGGAGGGTAGGGGCGGTGTCCGACACGAACCGTCCGGGTGGTCAGGGAACTATCCCTGCAGGCGGATGGGGCCGCTAGTGGCGCACGCAATCGGCTACGACTGGGCCATCAGATGCAGTTCCAACCCTGTTCGACACGTCAGAGGCCGATGTCGGTGACCGCGTTGGCGATCAGCGGCGCGTTGTCTCGGGTGTAGACCTCGATCATCGCCGGTGTGGTGTGCCCGGTCTGGCGCATGATCGCCTGCGCGCTCCGGCCGTTGCGGACGGCCTGGGTGACGAACCCGGCGCGCAGCGAGTGCCCACCGAGCTGGGCGACGACAGCGGGGTCGTACCCAGCCTGTCCGGCGCGGCGGCGGACAGCCTTATGAATCGCCGCTCCCGACAAGGCGGTCTCGGAGAGGTTCCCGTTCTTCTGGATCGACCGGAACAGCGGGGACCGTGCCCGCGTCCGCGGCACCGCACCTTTGCAGACGTGCCCGTCGAACGGTGGGGTGTTGCGCAGCAGCCGGATCACCCCGGGTCGGCCGTAGGTGTCGTGGGCGGCGAGTATCTGCGCCCACCGCAGGTAGGCACAGGGTGGGCAACTGGTGTGGGAGATGGTGAACGGCAACGCCCGCGTTGCGCCCTCGCCCTCCTGATCGGTCTTGGACCGCCGCAACCGGATGTGCACACCGTCCAGCCGATGCATGCTCGCATCCTCGCAGACCAGGTCGGCGAGGTCGCCGCGACGGAAGGCACCGGCGAACCCCATCAACAGCAGCGCGGTGTCGCGGCGCTCGAGCACCTCCGACGCCCACCCGGTAACAGCCTGGCGAGCCGCGGCGACGATGGTGACGACGTCATCGACCAGCAGCGGCGCGGCCTGGCGGCGCGGCCGGTCTCCGTTGTCGGCGTAGTCGCGGCGGATCCCGGACAGGGTGGCCGCGACGATCTCGTTGCCCCCGGGGGCGGGGTGCCCGGCACGGCGGTGGTGATGCCCAAGGGCGGCAACCCAGCGCGAGAGCGTCGCCGGGGCGTAGGCGCGGTCGCCGTCCTGGTCGTAGGTGTCGGCGGCGTCAATCAGATACGCGGCCACCACCATCGGGTGCGCCGGCAAGGAAGGGTGGCCGTGGGAGAAACACCACGTGACGAAACGATCCCAGTCCGAGGCGTAGCCGCGACGCGTGTTCTCCGCCCGCGACCGCTGTATGGCTCCGGCGATCCGCGCCGCCACCTCTTCCGGTACCACCGGCTCTGTGCCGGAAGAAGCTGTTACCGGGCCGCTGCGGGCCTCGTTCACCGGTTCGATCGTCACCGGCGCAGGTTATCCGAGCACACCGACACTCTGCAGAGCAAAAACGTGGTGACGTGGGGTTTCGGCGGGGACGGTGCGATAACTGAAATTATCGTCGCCGAGTGCGCACAAACCATGAGTGACGCGAAGCGAGTGCACGTAGTGCCGATTTTCGGTGTAGGAGGTGCAGGTTCCTGTGAAGTGACAGGCGAGTTGTCCAATTGACAACCTTTTGTCCAATCGTGCCTACGGGCTTGTCCAGCCACCGAACGACCGCCCCCTCATGAAAGCCCCGACCGGCACTCGCTGCCCTGTCATCGCCGCAGGTCCGGACCCCCTCATCCCCACACGAGGACGGCTCCGGCCGGGTCTTCCACGTTGGACAACATCACTGACGCGACGCGCACGGAGACCGACGTTTTTCGATCATTGGATTTGGCACACCGGCCCGGCATTCCAGCAACGCGGTGGACAACTACCTGGTCCGATTGGACATCTTCGGTGTCACTTCACAGTTCCGCGGAGCGGTGTCACTTTCCAATTTTCGTGTCACTCGCGTGTCACTTTCCAGGTTTGGTGTCACTCGGGTACGTGTCCCGGCCAGCGAGGTCGAGGTCACGTGTGTGCAGGACAACGGCGCTCCTGTCGCGACAACGGTCGCTGCCATGGACTTCCATCGAGTTGTTCGTGGTTTACCGCGATCATCGTCGGCGGCATTACGCGGGGCTGTTCTGGTCAGCCATCCAATCGTGACCATGTGCCCTATGAGAGTCGGGAGCCGATGTTTCGGGAGGGATGGCTACGGGCACGCCGAGGGCATGACGACCGAACACGGCCCCACACCCGTCTCCGCTTCCGGGTCGGCCGGGGACTGTCCGCTTCCGCCCCTGAGGTCCGGTGGCCGGTTGCACATCGTCGAAGGTCGGCCCTGGCGTCGGGCGCTCGACTGTGTGGCGGTTGGCGGCCGGGAGGGTAGAAGGCCATGGCACGGGGTGACGGACCTCGACGATCTGGATTTGCTGCTCGTTGTGCTCTCGACAGATCCCCGCATGGTGTTGTGCCTGGACGTTGCGGATGGAGATGCTGCCGAGCGCGGCGGCAACATCGTTGTGCACCCTCGCGAGACGGTGCTGTTCCGGCACGGCATTTTGTTCGACGCGGTGAAAAAGCGTTCCGGACTTCATGTTCGGATGTACGAGAGCTACACCGGGGTGGATGCGCATGCGATCTTGGATGTCCTCGATAAGGAGTATCACCTCGATATACCGTGGTTCACCCCCGCGCGTTGGCTCGACGGCCACGGAGTCGACTTCTAGCGGTGTGCCGATCGGGGAAGGGGCAGGAACCGAATACGCCGGAGTGGGGCCGCAGCCGGGTGCAGATGCTGGTCAGGCGCCGCTGTCGGGGAGTTCATTCGCGGTGGAGCGAGTCGACCGAGGGGTGAACGACCGGCGTTCTTGCCGGTCTTGATCTGCGCTCGGGGAACAGCGGAACAGCCGGAACAGCCGTTAGTGTTGAAATTGATCTTGGTCGACTTCGAGGTTGGGGCCGCGGCCGACTATGAGTGGTCTGGGCAAAGGAGCGTCGGGCTGATCTGCCATCCGGCGTCGGTGAGCCAGCGCTGGGTGATGTCGGGCAGGTGGGCGGGGTCGGAGACGTTGGCGAGGGACGCGGTGAGGATCGGGCCGTCGCCGCAGACGGCGCACGAGAGGCACGGTAGTCGACTTGCGCCATCAGGAGGGCTTCGTGGTGCGGGCCGCGCTGAGTCGGTCGGTGCCGCAACCGGGCGTCGACACTCTCATCCTGGTGCTTTCAGATGTCACCGAGCAGCTGTGGGACGGCGGACCGTCGGCCTCCTTCGACTGAACATCGGCGGTGTGCGACGGCATGCGTGTGCAGTCGCGGTGGTCGAGTGTTCGGATTCCGACAAGTTAGCTTTAGCAGACCCACCGTACATAGAACGGCCGTCGCGCTTTGATCCCGACGTCGTCCACGGAAGACAGGCGGGCGGTCTGCCCGCTGGGAAGGGCCACGATGTGTCGATGTCCGGTAGGCGCAGCGGTCAGATCGACCGCATGGTCTAGCAACGCGGCCTGATCTTGGGTATCCAATGCCCGGCGCAGTCGCCGGTTCATCAGGACGACATCGTCGCCGAGGGCCAGCACCCCGGTCTGCGGTGCGCGGCGATAGGCCTTCAGGTAGGCGTCGAGCAACGCGAGCTGCTCCGCGCTGGCCTGGGCGAGCAGCCGCCCCGCTATCTGGGCGGTGGCCGACCGGGCCAGTGTGGCCAGCAACGGTCCGCCGTCCTCGACCCAACCGGTGAGATCGAGCGCACCGACGAGGGCGCCGGATACCGGGTCGTGGATCGGGACACCGGCGCACGCCAGTTCCCCGAAGCAGTCGGCATAGTGTTCGGCGCCCGCGACGAGGGTGGGCTGGCCCGTCTCGAGAGCGGTGCCAATCCCGTTGGTGCCGGCGAATTTTTCCGAGTAGCTGAAGCCAGGCGCGAGGTTGACGTCGTCGAGTGCCTGATTGAGTTGTCGGCTGGCGGTGATCCTGGTCAGTATCACGCCGTCGGCTGAGGTCAGGATCACGCTGACCGGCTCGTCGACCAGCCCGTCTGCCAGTTGTTGCAGCACGGGGGCGGCCGCTGCGACGAGGGGGCTGTCCAGATCCGGTTCGCGGACGAAGGGGAGCTCGATATGCTCGGGTAATACTTTGAGCGACTTTGATCGCTGCCACGAATACGAGATGGATTCCCGAACCGAGCTGTCGAGATCGTGCTCGACGAGGAAACGATCCCGTGCTCTCTGGAGGTCCTTGGTGGTCATGGCTGGTCATCGCCCTGTTCTTTCACCGGTTACATAGACGAGCCTACGTGGGGTGAGAAACGCCTGAAAGGGCCGTGGCCGGATGTAGGTGCTGGTCAGGCGCCGCTGTCGGAGAGTGCGGTAGAGCGAGGCGATCGAGGGTGACGGCCGGCGTTCTTGCCGGTCTTGATCACGAGCTTCTCGGCGATGTCGGACGTGGGGGTGCCTTTGTCCTTCAGGGCGCGGGCGAAGATCAGCATGTCGTCGCCGATGACCGTGGGCCGTCCGCCGTGGTGGCCCTTCGCGGCGGCGGCCTGGTGTCCTTCGAGGGTCTTCTCGCGGATGTAGTTGCGGTCGAGCTGGGCGGCGACGGCGAGCACGGCGAAGAGCATGGCGCCCATGCCGTTGGGGTCGTAGATCCCCGCCAGCGGACCGGTGCGATCAGTCAGTCATGCTCGAATGACACGAAGACCCGGTGATCGTCTGCTTCCAGGATGTGACCGGGCAACTGTGGGGCGGCGGCGGCAGTGCCCTCCGCGCTTCGAGTGAGGCACGGCCTGTGCGGGTATCCGCTTGTGCGATCTTCGGCGACGTGCGATCAGGACTGCCGCCCCTGCGTCTGCGCGACGATCCATGCCGCGATCTGAGTGCGGGAGGTGAATCCTAACTTCGAAAGGATGTGCTCCACGTGGCCCTGTGCGGTGCGTTGCGAAATGACGAGCTTGGCTGCGATCGCTCTGTTGGTGAGGCCTTCGGCGACGAGTTCGGCTACCTGCTGTTCCCGCCGCGTGAGAATCGTGGGCCCCGGCTCGACTGAGGTGTTGGGCGGGCCCTTCGCGTCGAGTGCGTAGTCGACGGCGTCTTCGAATCGCATCCCGAGGCCGTGCCGGAACTCCGTCTCGACCGCGCGGTCACCGATCGCCGGACGAGGCTTTTGCTCGAATCGGTCGCGTAGGACACGAAGATTCGGATAGATGGTGTACGGGCTACCGACCGTTTGGGCGAGAGCCTCGGTAGAACCCATCAGCTTGGCCGCGCGCTGGAGAGCTCCCTCATCCACAGCGATCCACGTGAGGACCTCCAGACACCCCGCAGCACTCGCGCGATCGTCCACCGAGAGCGCGAGCTGTAGCCCCCGCGTGAGAAGATCCTTAGCGCGGGAGTGCTCGCCCCGCTCCCAGGCACCCATCCCTAAACCCCACAGCGCCCATCCCCGGTAGATGGACTCGCCCCGCGATTCGGTGATCGTAAGGATCTCCTGGTGGCACTCCTCGCTCCGGATCCGGTTGCCGTCCGCGTGACTGGCCAGCGCGAGTCCGAACAGGGACCAGATCATGTACAGCAGGTTGCCGTCCGTGCGGAAAACCGCGAGCGAGGACTCGAAGTGTTCACACGCCGTCACGGAATCTCGGGTGATCAGCGCGTGATGGCCGACGGCCTCGGCCATGAGCGCCGTTGCGGTTCGATCGCCGAGCTGGCCCGCGAGGGCGCCTCCGCGCTCCGCATACAGTGCCGACGCCTCCGGGTCACCATGCAACCCGGACAGCACACTGAGCACATGCAACGCCTTGATCCGACCCACACTGGGTGTGCCGCCCTGAACGGCCAGAAGTTGTGCCAGCCAACGCATCCCCTCACGCAGTCGGCCCCGCACCCGCCAGTACGGGTACAACGCTGCCGCCATGCGCAGTCCCGCATCCGCCTCTCTCGGGCCGGTCAGGCAGAACTGCAGAGCAGCCCGGATGTTCGGTTGCTCTGCGTCGAGGCACCCGATCCACGCTACCTGCCGTGAACTGATCCAGTCGGACTCCGCCCGCAGCACCATGTGTTCGTACCAGTTCCGGTGCCGGCGCAACAGCGATCCGAACTCGCCGGTCTCCTGCAACCGTTCCGTACCGTAGTCACGCAGCGTCTCGAGCATCCGGTACCGCACCGCCCCCGCGGTGTCCGCTTCGCGAATCAGGATCGACTTGTCGATCAGCGAGCCCACCACATCCACAACCTCGTCCTCTGCGACGGTGTCGGTGCAGACCGCTTCGACGGCGTCGAGGTCGAAGCCGCCCGAAAACACCGCCAGCCGCCCCCACATCGCCCGCTCGGCCGGAGTGCACAACTCATGGCTCCAGTCGATGCACCACTGCAGAGTGTGCTGCCGGGCCGGCGCCCCCCGACTGTCCGAAGTCAGCACACCGAACCGGTCCGTCAGCCGCTGCAGGATCTGCTCCAGCGACATCACCCTCAGTCGTACTGCCGCCAGTTCGATCGCGAGCGGCAGACCGTCCAGGCGACGGCAGATCGCCGCGACCACATCCTGATTGTTCTCGGTGACAGCGAAGCCCGGGACCGCCATAGCCGCACGTTCGGCGAACAGGCTCACTGCCTCGTAGTGACCGAGACCCCCACCGGCCGCCGTTGGTTCCGGCATCGTCAGGGGCGGCACCCGGAGCACGGCTTCTCCGCCAATGCCGAGAGGTTCCCGGCTGGTCGCGAGAATCCGAAGTTCCGGGCATGCGCGGAGAAGGGTTACGGCGAGGTCTGCGACCGGTTCGACAAGGTGCTCGCAGTTGTCCAATACGAGCAGCGGTTTCCGCGCCGCGAGGTACTCGACGAGCAGCGTCTCGGGTGCGGCGTCCCGGCCCTCACGCAGGTCTACTGCCGACGACACTGCGTCGCCGACCGCGCCTGGGTCGTGCAGTTCGCCCAGCCCGACCAACCACACACCGTCGTCGAACGCGCGACCGGAATCGGCGGCGACCCGCAGCGCCAGCCTCGTCTTTCCCACGCCCCCGATGCCCGTCAACGTCACGAGCCGCGACACGGAGAGCAGCCGGCGAACCTCGGCGATCTCACGGCGTCGACCGACGAAACTCGTCAGTTCGTGGGGAAGGTTTCCCACGTTCGCTCTGCCGCCGGAAGGCATGAAGCCGTCACTTTCATCTCACGTACCCCTGCGGACCACGGTACCTCCGTTGCAGCGGCGCAATGCGGCTACCGATCGCCCTGAAACAGGCCATCGGCGGTTCGGCGCACTCCTTGGCGACCGAGTTACCGAGGACCCGCAGCGAGCGACCTTGACGATCGGTTTCCCGCTCTCCCGAAGATCCGAACCCTCAGTGCGGAACTCCGGGTCTGAGCTTTCGACGTCATCGACGAGGGTTCGGCCGCCGAGGCGCCTCTCGCCGATGCGGAGGAACAGATCGCACGGCACTCCGTCCGCTGAGCGTGATGATGGATGAATCGCTTTGTGTTGAGACGTGTTACGTGTCGATTCTCGAGATCAACATTCCTGTATGAGGTGCCGTGTTGGGTGCCTCGGCGACGTCCTCAGGGCGGAGCCCATCGGCGGTGATCCATCGTTCGGTCGCGTATGTCTGGGCCAGAGCAGCAAGAACCGATCGCGTCCTTGACAGCCTGTTGTGCGGGGCGATCGAGATGACTGCGACGACGGCGTGGATCAGAAGGGATGTCATTGGTGAATCGGTCCTGTTTGTCAGATGGTGGTTCGAAGCAGGTTTCGCCTGTGGACGGTTGCAGCTCTTACCGGCCGGGTTGCGACTGAGCGCCGAAGAGACCGTGTTGCGGCCGATGGCTCGGGTTTGCGGTGTCTGTTCTGGGCCGGAAAGGCCTAGGTTTTGAAGCTTGCGTGCCGCCCGCCACCTCCGCGGCATGGCGGACGGCACGCCCGCAGGACGGCGCGTCGAATCCCCTGTACCCAGTTCAGGGTCTTCTTCGGTGCGCGCCGCCGGGCATATGCACCACGTCCAGTCTGGATGATTCAGCAACCGTGGTCGACGCGCTCGCGCTGAATCGCCCCGCGGCACCGCGGTCGACATGCTTCCGGTACGCAGGTGACTGTGGTGAGTCCGTGGGGGATTGGTCCTCGATGGCTCCTATCTTCCACATGCGCTGGCCGGATGAGTATTCCCGGCTGGGAGCATCCCAGCACAGGCGGGTTCATGGGTGTCTCAATTTGATACGCCGACATCGCGGCGTGTTCGCACTCGATGTCGAATCCTCGGATCTTGCGCTTCATCGTTGCACGCGATATTCCGAGTGCGGCAGTGGCGGCGGTCTTTTCGCCAGGCATGCAGGGCGAGCACGTCGACTATCACATCGCGCTCGAGGCGCTGGCACTGCTCGTCGCCCGAGTTCCGGCGCATCACCGCCCGGCATTCGGCGATCGTGCGGAGCAGTGGGGCGGCCATCCGCCGGCGCGAGCAAGGGGCGACGGTCACCGCTCGCTGACACCGACGCCGGCGAGTGTGCCACCCACGAAGGTCGCTTCGGTCGGCCTTCACCGAGGCGAAACATTCTGTGGCGGTGATCCCATCGTCGATCTCCCGGTTGCAGGTCGGACCTGTCCTAGCGCCGGATCAGTGCCGGCACCCGACAAACCGTCTGGATGTGACTCCCGTCTCACACTGAGACGCTCGAGAGCTGGATTACGCGGTTCAATTCATTGCACAACGTCCCCACCGCCGGCACCCGGCCGGCACCCGATTCAGGAGGCGCACATTGAGTAGGCAAAGCCTGACAAAGGCCCACGCGAAGATCACCGAACTGTCATGGGATCCGACATTCGCAACCCCGGCCACCCGGTTCGGAACCGACTACACCTTCGAGAAGGCCCCCAAGAAGGACCCTCTCAAGCAGATCATGCGGTCCTACTTCCCGATGGAGGAGGAGAAAGACAACCGCGTGTACGGCGCCATGGACGGTGCAATCCGCGGCAACATGTTCCGCCAGGTGCAGCAGCGGTGGCTCGAATGGCAGAAGCTGTTCCTGTCGATCATTCCGTTCCCGGAGATCTCCGCCGCCCGAGCGATGCCGATGGCCATCGACGCCGTGCCCAACCCCGAAATCCACAACGGGCTTGCGGTACAGATGATCGACGAGGTTCGTCACTCGACGATCCAGATGAACCTCAAGAAGCTGTACATGAACAACTACATCGATCCCGCCGGGTTCGACATGACGGAGAAGGCGTTCGCGAACAACTACGCGGGCACCATCGGCCGGCAGTTCGGTGAAGGGTTCATCACCGGTGACGCGATCACCTCGGCGAACATCTACCTGACCGTGGTCGCCGAAACCGCGTTCACCAACACCCTGTTCGTGGCCATGCCCGACGAGGCCGCCGCCAACGGCGACTACCTGCTGCCGACGGTCTTCCACTCGGTGCAGTCGGACGAGTCGCGGCACATCTCCAACGGCTACTCGATCCTGCTGATGGCCCTCGCCGACGAACGGAACCGTCCACTGCTCGAACGCGATCTGCGGTACGCGTGGTGGAACAACCACTGCGTCGTCGACGCCGCGATCGGCACCTTCATCGAGTACGGCACCAAGGACCGCCGCAAGGACCGGGAGAGCTACGCCGAGATGTGGCGGCGGTGGATCTACGACGACTACTACCGCAGCTACCTCATTCCGCTCGAGAAGTACGGTCTGACGATTCCGCACGACCTGGTCGAGGAGGCGTGGAAGCGGATCACCGAAAAGGGCTACGTCCACGAGACGGCCCGGTTCTTCGCCACCGGCTGGCCGGTGAACTACTGGCGGATCGATGCGATGACCGACAAGGACTTCGAGTGGTTCGAACACAAGTACCCGGGCTGGTACTCGAAGTACGGCAAGTGGTGGGAGGAGTACAACCGGCTCGCCTACCCCGGCCGCAACAAGCCGATCGCATTCGAAGAGGTCGGGTACCAGTACCCGCACCGGTGCTGGACCTGCATGGTGCCCGCCCTCATCCGCGAAGACATGGTCGTGGAGAAGGTGGACAACCAGTGGCGGACCTACTGCTCGGAGACCTGCTACTGGACCGACGCCGTCGCGTTCCGTAGCGAGTACCAGGGTAAGCCGACCCCGAACATGGGACGGCTCACCGGGTTCCGTGAATGGGAAACCCTGCACCACGGCAAGGACCTCGCCGACATCGTCTCCGACCTCGGATACGTTCGCGACGACGGCAAGACCCTGGTCGGCCAGCCGCACCTCGATCTGGACGACCCGAAGAAGATGTGGACCCTCGACGACGTGCGGGGCAACACCTTCCAGAGCCCGAACGTGCTCTTGAACCAGATGTCCGACGCCGAACGCAACGCCCACATCGCCGCATACCGCGCAGGCAGCACCGTTCCTGCCTGACCCGGCTCGGTGGGCGGCGCCTGACCGCCACGGCGCCGCCCACCGCAACCAGCACAATTCTTTCAAAAGCCCAGGAGATGGCCCGTGGCCGACAAGCACCGTATCAACTTCGAGCCCGTCGACATCGAGATGGAAGTCGGCGAAGACGAGTACATCCTCGATGCCGCATTCCGGCAAGGCATCCACCTGATGCACGGCTGCCGTGAGGGGCGGTGCTCGGCCTGCAAGTCCTACGTCCTCGACGGCGATATCCAGATGGAGAACTACTCGACGTTTGCGTGCAACGAATCCGAGGTCGACGAGGGGCACGTACTGCTGTGCCGCGCAACCGCATACAGTGACTGCACGATCGAACTGCTCAACTTCGACGAGGACGAACTTCTCGGCGGGGTTCCCATCCAAGACGTGCGTACCCGCGTGGTAGCGATCGAATCGATGACCAAGGACATCGTGTCGCTGCAGCTGCAGCCCGTCGAGCCGGCAACGTTCGAGTTCAAACCCGGCCAGTACGCCGACCTGACAATCCCGGGCAGCGAGGAACACCGGTCCTTCTCCATGGCGACCACCCAGATGACACCGGACCGGGTGGAGTTCCTCATCAAGAAGTACCCCGGCGGGAAATTCGCCGGCCTGCTCGAGGACGGCATCTCGGTTGGCGACGAGATCGCCCTGACGGGCCCGTACGGGTCGTTCACCCTCAAAGAAGGCCACGTCCTGCCGATCGTCCTGATCGGAGGCGGGGCGGGGATGGCCCCGGTCCTCTCGCTGCTGCGGCACATGAGCGAGACAGCCAACACCCGCCCGGTGCACTTCTACTACGGTGCCCGCACTCCCGCCGACCTGTTCTACGTCGACGAGATCCTCGAACTCGGACGAGGGCTGACGGACTTCACGTTCGTGGCCTGCCTGTCGGAATCGATGGACCCACAGCCCGCGGGGTCGATCGTCGTCGAAGAAGGCAATGTCACCGACGTGGTGAGCCGCCGCGAACCGGACATCAGCAAGACCGAGGTCTACCTCTGTGGGCCACCGCCGATGGTGGATGCCGCTCTGGCCTTGCTCGACGCCAATGGCGCCCCGCACGACC
>NZ_WXYH01000391.1:0-27269 GCF_009872365.1 Rhodococcus sp. T7
TGCCCTCGATCCCCGCGACCCGTCTGATCTTGCCCGCATCGTCGAGAACCAGGGCGAGCTTGTCGCCTACGCGGACACGTGCCATGACCACACTCCGGCCGAGCCCGTCGAGTACGTGATCCTGGAGATCACGCTCGCCACTACGTCACTCTCTCTGTAATCGACAAGGCCCATGCGCAGTGACGCCACGGTGATATATGGGCGTCACACTAATGGGATGAAGCTTGAGCTCGGGGAAGAGGCGCGCGCGGGTGCTCGTCGGGGTCGACACGAGATCCGCTCCCAGCTCACCGATCGCAGCAGGGGCGGAGTTCCCTTGCCCGCTTCGCAGGCAAACCATGCCGCCGCTGCTCTCGGAGCCGATGTGTCTGACGTCCGCGTGCATCAACATCCCGACCACCAGCGGTTGGCAGCGGACGCTGGGCTCGCTGCCGTCACTGTCGGTCGTGATGTCTATATGGGCCGCGCAGCGATATCTGCGCCCGCGAGCATCCGCGACGCGATTCTTGCCCATGAACTCGTTCACGCAACACAGCAGCGCCGCGCCGCCGCCGAGTCACCCCGCCCCGAGCGCCTGCTCACTCATGGGTCGGCTGTAGAGGAACGTGAGGCAAACGAGGTAGCACCGCACGTGTTTGCAGCAATGGCACGCGGGGGTGCGCCGACTCGGCGGAGCCTCAACCACGGCATATTGCCGGCTCCGTTAGGACTGTACGGATGCTCAGAGGATGCCGTTCAGAAAATGAAGAACCGCAAACACGAACTCGAAGACGTAACAAAGCAAGGGTCAGGAAAGTCGTTCGGCGAGGTCGGAGCCGCGTATACCGAAATCGTTGACCTAGAACACGATTTAGCCGTGAAGGAGACTGGCCGAGGACTCTACAAAGGCGGAAAGTCGACCGACACCAGTTCAGCCAAGGCGACCGACTGCACTCTGATCGTATTCCAGATTTTGCGCGACACCTTTAATCAGCAGGGACGTAGCGCTGAGTGGGCGAAGGTCGAGAAGAAGTATCACGCGAATACCAAGAATCGAGGAGGACAAGCAGGACACGGGTCAGGAGTCGACCTTCAGGCGGCGCTACAGTCGGAACTTGGCTGGAAAGGGATCTACTGGGCGCCCGACCCCACATTCGCCTACAAGGACGAGGATGTTTCGAGAGTTAAAGGATCGGAGGCTAAGTACTCGAGCGATATCGCGAAATCGAAGGGCACGTACTACAAGGGCTTCGGAAAGAAGAAAGGCTATCCGGGTGTTCGAGTCGATGAACTTGTCGTCGGGTACGCACCAGAGCCCGGGAGTACGACGACGGCTGATTCAACCGGACTCAACAAGTTGAAGAGGCTCCCGTTTGGGGTCATGTCAGCTCACGGCGGGTATCACATGACTCTGATTACGTCGGGCAAGGTGACGGAAGTCCATTGGGAATCCCCTTCGACGACTCCAGACGTCATAACGAGAGAAAATCTTGAGTCGTGGGCGATAGGCCCGAGGAGCGGTATTCACTATTTCGCCAGCGGTGCCATCGTTGCGCCCGCGGAAGACGTCGACGCCGCGTTCAGATAACCTCATCGAGCAGAGGTTCTACTGAAGCGTCGAGGTCCCACCTCAGCGTTGTGTGCTGGTCGGTTAGACGGCAGGTGCCGTTATGCAGGGGTTGGCTGGCCACGATCGCGCCGCCAATTCCTCCCCTGCAGACGTAGACGCCGACGAGTTGTTGCTGCCAACGGGGCTTGTGTGGTTTCAAAGACACGGGCAATGGCCGGGCCAAATCTGTTAATCGCCATCATGCGAGGTCGCCGTCTCAGCGGGATGACACGGTGACGCGGAGGTGACGTGCAGCCTTGACGCTCGAAGCGTGCACTTGAGTACGTACCCCAGGGTCGAGCGGTGACCGACATGCTACTCACGACGTTCCGTTTCGAGGTGACATTCGATCGGGTGACCGGCGACGGCCCGCAGCGGCTCGGTGACGGCGGCTTCCAGGAGGTTACCGGCCTCGAGGTTGAGATGGAGATCGCGGACCTTGGCGAGGGCGGCCGCAACGACGCCGTCACCCGCCGGATCGGGCGGGCGAAGTTCCAACCCCTCGTATGTAAGCGGGGAATGTTCGGCGCGTCGGGCGGTGACGCGGAATCTGAACTGTGGCAGTGGTTCCAGGACATCGTCTCGGGTGTGCGGCCCGTCCGCCGCTACGACGGCTCGGTCCGGGTCCAGGACCAAGCCGGGGCCACGATGGCCGTGTGGCGCTTTTTCCGGGCAGTCCCGAGCAAGATCGTGGGCCCCCAGCTCAACGCCAAGAGCGGCGAGATCGCCGTCGAGGAACTCCACCTGGCCGCGGAGAGCCTGCATCTCGAGGGCACGACATGAGCGCGTTGGAGAAGGCGGTGCTCGAAGCACTCGACCGGCAGGGCAAGGTCACCGACACTGTCCGGGTTCAGTTCAACCCGACAACAATGCAGCTGCAGATGTCGAACAGCATCGACGGCGGCAGTACCCGGGGGCGCCAAACCCAGCAGTACAACGGGACCTCGAGCACGACGCTGAGCCTCGATCTGGAGTTCGACACCGCAGACGAGGGGACCAACGAGCGGCCGGTCGATGTGCGGACCCGAACCACGCAGGTGGCCCAGTTCGTGTTGCCCGGCGGCGAGGCTTCCAAGCAGGCCCCGCCGCGGGTGAAGTTCCGCTGGGGAACATTCGAGCTGACCGGTGTGATGTCGAGCCTCACCGAGGAGCTCAGCCTGTTCGCAAGCGGCGGTGCACCCTTGCGCGCGAAGGTCAGTGTCCAGATCAAGGAGCAGGACCCGAAGTTCGAGGCATTGGAACGCGGCCCGGGCGCCAACAAGGACAACAAACCGCCAGCGGCGGGGGAGAGCGGCCCGGCGGCAGCGGGCGCTGTGGGGACGAGCGGCGGCGGCCTCGTCGACAAGGCGGCATCGGCGCTGGCGGGGGAAACCCCGGCAGACTTCCTCGCCCGCAACGGGCTCGCGCCGGAGGCGTGGCGCGCCTTGGGTGGTGCGCTGGACGACCTTGCGAACGGTGTCGAGTTGCGGGCCGGCGTCAGTGTGGAGTTCGCCTCGTCACTCTCGGTCGGGGCGGGCGTCGGTGTGTCGGCGGGGTTCCAGGCCGGGATCGGTGCCTCCGTCGACGTGTCCCTCGGTTTGGCGGCGGGCATCCGCGGTGGTGCAGGTCCCGGTGCCGGGCTCCTGCAAGGATTCGCACTCTCCTCGGCTGGCGGGCCGACTGCTGCCGCAGAGACGGCGAAGGCCTCCGCGGCCACCGCGGCAGCCGACGCCGCTCGCGCGAGCTTCGGCATCACGGCAGCGGAAGCGATGCCGACGACCGCCGGAACTGTCAGCCGCCGCCCCCTCGCCACCGCGGTGTCGAGCCGGACCCAGCCGGCGACGGCGGCCCCGCCAGCCCCACTTCCACCCAACTCCGACCGCCGCAGCACCTCCTACGGGTGGGGCGTCCCGCTGCGTGACCAGGTGTCCGTGCCAGGATCACAGGCCGCCAGTTACGTTGTCGTCGGGTCGACCTCGCCCGTCGACGTCTCCGGCCTGTCCCGCCGCCGCGGCCGGGCCGCACCGTGGGAGCGACTCGCCCCGACCGCCTCCCGTGACGTTGCCGACCGCGAGCAGCACCGTCGCCGCCCGAGCTGCGGGTGCCATCGTTGTGACCCACTACGGGGAGGTATGTGATGACCGTCCATATCGGCCAGATCACCTCCGAGGTGGACGCGACATCACCCGCCACCGCAACGGTCGCCGCCGGTGACAAGGCCGACGAATGGGAAGAACGGGCACGTCTAGCCGCGATGCTCGACAGGCTCGAGCGAGACCGTCGCCGCACATCCACGGGGTACGGCGATGACTGAGACCGCAGTCCACCCATATGCGTCGCGCGCGCCGGTGTTCGCGGTCGACGACCGCACCGAGGGTGCGCTCGGGCGTGATCTGCTCCGGCTCGACATCGAGGAGGGCGCGCTCGGCTTACGGACTCTGGTTGCCCATTTCCACGCGATCGGCCCCGACAGCGACGGTTCCACCGAACGGCTGTCCTACCTCGACGGCGGAGTGATCGATCTCGGCCGTGCGATCGAGGTGATCCTCGGTCCGCCTGGCGGTGACCGGCAGCTGTTCAAAGGAACCGTGTCCGCGATCGAGACGTCGTTCGCCGAGGGCAGCGCCCCCTACATCACCGTGTTCGCCGAGGACGCGCTGATGCGCCTGCGACTGCGTGAGCGCACCGCGACCTACACCGACATGTCCGACGCCGACATCGCCGCCGACATCGCCGCCGACCACGGCCTCGGCGCGGCTGCCGCCGCCACCGGCCCGACGTATCCGATCGTGCAACAGTGGGAGGAGTCCGACCTGTCGTTCATCCGCAACCGGGCGCTGCGGCTCAACGCCGAAGTCTGGGTCGACAGTGACGACGTCCTGCACTTCGCAGACCGCGATCAGCGCGAAGGCGCCGAACTGCTGCTCGTGCAGGGTAATGAGCTGATCTCCGTGCACACTCGCGCCGACCTCGCCCACCAGCGTTCGGAGGTGAAGTTCCGCGGGTGGGACGACCGACAGGTCGCGGCGATCGCCGAGACAGCGGGGCCCGATGTCGTTGCTGCCGAGGTCGCCGGTGGACGAACCGGTCCCGACATCGTGCGGGACGCCTTCGCCGAGCCTGGGCTCTCGCGTGCGCGACGCGACGTGCTGAGCACCGCCGCCGCCGGCGCCTACGCGGAGGCGGAGATGCGCCGCCGGGCCCGAGCGTTCGTGACCGTCGACGGAATCACAGCGGGCTCGCCCGACCTCGTGCCGGGCGCCCGGCTCGACCTACGCCGCGTGGGGCAGCCCTTCGAAGGCGATGGGTACCGGGTCTGCCACGCGCACCACAGCTACGACCTCACCCGTGGCCACCGAACCCGGTTCCGGGCCGAGCGACCGACGGTGTCGAGATGAACGTACCGACAAGCCACCTGCCGCCCCGGCCCGACTCGGTGCTGCATCACGGGCTGCACCCGGCGACGGTTGTGGCGCTTGCGGGCGATCCCGAAAACAGGCAGCGGATCAGGGTCCGGTTCGACTGGCTGGCCGCGACCGAGGGCGGCGACCCGCCCGAGGCCTGGGCCGTGCTCGTCACCCCGTACGCCGACGCCGACCAGGGCTACCAGATGCTGCCCGAAATCGACTCCACCGTCGTCGTCGGATTCCTCGCCGGTCACCTCGACCACCCCTACGTGGTGGGCGCGGTGTGGAACGGCAAGGCGCTGGCCCCCGAGAGTTTCACCGATGCCAACCACAAGCGGCTCATCCAGACCCGCTCGGGCAGCCGGCTGGAGTTCGACGACACACCGGGTGCGGTCGCTGTGCGGATCACCACTCCCGGAGGTCACGACGTGATGCTGGACGACGCCGGCAAGAGCATCGAGATATCGGCGTCGAGCGGCGCGCGGATCACGCTCACCGCGGCCGGCGGCGTGACGATCGACGCGGCCTCCACGGTCGACGTCACGGCGGCGATGGTCACCGTCGATGCGCCGGTGAGCCAGTTCAACGGCATCGTCGTCTGCGAAACACTCATCGCCAAGGGCGGTGGAGTAGCGTCGCCGATGTACACCCCCGGCGCAGGGAACATCTGGTGAGCGCGTCCCTGGCCGCGGCACGGCGGCACGACTGGCGCATCGTGGCGCCCTGGTACCGCTGGGAGCGCGCCGACGGACTCGAGCCGGAGCGTGCCGCCTCCGCCGTACGACCCGTGTTCCAGAAGTACGTATCGACCGACTTCGTCGCAGACTACCTGCGTGACCCGCAGCGCTCGGTCGTCTTCGATGACGACATCGACGTCTATCAGACCGTCAAGGCGATCCCATCGGCCGAGCTGGTCGCCGACGACGGCCGGCTCCGGTCGCTGTCTCGGAGTCGACTGGTTCCCTCCGACACCCGAAAACTGTTCCTGCCCGCGCATCAGCGCTTCTACCTCGTCGCCGTCGGGATCCACTGCGACCGCCCAGGCTTTCCGAAGGTTGATCCCGACTCAATCTCCGAGGTCGGCTTCGTCGTCCGCCGGCACCGGGTGGAAGTGCCATCCGATGAGCGCGCACGCGGCGCGGCGCTGCTTGCGGAACTCACACAGTCCCGCGCCGTCGCCGGGTCCAGGCTCGAGCTCGACGCGGCAAAGGCGCGGTCACGAATTCTCCACCCGTTCAAGGCCAACAGCCGCGACCGAGTCGTCTCCCCACGCGCGGCGACCGTCGCCGCCCACCAGCAGCTTGAACTCGCCCGTCGGCGCCTGCGGGTGTGGGCTGACCAAGTCGGCGTCGCACATCGTACCGAGGCGTGGATCACTACCGGTGAAGGCGCCTTCGGTGAATGGGTAGCGACCGCCGACGAGCCGGAGGAGCTCATCGAGCGGTCATACCGGATGCGGCTGCTGACCCCGCCCCCCGACGAACCCCACCACGCGGCCCACGACGGCACGATCTACTTCGCGTCGGTTCCCACGGCGAGCGACGAGATCACGGCGGACGGCACGAGCCGCTTCAACGAACTCGACACGTACGAGGTCCGGGTGTTCGCGCGAGTGGACTGCGGAGACTGCCCTGGACCACTCGTGTGGTCGAACCCCACGCAAGTGTTTCGGCTGGCCTCGTTCTACGACCCGATGGGCAGCGCTCAGCGACCGGTCGAGGTACGGCTACCCGACTTCGCCGAGCTCGAAGCGACCGCGGCGATGCCGTCGGTGCGGATGTCAGCACCAGCGGGATCCAGCCTCGAGTTCTCGAAGTTCGGCGAGATCCCTACCAAGGGCAAGGTCGGTGTCGGGAAGGAGATCTGTTTCTTCTCCATCCCGCTCATCACGATCATCGCCCTGTTCGTGCTGAACCTGTTCCTGCCGATCGTCATCTTCGTCTTCCAGCTCTGGTGGATGCTCAAACTCAAGTTCTGCATTCCGCCGTCGATCGAATTCGAGGGTGAATTGGCGGCCGAGCTGAACGTCGAGCCACCCGAGCTGGAGGCCACCGCCGAACTGGACATCGACGTATTGACGGGGGTGGACCAGGATGCTCTCGCCGCAGTTCTCGCCGAGATCTTCGACCCGGCGGCCGACCCCGCGCTCGACCCCGTCCCCGCCGCCTGGAGGCTCGGCAGCCGGGTTATCGCCGGGTTCACGAACGACCCCCTTGCGAAGCTTGCGGTTCGTCGGGGCTACGGTTCGTCGGCCGACGGCGCCCCGACCTTCACCGCACCGATCACGGTAACCACCGCAGTGCGACGCGACCAGGTGGTGCACCCGTGACCGCGGTGACAACCCGGCTGGGCCGCGGAGTGGCCTTCCCGGTGCGCCCCGACGTCGTCCGTGGCGCACTCGCCTATCGCGCCGGCGCCGAGAAGGTCCGCGAAGCCATCGAACTCATCCTGCGGACCGAGCCCGGTGAGCGCGTCATGCGACCGAGGTTCGGCTGCGGCCTCCGCCAATTCCTCATGGAGCCGAACACCGTCGCCACGCGGGCGCGGCTCGAGCGCACCGTCGCCGCCGCCTTGGCGACCCACGAGCCTCGCATCTCCCTCGCGGCCGTCACGGCGACGCCGGGCGAGGACCCGGCCCTCGTCCACCTGACGATCCGCTACCAGCACCGATTCGATGCCACCCAGGGGCTGCTGGTCTACCCGTTCTACCTGGAGCGCTGAGCCATGCCGCTGCAGATCCCCGTGCTCGACGACCGCTCCTACGCCCAGCTACGCGACGAGCTGATCGCCCGCATCCCCGTCTACGCGCCTGAGTGGACCGACCACCACCCGAGCGACCCGGGCATCACGCTCATCGAGCTGTTCGCCTTCCTCGGCGAGAACCTGCTCTACCGGTTCAATCAGATCCCCGACGCCACCAAACTGGCATTCCTGGACCTGCTGCACGTTCCGCTGCGCCCGGCGATGCCATCCACCGGACAGGTGCGCTTCGAGGTCAAGGATGCCGGCGGCACCCTGGTGCCGCCGTCCACCAGGCTGCTCGCCGGCGAGGTCGCGTTCCAGACCCTCGACGAAACGACCGTGTGGCCGGTGTCGGCGCGGGCGGCCATCCGCGCCGCTGCCGACGTGGCCCTCGACCCCGACACCGAGGAATACCTCGCCCGGTCCGCCGCCGCGCTCGGCGCGTCGCGGGAGGCGGTGTCGTCCTACCGGACCTCGTTCGGTGCGCACGAGCCGATGCGCTCAGGTGGCGACGTCCTCGATCCCGCGCACGCCATCGACGGCAGTCTCTATGTGGCGCTGCTCGGCCCGGCCCCTGGCGCGGATCTCACCGCGATGGCCGGGGGCGCGCTCTCGGTCGGCGTCGTCCCCGCCTCGGATGTGCCGTCGATGCAGGTGCGAGCGCAGACGCCGTGCCCCGGCGCCGGGATGGCACCGCCGTCCCCGCCGATGCAGTGGCAGGTGTGCACGACCGATCCCGTCGCGGACGCGCCCGACCCCGCGACCGCCGACCCGGTGTGGCGGGACCTCGACGTCGTCGGCGACACCACCGCCGGGCTGACCCGTCCCGGCGTGGTGCGCCTGCGGCTGCCCGAGGATCTCACCGACATCGGCGTCTACGAGCCGACATCACCGGACGCCCTCGGCGCCGGCGACCAGCCACCGCTGGTCGAGGACCCCGAACTCCGCCAGCTGCTGGTGGCGTGGCTGCGCGTGTACCGACCCAAGGGCGGGGTCCTGCCGGCGATCGAATGGCTCGACACCAACGTGTCCCGGGTCGAGCAGGCGTCATCGGCGAGGGCGGAGTTCCTCGGGACCGGCACCGGCGAGCCGGACCAGCGGCGGCGGCTCGTCCACCCGAACGTCGTCGGCGAGGTCGAACTCGACGTCGAGGAGCTGGGTGCCGGCCGGTGGGTCGCGTGGACGCAGGTCGAGAATTTTCGGTCATCGACGGTCGACGACCGGCATTTCCTCGTGGACCGCGAGGCCGGCACGGTGAGCTGCGGCGACGGCCGGCGCGGACGGGTGTGGCAGATCGGCGAGCGACTGCGCGTACGGCGCTACCGCTACGGCGGTGGCGCGGACGGCGACGTCGCACCCGGTGCGATCGCTGCCGCTCCCGACACCGCCGGTGTCGCCGTCACCAACATCCTCCCCACCCGTGGTGGAGCCGACGCCGAGCCGCTGCCCGACGCCGTGGCGCGCATTCCCGACGAGTTCCGCCGCCACGACCGGGCCGTGACGGTCTCGGACTTTCGGGAGCTGGCCGAAGCCAGCCCCGGCGCCGGCGTCGGACGGGCCGAGACTCTGCGGCTGTTCCATCCGCGCACACCGAACGTGGAGGCGGCCGGAGTCGTCTCGGTGATCGTGTGGCCCCGCCGCGACCGCGATCACCCGAACGCCCCGCGACCCGACCGGACGATGCTCGATGCGGTGTGCCGGCACCTCGATGAGCGGCGGCTGATCACGACCGAGCTGCACGTGATTCCGCCCACCTACCGGCGCATCGCCGTCTCGGTCGGTATCTCCGTCAAGCCGGGATACGGCATCGAAAGCGTGCGCCGCTGGGTGGAGCTGGTCCTGCGTCAGTACCTTGCACCGCTCCCACCCTATGGACCCGAAGGGCGGGGCTGGCCGCTCGGACGGCGGGTGTTCGCGCCCGAGCTCGAGGCCGCCGCGCTGCAAGTCGAGGGGGTCGAGTTCCTCAATCAGGGAACCGTTCCCGGTTCCCCGTGCCTGCTCGGCCTTCGCCTCGCCGAGGAAGACGCCAACGGAACCTGGGTCGAGCCGGGCTCGCGCGCGGTGGACCTCGAACGATGGGAAGTACCCGAACTCACCACGATCTCCGTGGTGGAGGGGGCGCCGCTGGCACCGGCCGAGGGGATCGACCCCGCGGCACCCGCACACCCCGCCGTTCCGGTCCGTGCACCACGGGAGGTGTGCTGATGGATGCGGGCCGCCCGGCGTCGCTCGTCGCCACGTGTGATCAGTGGGTCCGCGCCACCCACCAGCACACGGCCGTCGACGGCATCCGCGGCGAGCTGCTGCTGTCCTGGACCGACCCCCCGCTCGTGCCGTCCCCGGGCGGTGACGCCTGCCCCGCCCGGGGACTGACGGTCGATCGTCTCTGCCGTGTGTACCGGTTAAGCCGCGGCGCCATCGACCGGCTCGTCGTCGGCCCGACTACGGGAGGTCTCGACTACGTCAAGCTGCCAGGCCCCGTCGTCGTTGTCGGGGGCGAACCGGGGGACGAATCACCGGGGCCTGAGTTCCGCCCACCCGCGACTCGCCCACTCGACGACGCGGTGGGGATCACGGTGGACGGGAACGACCGGCTGTTCGTCGCAGACCGCTCGTCCCGGTCGATTGCAGTGATGGACCTGTGGAGCCGACGGCTGCTACGCAGAATCGCCATCGCCAGCAGCCGACACTCCACCCGGCACCCGATGGGGCTCGCCAGCTGCGGCGCTGTCGTCCACGCCGCGGTGCGCGAGCCGGTCGGACTGCTGCGACTCACGGCCACCCGCGGACCAGTGGAACAAGCGCTCCCGTCGACGGTGGCCGACCTCCCGCCCGACGCCGTGCCGACCCGGGTCGCAGTCCTGCCCGATGGTCAGCCCGTGCTGCTGTTCCACGACGGTGCAGGTGAAGGCTGGCTGGTCGCGGGGCAACGCCCCGTACGCAATGTCGGGCCGGCCTCGGACATCGTCGTCGACGCCGAGGGGGCGTTGGTCATCGCGCCCTGCCGGTCCGATGACGGTCGCGCCACCTTGCGGCGGCTGGCGCCGACGGCGACCGGGTGGACCCGGACGCACCCGCTCGACGCGTCGGGCTACGACGGCAACGGCCTGGTCGTCACCCGCGACGGGCGGGTCGGCTACTACACCCCAGCCGGTTTCCGCCTTGCCGTCATCGCGCCAGTCGCCTACCACACCGACGGCTTCTGCGTTACCTACCGGCTCGACAGCGGAACGCCCCGGAATAAGTGGGGCCGGCTGTTCCTCGAGGCATGCGTCCCCGACGGGACATCATGCCTCGCCGGGACATGGACTTCCGACGACGAGTACGTGACGGAGTTGCCACACGTGCCGCCCGAGCCCGCCGCCTGCGTACCCGCTACGCCGACGGCATCACCGCCGTTGCCGCCCGCCGGCATCGTGACCGATCCAGCAGCGACCGTTGCCCCGCTGCACCGTCGGCCGGCGCCGATCACGCCCTGGTGGCCCGGCGTCGACCGGTTCGCGACGTTCGAGGCGCCGGTCACCGCCCCGCCCGGGCGCTACCTGTGGGTGACGCTGCGGCTGCGAGGAAACCAACGCCGCACACCGCGGGTGCGTGAGGTGCGCGTCGAGCGGACCTCACACACATTGCTACGGCGCCTTCCCGGGGTCTTCGCGACAGAGGAGCCCCAAGCAGACTTCCTCCACCGCTATCTCGCCACATTCGACGGGTTCCTCCACGACCTCGATGTCCGGTCGCAGCGCCGCGATATCCTTCTCGACCCGTTCGGGACACCCGCAGAGGCCCTCGACTGGCTCGCCTCGTTTGTCGGGCTGGTGCTCGACGGCCGCTGGGCGGAGGCGGCGCGGCGCCGACTCGTCGCCGAGATCGTCCCGCTCTATCGCCGGCGCGGGACGATGTGGGCACTCGCTCGCTACATTGCCATCTTCCTGGCCGGCGACAACGCCGCCGACACCACCCGCGCCTGGGTCGAGCCGATCATCGTCGAGCATTTCCGGCTGCGCGGCGTGGGCGGGCCGCTGCTCGGCGACGACCCCTCGCTGTCGAGCCGGTCGGTCGTGGGCGCGGGGTTCCGCGTCGGCGGGCAGGTCGGTTCACTCGATGACCAGCCGCTCGACACCGCCGACGAGCGCACGTCGATGTTCGCCAGCCACGCTCACCGATTCACCGTTCTCATTCCGCGGCCCCTCGGCGGCGAGCAGACCGAGGCGATCCGCCACATCCTGGACACCGAACGGCCTGCCCACACGGCGTACACCCTGTGCACGGTCGACGCCGGCATGCGTGCCGGCAGTGGACTCCATCTTGGCCTGTCGTCGATCGTCGGACCGACAGGAACGTTCGAGGCGGCGGTTCTCGACCGCACGCTGTTGGGGCGTGGCGGCATCCTCGGCGGCGCCTCCACCGGCATCGCCGTCGAGGCCAGCCGCCTCGGCACCACCGCGAGGGTGGGCTGACGATGACCGTTGTCGAAGTGGATCGTCTCCACGCCCGCTACCACGGCACCGAGAGCGGGACAGCGGCGCGGCTGGACGAGGCGCTGCGCGTCGTGGCCGGGAAAGGCCTCGCGAACGCACTCGTCGGCCGCGCTATGCCGACCAGCCACGCCGTGTGCGTGCCCGAGCTGAACGTGCACGTCGATCTCGATCCGCTCCGCCCAGTCGACTCGGTGTCAGGTGCCTGGGCAGCCGCCATCGCGGATGCGCTGGTGCGACGCCTGGCTGACGGCCACGAGGTCGTGGTGTACGCCCGAGAGCTCGACCTATTTGTGGACATGGTGCGCTCGCTCGTCGCGGGTGACGGCACCCGGACATGGGCGTGGCAGCAGGCCGGGGGGCTGGATCCACGGGTCGCCCGACCGCGTCCGGCCGACCTCGCCGAGGTCCTCGCCCGCAGACCCGCGGTGGCTCCGTCGGTGCTGATGGCGACCGTCGACGTCATCGACGTCGCGCTGCAACCGGCTGGGTGGCACATCGTCGCCCGCACGGTGCGAGGCATGTTCGGTGGCCGGACAGCGAGCTCGAAGGCCGCCGCCGGGCCCGGCGTGAGGGTCGCGCGAACGCCTGCCGTGCTCGAGGCCGTGTCCGCAGCACGCGCGTTGATCCCGCGTGCGGCGTGGGCCGCCGCCAGATCGGACGAGGCCCGTGCAGATCTGGCGGTCCTCGCGCTCGCCTGCGTCGCACCTGCCCTGTCTCGGGACCCGGTCGCGATCGAGGCGGTCGCCGACGGCGGCGCGTCGCGAGGCCGTCACGGGCTGATCCAGGAGCGTCCGGCCCGGGACGATGAGTCGGCCCCGGGTGGTGCGGCTGCCGACAGCGACGAGCCGCCCGAGCCGGTTGAAGCAGAGTCGACCGGCGCCGGCCCCGTCTCACCCCAGCGCGCCGCCCTGTCGGACGAAGTGCCCGAGCCCGAGCCCGAGCCCGTGCCCGGGCTGGGTGGGTGGGCCGCCGACAGAGAGGAGCCGGTGGTCAGCCGTGTCGGCGGTGTCCTCTTCCTGATCCACGGGATCACGGCACTCGACCTGCCGATGGAGCTGCTGAACGGACCCTTGGCCACGCGCACTGCGGGGGACGCGCTCGCGCGGGTCGTGGCCGCCGCAACCGGCGCCGCCGTGGACGACCCGGCGACGCTGGTCGTCGCCGGGGTCCGACGCGGTGAGGCGACCGAGCGGCTTCACGATCCACTAGGGTCCGCGCAGGCCGCCGCCGTCGAGGACCTGAGCCACCGGCTGACGCAATGGGTACGCGACCGTCTCGGTTCGGACGACGAGGACCTCGCCTGGGTATGGCGCCGACGGACCACGATCGATGCCGAGCCGGGATGGGTGGAGGCGACCTTCTCCCTCGATGATGTCGATCTGCGAATCCGGGCCGCCGGCCTCGACTTCGACCCAGGTGTCGTCTGGTGGCTCGGCGGCGTCGTGAGGTTCCGCTATGTCTGACGCCACGCTGTCCCAGCCGGCCCATCAGGTGCTTGGCGACCTCATCCGACGGCTGGCCGAGCTCGCCGGTGATCCGACCATGGAACCGGCAACCGACGGGATCGCCGTCGCGCTGCAAGAGGAACCGCCGGCGAACAGCGCCGGCTTCGATCGCATCTGTTCGGCGTTCAGGCTCTCCGCGTTCGAGCGCGAGCTGGTTATGCTCGTCGGGCTCCCCGAGGAGCACGAAACGATCACCCACCTGGCAAGGGTTCTGCACCCGCGCGGCGAGCCACGGATGTCGTTCTCGACGATCGCCGAGGTTCTGGGTCTCGGCCCGATTGGCAGACGCCACCTCAGGGACGCGATCCTCGCGGGACCGTTGCACGTGCACGGGCTTCTCGTGGCCGAAGGGTCCGGCCCGCTGCCGGAGTCCGGGCTCCGGCTCGCCGCGGGGTTGTGGAGCGTCCTGCGCGGCCACGACCACTGGCCCGCCCAGATTCGCAGGCGAACGATTCCCGCGGTCGCATCGCCGTCGCTGGACGGGGCGCGCTTGGCGAACGCCCTCGACGGCGGGCGCCGCATCGTCGTCGTCACCGCCGCGACGCGACCGCCGACCGAGCTGGCGGCCGTCGTGCGCGGTGCGGCAGAAGCGGTCGGCACCCGGGTCGTCGTCGTGTCGTCCGACGACGTTACCGGGGAAGCTCAGGAGCTGCTCTCGGTTCACACCGTGGCCCGAGAGGCGCACCCCGTCCTCATCGGCCGACCGCAGTCGCCGCCACTGACCACCCATCCCGGCCCGGTCGTGATCTGCGCCGAGGAGTCGACCGGCCTCCCGCTCGATGACCGTCCAGTCGTCGTGATCGAAGTCGGCGAGCGGGATCTGGGCGAGAGCATTGATATGTGGACCGGCCTCGTCCCCGAGCTGAACGGGGGCGCCGAACACCTGGCCAGTCTGCTGCGGGTCGACCATCTGCGGGCCAGCCGCGCGGTCGATGATGCGCGGGTGACGGCCCGAGCCGATGCCGGCCCGATCACGGTGGCCGACATCGTCCGCCATGCGCGTCGACGTACCGGCTGCGACCTCCCGGCGAGCGGACGGATCGTGCGTCCTACCGTCGGCTGGGACCAGCTCGTCACCACACCGGACAACACCGAGTTGTTGCGGTCCATCCTCGACCGGGTCCGCGGTCAAGTCCGCGTTCTGCATGACTGGGGCTTCGAGTCCCGAGCCTCTCGCGGGGTGCACGCGCTCTTCGCCGGACCGCCCGGCACCGGCAAAACCCTCTCAGCGCACATCGTCGCCTCGTCACTGGACCTCGACCTGCTTGTCGTCGACGTTTCGACGCTGGTCAGCAAGTGGCTGGGCGAGACCGAGAAGAACATCAGCGAGGTGTTCGCCGCCGCCGAGCGATCGCAGTCCGTGCTGTTCTTCGATGAGGCGGACGCGATCTTCGGCAAGCGCACCGACGGCAACGATGCCCAGGCCCGGTGGGCCAACCTCGAAACCGCGCACCTGCTCGCGAAGATCGACGGCTTCACTGGCCTCGTCGTTCTCGCCACCAACCTTCGGGGCAACATCGACGAGGCCTTCGTCCGTCGCCTCGACGTGATCGTGGAGTTCGACGAGCCCGGGCCCGCCGAGCGGCTCCGGCTGTGGGAGACCCACCTTCCCCCGGCCGCACCGCTCGCTGACGACGTCGACCTCCGCCAGCTCGCCTCCGTGTACCAGCTGACCGGCGGCCTCATCCGAAACGCCGCGCTGGCCGCGGCATATCGGGCAGCGGCGGGCGACCGCTGCATCGACCAGCGGGGCCTCCTCGATGCCGTCGAGCGGGAGTACCAAAAGGCTGGGCGCTCGTTCCCCGGGATCCCCCGAGCTAGGACCGGAACCCATTCAGGAGGTATGTGACATGCCAACCGATCTCCGCGCGCGCGCCAAAGACCAAGGGGAACTCCTACGCGCCGCAGCCGACCGTGTGACCTCGGCCCTCATGGCGGCACGCACCGAACTGCAGACCCAGCATGCCGCCCCCGCCGAGGTTGCCTGGGCCGACTGGGGACGCGATCTCGGTGCCGCCCAGCATGAGACGGTAGCTCGTGACGCGCTCGACGACGTCCGGTCTGGGCAGGCAACCGTGCGGGAACAGATCGCCGCCGTTGCCAATCCCGCGGACGCGGAAACGTTCGAGGATCAGCTCCGCGAACTCATGGTCGCCGAGGCGGCGTTGGGGGTTCAGCTGCGCCACGCTCGTGAGCGGATTGCGGCGGCGAAGGCCACGATTGCCGCGCTGTCGAGTCTCTCAGCGCGGGTCGAATCCGAGCTGCAGGCGGCCGCCAGCAGAACGCAGTGGGGTGAGCAGCATGCCGGCCTGGGTGAGCAGCTCCGCGACGCCCTGACGCAGCCGCCGCTCGACACGATCGTGGCCGATGCGCAGGCGCTCCTGGACAGCGCTGCCTTCGCGGCCGCCAACGATCGTCTCGACACGCTCCTACCCGCTGAATTGCGGACTCGCGCCGAGCAGCGCGCCAAGGAGGCTGCGGCCGTCTCCGCCGATGCAGCAGCCGCGATGGAAACGGTCATCGAGCACGCCGACACAATCGAAACCGCGGCGACGCCGGTCGCGGGAGCGGTAACGATAGGGGAGCGCAATCTGCTCGACGCCGAGGATGCGGTCGCCGCCTACTCGTCCGCAGCAGCGGGACGTCTGGCAGTCGCGTCGGCGGTCCTGGGAAGCGTCGCCGCGACACCAGACCTGTCGGCGGTGCAGGCGGCGGCGATCGACGCCGCCAACAATGCCGACGGAGTCACTGCGGTCGAACACGAGACGGATCTCGGCGCAGCGGTCGCGGCCTGGATCACCGCGCGGAGCGCCGTCGACGATGCCGTCCTCGATGCGGTTGTCGAAGACCCCGACAGGGATCCCGAGACGGCCAAGGCGGTGATCGACGCCCGCGCCGCCGTCGCCGACGCGAGCATCCAAAACCCGCTGACCGCAGCCCGGGCGGCCTACGACACTGCTGTCCGCCAGGCACTCGACGAGTGGGAGGTCGAAGTGCCGCCGCCCCTGTGGGACGCGCTCGCCGACTTCGTATCCGCTCGCCGCACGCTCCAGGAGCTGTCCGACCAGTCGGCCCGGGCCGCGCTGGTGCAGGACCTCGACGACGCGGAGCACACCGTGGCTGCCGCGTTGAACGCGCGCGACCGCGAGCTGCGGGTGCGCTGGGCCCTCGGTATCCAGCAGGCGGTCCGCGCCGGAACACACGCCGCGGCGAGCGCAATGGACACCGACCGCCGCCGCCAATACGTGGCCGGCGACGGCCCGGCGGGCCGTACGCGCGCCGAGCTGTGAAGCACACAGGTGAGGAGGAGGACGTCCCAATGGCCAGCCCTGATCTGATCGTCGGCGAGCAGCGATGCGGTGACGTGTCGTTGCCCGTCAACCCGTTCGTCTCGAACCGCTACCACTTCGGCATGTTGCTTGGCGTCGACGACCTGGAGACCGAGCAGGCGTACCACCGGGGCAAGGGCTGGTTGCACAACGCATGGCTGCACGGCATGGGCGTCATCTGGGGCCTGCGGGTCGAGGTGCGGGCAGACCGCCATGAGGTCGTCGTGCACCCTGGCCTGGCGATTGACGGGCACGGCCGTGAGCTACGTGTCGCCGAGGTGATGTGCGTCGACATCGGTCGCTGGTTCGACGAGCGCAGACCCGAAGATCTTGAAGTTGAGGACTATCCCGACGGCGGGATCACCTTCACGGTGCATGTGGAACTCTGCCACGACAGCTGCCTCGACCGTCCGGTGCCGTCGATCGCCGAGCCCTGCGGGGAGGCCAGCTTCGATACCGCCTACTCGCGAGCGGTCGAACGCGGGCTCCCTCGCATCGTTGCCGGTGCCGTGCCCGAGGATCCGCCCCCTAATTATCCGCGGCTGCGGCAATTCTTCGGCCAGCTGCCCGTGACCGACGAGCCCGATGATCTGGTCGGTACCGCGCTCGAGGAGATTGAAGCGGCCGATCCGGTCGACAGACCGGCATTGTGTCTGGTGTGGTTCCGCCGCCTCGCAGCCGAAGACACCATGGGGCTCGGGCCCGAGGACGGCAGCGGCTGGTCGCCGGTGACGGGAGATGGCTGCGTCCCGCTCGCACAGCTGCAAATCCACCTCGATGCCGACGGTGCCGTGATCGACGACGACGCGACGACGGTCGACAACTGGGTACGGCCGTCGCACGTGCGCACGCGCACGATCCAGGAATTGCTGTGCCATACGGGCCATGGCCCCAACGCGCCGCACGAGGAGTGAGGACATGACACATACGAGGATCAGTGGCCCGATGGAGCTGCTCGGAGCGCACCCTGGCATCAGCGTGATCGACCCATCGTCGGTGCTGACTCGGCTCTGGTACTTCGACGGGAAATTCCTTCGCGCGGAGGGCTTCCGGCTCGACCAGGAGTACGTCCGATCGCTTGTTGCCCTCTCCAACCAGGCTGTCGGGTACGGCATTGTGCACGGCTTCGATGTTCGGCGTCGTGGCGGCGACGCGGTGCGGGTCGACGGTGGAGTGGCGCTCGCACCGTCTGGTCGCGTGATCCATCTACCCGGTGAGATCGACCTCTCCGTCGCCGAGCTCATCGAGCGTTCGACAGGTGAGTTTGACCCCGGCGTGGCCGTGACCCCACGGACGGCCGAGTTCGGCCCGTGCCCACCGGAGAGACCGGATGCACCCGTCACCGGTGTGCCGCCCCGGGCGCTGTACGTGCTCACCGTCGCGGCCGCTGAGGCGCTCTGCGGTGACGAGGAGCGATTCGGCCAGCTGTGCGAAGATGCCTGCGCCAAGGAGACCGACCGGTCGCTGGCGGTGGAAGGGGCACGTTTCCGGGTGCGTGAGCTGAGGTTGTCGCTGCCGGTCAGTGCCCGGGTCCCGTTCGACCGCACGCACATCCGGTCGCGAGTCGCCACGGCATACTTCGATAGCGAGCAACGAGCGACCCCCTCGATGATCTCGGGATCCGGACTCCGCTCGGGCGTGTGGTGTGCCGGCGCGGAGGGAGTCGGCGGTGAGGAAGTCCCGCTGGCCGTATTCGAGCGGTCCGGCAAGACAACGACGTGGCTCGACATGTGGGTCGCGCGGCGGGAGTTGGTTGAGACGACGCCGCACCGGTACTGGGGGTGGCGCCTCTCGATGCGGCCTCTCGACGTCTTTCTCGCTCAGCTCCTACAGTTCCAGTGCCAACTCCTGGACGGGCCGAACGGAAAGGGCGGTTCCGGCGTCGACGATCCGTGTGCGGAGAAGAGTTCGGTGCTCACTGAGGCCGACGATGTGCTCGCTTCCCTTATCGCGAGCGACCCGGCGGCCACCGCGCTGGTGGAACTGCGCGAGCGGATCTCCGGTGCGCTGTCGGGTCCAGTCCGCTCCGTGAGCGGATCCCTCTTCATCGACTGGGGCATCGTGACGCTGCCCTCGGGAGGCTACGTGCCTATCGACCCTACCCAGCCGCTGGAGGCACAACTGCACGCCATGATGGGCCCCGGGGTGGACCTGCGCTTCTGCGCTGTGCGTCCTGACTACATCCCCGAGGCCCTGCAAGAGGCCCAGCACATGGAACGCATCTCGCTCTTCCAGGGGATCGACAACCCGAGCGCCATCGAGGAGGTCGACATCCTCGTGCCCGGCGGATTGGTCACCGAAACGAGCACCGCGGTCGAGGCGTTCGAGGGCCGGCTCAGGATCCTGCCCGCGGTCAGGAAGGACGATCGGGGCTACACCCGCGGCTCGGTCCTGACGCTCGCCGCTGTCGCGAGGGATCACATACAGCCTGGTTGGTCGTGGACGCTTGCCGCTCATGGCGAAGTACCGCCCCAATTGGCTGTCGGCGGCCTGGTTGCCGCCGTATTCAATGGATTCCGGTTCGCCGACGAAGACGGCGATGCGCGACGGGAAGCGAATGGCGGGCTCCACGTGGAGGTGGACGATGTGCACGACGCCATCCTCGCCGACGTCGCGTTCTACCAGCGCTTGACACGCGAAGGTGTACGGGCTCGGGAACGCCACGAACGTGCGGTCATCGGTGCTGTAGCCCCAGATCGACGCCTCAGGGACGAGCGCCGACAACTCATCGGCATTTGGTTCGATGTCGAAACCGATCGCGACCTGCGCGAGGTGCCGATCGGAGGACAGGCTGCACTGCGCTTGCGGGCGACGACCTATGCCCGCGGGAACACCGAGCCGCTGCTGTTAGATGCCCAGATCACCGGGTCGCTGGTCGTGACAGATAGGAGATCCCGGCACGCTCCTGGGGGCTCTCGTGTCATCGACCTTGTGACTGAGGTCAACGGAGCCGTTGATCCCCTCGCCATCGTCGCCGGGCAGGAGCATGATTTGCCGCCGCAGCGTATCAAGGGCGTGTCACTCGACTGGCGAATCGGCGTATCGAGTCTGGGCGTGCGCATCCTCAACGTTTCCCTTGGCAGGGGTCATGGCGGAGCCCGCGCCATGTTCGATGACAGAGGAGACCCCCGCCAGGTCCATGGGCTCTTGTCGATGGAGCGGCGAGGCGATTCGCCAATGTTCGCCGGGGACTGGACCCCCCTCGCCGCTGCGGCCAGTGGTGACAGCGACTCCACTCGTGCGGTGGGGCTGGAACTGGAGCTGAGCGAGTCACCGGGCGCACTCGACATCGGAGCTCGGGGACGCAGCCTCGGTGAGGCAGTGATCGACATCATCGGCGCCGAACTCGCTGATCGGGATAGAGACGCGAGCTTCACCACTGTTGCCCGATACCGACTGTTCGACGCCGAACGCGGCAGCACAAGCGCGGTTACGCCGCAAACCGATTGGGTGATGTTCCATCGCCGGCGGACCAGGATATGCGCCGGACCAAGCGAGCTTCCCAAGGCCATCCGTCGAATCCGATGGCTCCATGCCGTCACCGACGACAGAAGTGATCTGCAACGGTTCGCCTCGTTGGCGGGGCGATGGGAAGAACATGGCGACACCGGCCGGGTGAGAGTGCAAGACCGGGTCGACCAACTCGGCTTCAAGGAAGTTGCTGTAGCGGAGTTCCTCGAGCAGAGCACCGAGCTCGCGTCGTCGCGGGTCGCGCTCCGCGCGGCGTGGAGTGCCGCGCCGCGCGGTAGTCACCTCATCACTGGGGTGGTTGCGTCACCGCCCACGAGCGACGGCGAGCAGGTCGACCTCGGCCGCCTCGGGACCGCGACCTCGGCCGTCGCCGATCTCATCGACACGAGCCACATGCGGACGTCGGTGACCTCGGCGATTCCCCCAGAGTTCCAGGTGACCGGCATCGACGGAGTCTTCTTCACCGTCGGCTTCCAACCGCCCGAGGCTGACTTTTCCCGGGTATTGCTCGTTCGGCTGTCGGAAGACGAATTCGACAAGATCGTGACTGGGCTGCAAAGGTTCGACGAGGTGACGCAACAAGACCTTGATGACCTCCTGAGGGAGCGACCGGAGGACGTCTTCGTGGCCGTGTTCGTTGGCACCGAACTCGAGAACCCGGACAATCTCGGCGAGTGGGCAGAAACTGGGCCGCCGGTCGACTTCGGCGTGTTCGGGTTGGCCTCGTCGATCCAGAACACGCCCGACGCCGACGCCGAGCTGGTCACCGGGTGGACGGAGGCAGTGCAGCGACCCTTCGGTCTGCAAAGCTTCCAACCGATCGCCCCCGTCGGAGACCTCCGGTGGTCGATCGACGACTGGGTGATGATCGTCTTTCTCGTTGGAAAAACTATCTGACTGACTCGATCGACACGTGGGCTAAGCGCAGAAGCCCACGTGTGAGGAACTTCGCCAGCCACTTGTCACACGAGGGTCGGTGAGAACACTTGGCGCACGTCGCCGAAGACCGCCGCTACATCCCGGTTCCCGCCGAGCCGGACACGGGGTGACAACCGTACGCTGCCCTGCGCGCCTCCGTGGAAGCGAAATAGGCGTCGCCGGCGAATCCGGCGATTATTCGTTCGGTCCCCAACGCCGACAGGTGCCGGTGGCCAGCGCCGGCGGTGCCGAAAGAGGAGCGGTGCAAGAAGTGAATTGCCGCGGCTCTCGGCGAGCGACGTTCGTCGACTTGAGAGTTCACCGGATGGGTCAACCGGGAATTGCCCATAGTTTCAAAACAGGAGGGACTTCAGTGATATTTGTATTCGTCCGGCATGGGGCGCGCACCGACCAAAAACTGAGCGCAAGGGGAAGTTATCAGATGCATATCTTGGCCAAAGCACTTGCCGTCCAAGAACTCTGCCCGACCCACATCTTCTCGAGCGAGGCGGATCACGCGCTTGAGTCAGCCAGGATTCTTTCAAAGGAACTGTCCGACAAGGTGGACCCAATAAAACTAGAGGCACTCAAGCCAGAAGGTGGGCCAAGCGGGATCGACGTACTAGTCGGGCAGATCGAAGGCACGGGCGCAGCCCTTTCAGGCGCAAGCGCTGTGGTGATAGTGGTAGGCCACGAAGGTCGGCTTAGTGATCTCGTCACCGACGTGTCCGGCAATCGGGAGCATCCCATCGCGCATGGCGGCGCGGTGTGCATCCAGGGGTCGGCTCTCGCCGATTTTCAAGCTGGACGCGGCAGGGTTCACTACCGGTATCCGACGGTGGACTACCAGGAGGACAAGTTGCGCCCAAAGGTGCAGTCAAAGATGGTGGTGTCTACTTTCCTCGCAGGATTCGTGTTCACGGCATTGAACGCACTCCTGCTCGAAGAGAAGGAATGGCCGTGGCACCGGGTAGTGGCAGCGGTAGCCCTGACCGTGTCCCTGGCGCTCTTCGTCGCAGCGGTTTACGCGTACGACCAGATCGGAACACCATCAGGTTTCTTGACAGACAACAATCCGCGAGGATTACAAAGGAAGCTGAGCAACTGGCGCGAGCGGCGACTTGACAAGAAGTGGATCAAACTTTACAAGATGAATTCCTGCAGAATGACGGAAGAGGAAAAAGGGCTGTGGGCGGACGATGACCGGGCCTTCTCTTGACCCGCCGAGACGGGTTAACTTACTGGCTGATGGTTCGAACATCAAGGCTCGTTTTCACGCCCGCAGTCCTCGTGGCCCTGGCAGCGTTCGTGTTCGTTCTCGTGGGAACCGGAACGTTGGTCGTGACCGTAGTCAGTGGCATCGCCCTGCTGCTGGCACTTGGCTATGCCGCGTTCCGTAGACCAGACCTGGGTGCCGACTGACGCACTCGAGAAATCCACCGGCATGCAACGCAGGGTAGAACCGCCCACGACGACACGTCAGGGCGGCGATCCTCGACACCCAGTCCGCGGCGCTGAACGCGCTTCTGAGGGCGGTGGGCCCGGATCGGGACCTGGAAACGGCCCTGTGGGCGCTGCCGGGCATCGGCCAGACGAAGGCAACCAAGCTGATCGCCCGCAAACGCCCCCGGCTCTACCCGATCTGGGGTGCGTCCAGCAGAACACGAGAGGAGTGGCTATGAGTTCGAGGTAGTCGATCTTGTCGTGTTCGTAAGCTCGTCGTCGCTTGCCGGTGAAAGTCCGGTCCGGGTAGCTGCCAGGAGGCCCGGTAGCAGACTGGCGGCTCGGTCTGGAAACGAGTCGGGTCGGAGCCCAGTGTCGAAAGCCCTGTAATAGGGGGAGCGAAGATGCGGCCGGTGGCATGAAGCGAAACCTGCGGCGTCGTTAGGGTAGCCCGCCCTTTGGGTGGGAAAGAGAGAGTGCCGAGCCCGCTCCATCAGGGTGAAGGCCACGGAAGGTGCCCAAGACCTTTCAAGTGCAGGCACCGAAGGACTCCTCGGCGTATGGGGTGTTCGAACGTATCGATAGTGGCGGCGGGGTACCGGGGGAGGCCCTCCCCGGCCCGGGGAACCTGCGGATTGGTGTTACCCGGGAGCAACGCGCCCTATAACCGGTAATCGAAGGAAGTGGGTGGCGTGCCGGGTGGGCGTCGGAGGCGGCCGTAGTACTGCTTGAGCCGCGCGGACAACGGTGAGAGAAGGGCCGCTGCTTCGTCGATGTGTATTTCTGTTTTGGAGGGGCTCGGTGAGTTCGCCGGTGCGGGATCTTCTCCCGCAAATCAGGTTCGTGCCTTGCAGTATGCGCTGTACCGGGCGGCCAAGGCCGATCCCAGGCGAGAAGTTTCATGCGCTTTGGGACAAGGTCTGTCGCAGAGACGTCCTGTGGCGTGGGTGGTTGCGGTGTGCGCGACGGCCAGCAGGTACTCATTGACGAGTCCTGGCGGGGCCGACGGTGGGTGGTCGAGACGGACATCACCACTTGCTTCTCGGCGATTCAGCACGAGAAGTGGACGTTTTCGGTCCTGACATGTGGCTGCCTGGATGGGTGCTCCGTCAGATTCCCATGCGCATGGCCGTGTCCTTCCCGAGAACGACCACGAGGACGCGACGGACTCCCTTCGTGACGACATCGGTGAGTGGCGGGAAGGCGAGATCGCGATATGAACTGTGTTCGAAGAACTTGTAGACGAGGATGGGGATCGTTGACATCGAGGACAGTATCCAGCGGACGGCGAGCGTGGTGCCGGATGGTGCGGTGACGCTCGCCGACGTATGGGCGGCCGCTGCGGCCAGCGTGACGGCGGCGAGCAGCAGACCGGCCACGTATACCACGGCCGTGATCTTGCTCTTGTTGCGGTGTAATGCCATTGCGACACTGATGCCTACCGTCGCCGCCGCGGCAAGTGCGGTGGCAGGGATCTGTGGGTCCGATCCCCATATTGCGCAGACCGCGAGAGCTCCGGTGGCCAATGCGGTGAGCAACGCGATGTTCCATGGGGCGTGGAGCCTGCTCGCGTATTTGAGCCATTTCTGGCTTCGTCCGTCCACCTCGATGATCGGCTGTAGGGGTTCCTGCGTCGGTGCCGGCAGCGGTGCGAATCTCCGTGTCGTGTTCAGGAGCAAGAGCCGAAGGTGCGGTTTCTGGGCGATGTCTCTGCGGTAGTAGTAGGTGCTCCCGTCGTGCTCACGGACGAACGTGCCGCCCTCGAGACACCACGTCATCGAGACGAAGAGGATGCCCAGCGAAAGCGTATACAACGCGAATACGGCCAGGAACATTGTGTCGACGGGTAGGGACATGTGAAAGGGGTTGCCCAAGGTCCAGTTCCACGGCCAAGTCCACTGCCACGGGATGTCCCGGGTTCCGGAGCCGCCGGTAGCCGGCAGTGTGATGCCGAGCACCGTTCGCAACGGATACCCGAGTCCGACGACCAGTGACACGAGCACAGTGACGGAGGACGGCGACGTCTGTAGAGGGCCTTGAGTTGTGGGTACGTACCCGTTCCGTTCCATGCCTCGGAGAATCTCGTAAACAGCGGCGAGCCCGAAAACCCCGAGCAGCATCGGAAGCATGTGGTGGAAGAACGAGACAAACGGGAGTGCGCATGCGAGCACAGCCAGAAAGAGACGTACCGAGATGACGCACGAGACGAGGATGACGACAGGGCGAATGTCGGATGTCGTGGGGTCGAGCGGTATCCG
This sequence comes from Rhodococcus sp. T7, assembly GCF_009872365.1. Taxonomy (NCBI): domain Bacteria; kingdom Bacillati; phylum Actinomycetota; class Actinomycetes; order Mycobacteriales; family Nocardiaceae; genus Rhodococcus; species Rhodococcus sp. T7. The sequence continues at coordinate 25,119 of NZ_WXYH01000391.1, forward strand.
ACCGCGCTGTCCCGCGGCCGGAGCCTGCATGTCCTCGCCCAGGCCTCGCAGATCGTTCCACTGATAGCGGGCTTGGTAAACAAGCACTTCGAGCACCAGCCACAGGACGACGACTCGTGGCCAGAAGTATTCGAGCTCGGCGGTCTCGGGTCGTACAGCCACGAGAACCAGGGCGCCGATCGGAAAAAACGGCGCCTTGGACAGGTCTGCCGGCCGGGGGAGAATCAGGTACGACGCGAGGCTTCGTCTACGCGACGTCGAAGCCGTCCCGTCTACCGAGGGAGTGAGTGGTTCCAACGATCGGCGATGCGCATCGTCGACGAGGTTCTGGAAGTACCGCTTTCCTCTCACGGTGGCGTTGACGGACTCCATCAGAATCAGGGCCGTGGCGGCGCCGTAGAAGACGATCATGGTGAATTTCAGATAGATGTCGAACGTGCTGGCCATGTACATGACGAGTCCGATGAATACCGCGCCGACCGAGAAAAAGATGATCATCGTCAGTATGCGCGGGATTCGCGTACCTTGGCCTAGCGATCGCAACGTCACCTGTATTTCCTGGTAGGACATGACCGTGAGCCGGGGGTAGTTGTCGAGTGTGGGCGGTGAGGGTAGTTCCTTACGGAGCTGACGTTCCAGTGCACGAATGTAGAAGCTGCGCACGGCCGCCTGGGAGCCGACGATCTGTAGCAAACAGATCAGAGCCAGTGGCACGAGCGGTGCCGCTGCCGAGATCCAGTCAGGCATCCGGAGCGTTGGGTTCTCACCGCTGATGCTGGCGACGAGCGCGCCGAGCAGGGTCAATGTGGCGACCACGGCTCGGAAGAGGGTGGTTTGCTGGTTGAGGAGCTCGCGTTCGTCATCCCGCGCCGAGGTGTAGTCGGCGAGTAGTACGTCGAGATGCCTGTCGCTTCCGTTCATCGGCACCTTTCGGAAGGCGTGGCGAACGCAGTCTAAGCAGGATGCTAACCGGAGATTCGGGGTCGGGGAGGGGTTGGCGAATTTCTCCGGCGTCATCGTCTGTCTGCTGCTTGTTCTTCTTCCCGGACTGAAACTGCCGGGTGTCTTCGGCCCTGCAGCACCTCTGTTCGTTAACACCTCTGTTCGTTGGCGCCTTTGTTCGTTGGGCCCCGGGTGCTATTCGGGTTGGTTGAGGGCGTCGGTGATGCGGTCGTGGACCGTAGGTTTCGAGGACCTTCTTCGTCTTCGGAGTGAATGGGATGTGCCCGGCGGAAGGGGCGGAGCCCTCCGGTGCGCTGACGCCCTGGAGTTTGCTCTCGAGGGCCGGGGCGGTGACCCCCCATGAGGTCAGCGCTGCCGTTCCGGGGCCGCCGGCGTCGAGGATCCCGACGAGCAGGTGGTCGGTGCCGACGGAGTTCTGGTAGTGGGTGCGGGCGGCGCCGGCGGCGAGGACGACCACCTGACGGGCTTGATCGGAGAATCTCTCGAACACCATGACGCGCTCCCTCCCCAGGCGTCGCCGCGAGCGACGCGATCCGCTGCTGAATCTCTGCTGTTCATTCTGGGTGGTGTGCAGGTGGTGATGGGTGGGACCGATGTGACCTCGGCACCCGTGGGCGTAATGGTGCTGTGACCTGGTGTGATGACATGTCCCCGGTTTGTGATGTGGAGGTGTCGGGGGAGTGCCGGCACCGGGGTGCCGGCGGGCGCGCGGGTGCCCGTTTCGTCCGATTTCGAGCTATTTTTGAAAGGTGTTGATTGACAACATGTTTCGGTAACTTATTGGTGAATAAGTGTTTACGTGTGTTGTGCACAAACGTCAGGTTGTAAGGTTCGTAACTCGTTGTCGATGAACAATTTTGGGTGTTATTAGACTTTCGACTGTTTTGGGTTGCGTGGGGGTGGGGTGGTATGCTGTGGGTATGACATGGAGCGGCGCGGGAAGGCGAGTGGGCGGCGGGTCGGGCACACCCTCCCGCCTCCCCAGCTTCGTTGGGGCGTGGGGGACCGGATCGAACGTTCCGAGTAAAAGTGAGGTGAGAAACCTAATCTCGGGAAATTCAGAGGAGCGGAAGCGACTCGATCGACGGAAACGGGAATGGACCCACCGCGAGCCGCGCAGCGGCTCCCTGGCGGGGAGCGGAGCGAAGTGGAGCCGACGGCCGGCGCGCAGAGCCGGGAGAAGCGAGA
>NZ_WXYH01000391.1:27279-52363 GCF_009872365.1 Rhodococcus sp. T7
GGGTGGTCCGCACGCAGCCCGATCCCGTCGATCAGCTCGCGGCGAGCGAATACGCGATCGCCATCGACGACCTCCAGCGAGGCGGTGACCACCTCGACCCGGTCCGGGAATATGGCCACCGGAGTGTCCAGGGTGAGCACCCTGCACCGGCCCGGGCCGGTGGGGTCGGGTTCCTCCATCGACGTGTGGACGTAGCGGAGTTCGCTGATGTCGCCGGTCAGTCGCAGGCGTAGCAGCGAACCGCCAGGAATCCACTCCCGGAGGTCGACCACCAGGCGCCGCGGGCCGGACACCTCGAACGACACGGGCCGGGCAGTGAACCGGAGCGTGGCCCGCAGGCCATTGCCCCAGCCGCCTTCGGTGCGGGCGAACAGTTCGACCGGCGCGCCGCCGGTCGTGGTCAACTCTTCGAACCGGCCGCTCGCCCGCCCGCGAGCGTCGGCGAACCGGTCGCCGTGAGCGTGCACGATCCGTATCACATAGGCGCGCTCGCCGCCTGCGGCGAAGAAACTCGACACCGCATATGGCAGGCGTCCTGGACCTTCGAACCCGCCGAAGTGGTGGCGATACTCGTCCCAGCTGGTCACCGGCACCGCGATCGACCGGCGGCGCCGCGTCGTCGCCAGCCAGGCGGCAACGTCGGTGTCGGGTTCGAGCGTGTCCACCGGCAGCCACGCCGGTCCGCGCGGTGCCACGCCGAGGAGCGCGGTGATGTCTCTGCGCACGCCGGTGATCGAGCGCACCGGTTCGGGCGGCGCCAGGAAGATCCCCGGGGCGCCGAGTCCACGGAGAGCCCGGCCCAGCGTCATGTCAGCTGTACTCGATTTCCCGGTAGTTGAGGGTGAGCTCCTCCATCGCGACCTCGGTTCCGCCCTTCGCGGCGAGGGTGGGACCGGTCCACTTCTTGGGCTGGGCCTCCTGTAGCTTCCAGGTGCTGACGGCGTTGCGCGCCTCGTCGAGAAGAGTGATGGTGACAATTCGCGGGTCGATGTCACCGGCGCGGACGTTCTTCAGCCAGGTGAACAGGTCAGCCGAGCCGATGAGGCCGCGCTTGAGAACGACGTCCTCCACTTTGAACGTGTTCTGCACCTTCCGGATGGTGTTCACCTTTTCGTTGCCGTTGCGGTAGTCGGCGTACTGCACCTCGAAGCCTAGGCCGCTGACGTCACTGAAGCCGCCGACGATCTGACCTTCGTCGCCGGTGCCCTGGTCACCGCCGAGGGACACGAGAAAGCTGAACGCTCCATACGGGTTGTCGCGCTGAGTTGGCATCGGTCATCCCTCCGATCAGATCCGGGAATCGGCGGTGAACTGGCCGATCCGGAAGATCACGTACTCGGCCGGCTTCGTCGGTGCCACCCCGATGAGGCAGATCAGCCGCCCGTTGTCCAGGTCGTTCTGGGTCATGGTCGTGCGGTCGCAACGGACGAAGAAGGCCTCCTCCGGCTTTGCCCCGAGGAGGGCGCCGTTGAGCCACTGCACATAGAGGAAGTCCTCCACCATCTGGCGGATGTTGCGCCAGAGCCGCTCGTTGTTCGGTTCGAACACGGCCCACTGCATGGCCTCGTCGATGGAGTGTTCCAAGTAGATGAACAGGCGCCGGACGTTCACGTACTTCCATTCGGGATCCGATGTCATGGTGCGGGCTCCCCACACCCGGTTGCCTCGGCCCTCGAAGAATCGCAGGGCATTGATGCCCTCCGGGTTCAGCACGTCGTTGCGTGCGGTATTGATGTTCGCTTCGAACTTGGTGAGCCCGCGGACAACCTCGTTCGCCGGGGCCTTGTACACGCCGCGGGTGATGTCGTTGCGGGCGTAGATGCCGGTGACGAACCCGGACGGCGGCAGCAGCAGCCGCCGCGGCGGTGCGCCCTGCGCGGCACGCTCCAGCGGGTCGAGCACCTCGATCCAGGGGTGATACATCGCCGCGCGGGTCGAGTCGAATTTCCCGCGAAAGGCCCTCACCTCGTTCATCGAGCTGGCGCGGGGGGCATCAACAACGGCGATCCGATAGCGCTCGAGCTCGGCGTGCGCGATCAGGCGCTCAGCGGCCTGTTGGCAGAGCAGCTCGTCGTCGTAGGTGCCGCCGTCGGGAACGGCGACGATCGCTATGTCGTCGATCTCGCCGAGCGCCCGCAGCCCCGTCGCCTTCCGCCGCGGATCGTCGGGGTCGGCGTCATCGCCCAGCAGGTCGTCCGGCTGGGTCAACTCGCCATCTTTCCCGCCGGCAAGACGTACACCTTCCGGGTCCGTCATGAGCGCGAGCAGCAGTGCGATGGCCCGACCAAGTTCATCGGGAGCGTCTGTGTCGAGCAACAGGACGGCGTCCTCGTCTTCGGGGTCGTCGCTCTGCATGATTTTCGCGATCCATCTCCGTTGCGCCGGATGGGTCGCCAGTTCGTCGCACACGTCGATGCGGTCTTCACCTGCCTGGACGGTGACCCGCAACGCCACCTCCGTGATCGTCGATCCGGCGGCCACGGCGACGGCGGCACCATTCGCGTCGAGGAACTGCTGGCGGGCGAGGCCGTTGAGGTCGACGGTGCTGGGGTCAACCTCGACGACCGCCAGGTCACCGCCGACCGGGTCCGCGTTCGGTCCGGGCGGGGTACCACCGGGTGCGGTGACCTCCACCACCGCGCCATGTGTCAGGCCGCGGGCCTGGGTACCGAACACGCCATGGTCGAACGCGACGTTGTTTTTTCGGATTGGCCGCACCGTGAGCAGCACGTTGCCGTAGGCGCCGGGCCACCGGCCGCGCCAGGTCGCGTTGTCGGCTGCGCCGAACGGCAGGCTCAGCCGGGCGATGCCCCAGTCGGCCGGTGCACCGCCGCCGGGTTCGGTCGGAACGAAGACACGGGCGACGTACAGTCGCTTTCCACCGTTGAGGAAGAACGCCCGGGCCGCGTGGGCGAGGTAGCACTCGCTGGTCGGCTGGCCGTCGCCGCGGTCGACCGTCAGCTGCGCCAAGCCGCCGTAGACCCGTTCGAACTCGGTAAAACTGGTTATCAGGCGGGGCTCGTTCGTCGACGGTCCCGGCCGACCGTTGTCGGTGTATTGGACGGGTCCCCACCGGGTCATTCCGGCAAAGCCGGTCGTGCTTGTCGGCACACCTTCGATCGACTTGGAGCGAAAGCTCACCTCTTCCACGTAGACGCCGGGGGCAAGGTATTCGGGCATGGCTCTGCTCCTCGTTCAGGCGATGCGGATGACAACCGACGTCTCTCGCCCGTGCGGGAGGTCGACTGGTTGCGGTGGGTTGAGAGGTGACAGCTGCGCTTGACCAGGAAGGAAGCGGCGGCCTGTCAACGAAGCCTCGACCTCGGGGGTGGGCGAGGTGACGACAGTCTCGAGCGGGAGATCCCAGAGTGGGTCGACTGATGCCCGCAGCGGGTCGGCGGGATCGGGAGTTGGGGCTGGGAGCGTCGCTCCGATCGTCAGCGAGATGGGCACGGGGTCGGCCGGCACGACGATGTCGTTGGCGGACTGCTCCACGACGAGGGCGAACTCCCCTCGATCGTCGCCGTGGGCCCAGCCGACGTCGTCGCCTGTCGCATTCTGCGCCCGGACCCGGGCCCAGCGGACCGGAACGAGCGCACCGCTGCCAGCGTCGAGTCGCACGATCCGTCCCCGCATCACGGTGGCGCGTGACGGGAGGTCGGCGGCCGAGCCTGGCATGCACCACAGCGGCACGCTGCGTCGGAACAGCGGATGCGGCGGTTTTGTCGGGTCGGCCTCGGCGGCGAGCACGTCGGCCTCGTCCGCGATGGTGATGCGGACCCGGCGCGGGACGATCCGCCGGCCGAGTCCGGCAATGCGGGTCGCGCCGACGTTGTCGTCGTCGACCACCCGCAGGTCGACGGTCGTCGGTAGGCCCTCGTCATAACGGGACACGAATCGTCCGGTGTGATGGCGGTGCATCCGCGGCAGGACCGCCGTCAGGGTTTCGCCGAGGCGCCACGGGCGCCACTTGCCTACCGGGCGGGGGAATCGCTCCATCCGCACGTCCGCGCCCGCGCCGAGGCGCCGGCCCGAGATGGCGTCGCGCAACTCCACGCCGAGCGCGAGGTGGACGACGCTTTCGTCGTAGCGGTCCGGCGTGTAGACGTTCATGGCACCGGCACCGGTGAGGGGACAAGCCCGCGGACAGCGGTGACGACGTCTGGATGGTCGGGTTCGTCCGGGGCGTCGATGCGGGTGACCCGTGCGACGTAGGAGACGCTGAGGCGGAAATCGGTCGGCAGGGTGTCGAAGGTGCGCAGCACGTCCTCGGTGACCAGATCTTCGTTGATCACTTGGATGGCGTCCCGCGCGTCCCATCCGCCCGAAGGGTGCAGCCGGGGGCCTGACACGATCGGGTGCCGCTCGAGGCACTGCATCGTGGCGCCCAGGATGCGCAGCTCCGCTTCGGCATCGGTGTCGAACGGCGTCAGCAGGAAGTGCGCGTCGAGCGGGAGGTGGATGGTCTGCTCGTGGTGCGCGACCGCCGACCACGGCGCTCGCATGGTGTGGTTGATGTCCACCCGGTAGCAGAACATGGATAGCGACGGAAGCGTGATGACACTGTTCGGTGAGATCCCGACCTGGCCGAAGTCCTCGGTGCGAACGATGCGCGCGGTGGGCAGTGCCCGGAACGCGTTGGCGTCGAGCGCGTCGAGGTCCGCGAAGGAGCGATTCAGCAGCTCCTGAAGGCTCAGCGCAACCGCCGCAATCGAGGTGGAGTTCGCCACGAGTACGACTGTCGGAGCACACCGTCACCACCGCGTCACCGCCGATACCGCTCAGACGGTGACATCGACGTGACGGGCGCCAGGAACCGTGTGGCCGTGGACCTCAACGGCTGGTTCGATCGCATTCCACGTCTCACGGTCGACGTTGGGCACCGACGTCTGCCCGTCTTCCGTTCATTCGGGGTTATCGGGTTCCAGTTCGCTCTCACGGCCGCAGTCCTGGTATCGCTGCTGAACGGAGTCTCGCTCGCGACCGCGCTCGGAATGTCGGCAGTCGCCGGTCTGTCGTTCTTCGCGTGGGGTCTGCTGCGCCGAGCCGTGACCGGGCGGGAAACTCTCGTGCTCTTCGAGTACGTCTGGGTTGCGTTCGGCGCCGCCGTCGGATTCCTCTGGTTAGCGGGCGGCCCAATTGTGGCCGGACTGGACGCCATGGCGGTGGCACTGTGCGCGTTCCTGGCTTGCGGCCGCCTGGGCTGCGCGGCCGCAGGTTGCTGCCACGGCGTGCTGGCCAGAACCGGGATCGTCTACGGGCCCGAGTATGGGCTGCCACCTCGCCTGACCGGTCGGCGGCTCCTGCCCGTTCAACTGTTCGAGGCTGCCGGGCTGACAGTTATCGGACTGGTCGGGCTTGCGCTGGTCGGCGGGCCAGCCGGAAGGCCCACCGTGTGGTTCCTTGTGGCCTATGCGGTGCTCCGCTTCGGCTGCGAAGCGCTGCGTGGCGACAGACGCCCCACCGTCGTCGGTCTCTCGGTCCCTCGGGTGATGTGTGCAGCCCAGGTCGTGGCCGCCGTCGTCGCGGCTGAGTGGTGGCTCGAACCTGAGCCTGCGGGTCGCGCCCTGGTCGCCGGTGGTGTCGCGCTGGCAGTCGCCGCACTCGCGGGGATCAGTCTGACGGTCCTGCGCGGCAGAAACCCGCTCGTTGCGCCCGAGCATCTCGACGAGGTGTGGGAGGTCATAACGACGCTCGGACCGCGCGCACCGATGACCGACCCGCACGCCGTTCACACATCTCGTGGCATGACCGTCGCCGTCACCCGCTCCGGCGAGGGGTTGCACGTATCGCTGTCACACCCCGAGCGGCCCACGTTCCCGGTCGGTGTCGCTCTCCGCCCAGACGCGGTGATCGAGCGTTCGGGAATCACCCACCTCGCGCTGCAGACCGACAGTTCTGCACTTGCACACACCGACTCCGCGCCACCCGTCGCTGTGACCACGCAAGGACGGCGCGGCGCGATGCCGAACCGCATCGACGATCAGGACACCGACTACTTCGCTCGCCCCAGTTCGTCGGGAGCCGCGAGCCACGACGGCGCCACAGCATCGTGACCTCCCGGTGCAGGGACGGTGACGATGGCTTGACAGCGCCGCAGTCCCTTTGACCGGTGGACAGTCGAACACGCGATACCATCCTCGTGCTGCGGCTTTGGGGCGAGCCCCATGACCCGCTCATACGGGGGCGGCTACTAACCGAGGCGACCCAGGATGGCATTTTGGCGGTCGGCATCGAGGCAATCGTCCACGCCGTCGAGTCGGAGATCCGGGCCTTCGCCTGCGACGATCCTCCCGCACGCGACGAGCGCGGCAATGTCCGAGGAGCACATCCGTCGCCTTGACGACGGTGCCGCGACGCGCGAGAGACGTCCTGCGTGACGAGAAGGTGCCGGGTTGCGGCGCACTCTTTCCAACGACGGCGAATATCGGAGGAAAAGGATGCGCAACGTACGACTTCACCTGATAGGCGGCTTCGAGCTAAGTTTCGACGGTGGTGCGCCGATTGTCCTTCAGCCGGTCCTTCAGCGCCTGTTGGCGTTCGTGGCGCTCATGCCTCGCGGGGTCGAGCGGGAGTTCGCAGCGCTCCAGCTCTGGCCGGATAACTCCGAGGAACGCGCCCGGGCCAGCCTTCGTTCAGCTTTGTGGCGGCTCCATCGGCTGCCCGTCGAGGTCCTGGTCGCCACCTCGACACGACTTCGCCTGGCCGACCATGTGTGGGTCGACGCACGACACGGGGTCGAGGAGCTTGCACTCGACCAGCTAGGCAGTCCTCTCATGTTCCAGTCGCTGCTAGCGGACCTCTTACCAGATTGGTATGACGACTGGCTGACGATCGAACGCGAGCGGCTACGGCAGTTGACCCTGCATGCGCTCGAGTCGCGAGCGCGGAATGCTTTGGCCGCGCTCGACCTCTCGACTGCGATCGACTTGTCGCTCACGGCGATTTCGATTGATCCGTTACGGGAGAGCGCGCACCGGTTACTCATCGAGGCGCACCTCGCCGAGGGGAACGCGGGAGACGCTAGGCGCATGCTCGACGGCTACCGAGAAAGGATCGCCCTCGACCCCGGCCTGACCCCGTCACCGGAGCTCGAGGCGCTCGTCCGACAACGGCGAGCGGCGATGTCAGCCACGGGAGTGTAGATCGTCTGCTGAGGTGAATCCGACGAGCTGGCTGAGCGCGTGCGACGGCAAGACACCGAGGTCGTCCCGGAGGAGCCGGCGGAAAATCACAAACTGACGTCGAGCGTCGGCGACGTTGCCCTCGGCGAGGTGCGCCTCGATGAGCGCACGCTGCGCGCTCTCGCGCAAGGGATCAGCGGACACTGCCGAAAGACCCGCCTCGACAGCTTCAGCATAGCGACCACTGAGTCGTAGCTGAGTGGCGAGGGCCTCGATGGCATGGATCCGAAGCTGGCGCAGCCATTCGCGCTTGAAGAGGATCCAGTCGTCCTCCCAATCCGGCAACAAGTCGCGCGAGAGCACGTCGAGGATGGTCGCGCCGACCGCACACTCGGAGCTGTCACCGGCAGAGCCGCCGGGGTCGAGAAGCTTGCGGGCTTCTTCCACAACGCGTGTGACATCGACGGTGACGTGCGCTGCGAGACCAAGCTTCTTGGTTTGGGTCGTGATAACCCGCTCCCTGGTCGCACGGAACTTCCACAGGGCGTTGCGCAGGTTCGCTGCCGCCCGTTCCTCGGTGACGTCGAGCCACAGTGCAGACGCGACTGTAATCCTCGGCTGGGAGCGGCCGCCTAAAGCGAGGTAGGCGACGACCCGTTGAGCGCTCCAAGCCACATCGACTTGCGCGCCGTCGACGACGAGCTCGAAGCCGCCGAGAAGGCCCAGGCGGACTTGCGGCGGGCGGAGAAATGCCATGGCATCGGTACTGTCTTCTGCTGATCTCAGGCCCGTCACTACTCTGCGTCCCTTTCAGATTCCAGCCGACTCGTAGATGGCATGGAGGAGGCGTCAGCGGGTAACTGCCGGTCAGCATGTAGACGGTCCTCAACGCGTCGTGTGGGCCTGACGAACGGTTCGACACCTCGGACGAGTGGTTTCGGGGAACCCCGAGAGCGCCAACCACCTTCGTCGAGGATTACAACAGCGGCCCGTTCTGGTGAAAGGTCCAGTTGCAACCTCACTTCGACACCCACAGTGGATGAAGAACTCGCGCGCACCTTGGATGTTTCGAACGGGGTTCGCCCACCACCATGTGGATTTCTTCGTCGCCGGAAGGCGCTGCTTTCACAATCGAGGACACTACTGACCCAAGGCATTTGGTTCTTCTCCTCGCGGGTCTTGAGTAATCACCTGTTGTCCTGAGAAGTCGAGGTCACGAGTACTGGACCACTTACTCCCTTGCATGCCGCTCACACCCATACCCACAGTCGTATCGCTGGACCTACGCTGCTAATGCCAGCGCAAGACAAAGCGTGCGCATGCCGGGGTGTTGTCCGGCGAAGACTCTGTTGCCTCGATCTAGAACGCTGACCAGCCGCCTGAAGACAAAGTCATGTGTGGCAGGCCGACAAATCACGACTGGTCTGTTTCCATTTTCGCCTTCCGTATCGTCGATGTCACCGGTGATTAGTCCCTCTAAACTCCTGGCGAAAAATCGAGGTTCGGAAACGGCTCGGCGAAATCGATGTATCTCGAACAGGTGGTTCGAGAACTGCCGGCGAGACGGCAGTGCGTGAGGACTCCAAGCCCGACAGTGTGCGCATAGCGCCTTGTCCGACGTGGGCGACCTTTTCTCGATCTCGTCGAGGACGAAGCCGACAAACTGATCGATCAAACTCTGGCGCTGCTCGGCTCCGACGGCAGAACCGACGCACCCACCGAGCCATGACTCAAGCGTCCGCGTGTCGTCTGCCGAATCTCGGTCCAGAATTTGGACCGTCCTCGGCCCACACTGGTATCTGCGCACTCGCGACTGAGTCGGCAGAGCGCATTCTTCGGGGGTCGCCTGCCAGGCGATCCCGGTCACCGGGGGGACCGCCCGATGACACTGAGCAGCACCGCATTGGTCGCGGCGCGACGCGGCACCAGGTTTACGAACTGGCGACCGGATGTCACCGCAAAGAAGTCAGCGGTGGAGCGGACAATCGTGTCGACCCAGCGCTCTTCACCGTCTTCGCGATCCACCGCGTCGGTGTGCAAGACGGAGCGGAAGATTTCGGTGACGCGTCGCTCGGTCACCCACCGAGGGAGGTCTGCCGACTCCACTTCCTGAAGCTGGCGTAACAGCAGGCGCTCGGGGATGAACCCGTCGGAACCCATCACCCCAGGCGCATTGACCGCATCCGGTGATGGCCACGGAAACTCGATCATGTTCTGCTCCGCTGGCTGACCGTGCGGCGGCAAGTTCTGGCCATCGCCGTGGTACGGCTCCTTCTGTTTGCCCGCCGCTGCCCAGGGCAGCGTCCTGTTGTAACCGTCGAATTTGCTCTGGCTCAACTTCCACAGCAATGTGTCGCGCTCTGCCGCCTCAACGGCTTTCCCAAGTGCAACATCGGTCTCGGTCAGGCGGCGGAGCAGGTCTCCCGGGGCGGCCCAGCCGATGAACGTGTGCGGCCGGTTAGGAGTGGCGCAAGTGAAGACGATGGCGCGCGGATACCCGAGACGTTGAGCGCCTGCGGCGAGCATGAGCAAACGGGTCTCCCACCAGGCCTGGCCTTCGCGAAGGTCTGCCACGACGACATCGTTACCGACCGCCTCCCGGAGCGAGTCGATGATGGTATTGCCGGAGCTGTCTTGAACCTGGCCAGGCGCAGTTCCAAGGTTGTTCGCCAGGAGGCTTCGGGCGCCGACCGCGCCTCGTTCGGTAACGACCTCTTGCACGGCCGCGAAGGCCAACTTCACGCCGGCTGCCTCGACCGATCCAACGCCGGACAGGATGACGAGTAGGACCGGCGCTAGGCCGACGATCACCGCGAGCAGCAAGGCGAGGGGCGGCACGTCGGTCTCGTCTTTGCCGTTCCAGCGATGCAGCCACACCACGACCGCCACGCAGATGGGCACCAGAACGGCACTCAAGATGTAGGCCGTACGCCGATCAAATGGCCAAAACCGATGGGTCATCTCAACTCCACTCCAACCATTCCTGCGCTACGTCAGGTGCCCTGGCAACGCGAACGCGCCATGAAACGCTTCCGCACCCCCGGCGGAGCCCAACGATTCCTGTCCATATTCAGTCAGATTTCGCCCGCCTTTCCGGCCCCGACGACACCGTCTGGCCGCCACCGTCGATAGCACCGAAATGGCCGACCGCCTCGCCATCTGGAATCAAGTCACCGGCACCGCCGGCATTCCGCCGCAGCCTGACCTGAGCGAGGACGGCAACCGGCCCCACCACACTCCGGCGCGCCGCCAGCCAACAACGAGCCCGTCAAGTTGACAGCGCCACGGCGACGTTTCCGAAGCGGGCGTGGCAGCAGTGCTCCGCCAGGTGGATCCCGGCGTGATCTTCACCCTTCTGCTTTCTTCCGCGGATCCTCGTCGGGATGCCTGGCCATGACCCCTTCCATCATCGTCACCGCCGAGTCTCGCTCTGCCTGAAGCTTCATCTTGCCCGCCGCGCCGATGTGCGCGCCGAGTAACGTTCCCACCAGGGTGCCGGTAATTCCGGTGAACAGCGCGGTTACGGCAGTCAGGTCCTTCCCGTCTGTCATCCCTTGCGAATACAGCACCAGGGTGACTACTGCGGCAATTAGAAGTCCGAACAATGCAAGGACAAGGGCGGGAAGTGTTTGCTTTGCGTCTTCGAGCACATCGAGGCTCCGTTCCGTCGTCGGATGGCACATTCTCAACAGCTCCGCTCGCGGCACGGACCACGGCAGATCAAGCCGTTGCTGCCAAGGAGTGAGCATGCGACCGTACAGCCCAGAGAAGGCTGAATCCCCCGGTGACCGCACGGCGTACCGCGCGTGGCGCCTGCAGGCTTAATCAAAACAGATCATCAACACAGATGCCCGCAGCCTGCAACCGCTGTTCGTACAATCCGAATCGCTCCGCTCTCCTAGCTCGAAGAACGTCCAGTTCCACTCCGCATCCGCATCTTTTAAGTAGATCCATAAGTTTCTTCTCAGTGTCTATCTGGCTACCCGATCCGTTCCCATCCCAAAATTCTATGCGGTTCGCGGGTTTAATAAGCGCGCGAGTGACAGCCCTTATATAAGCCTTGTACGCAAGCGAAGAATTATCGAACTGCAAGGATTCCTGGTATGTGTTGTGGTCGATGTAGTACGCAAGAAACATGTTATTGTTAACCAACTCGCATCGATACAGGGGCATATCGGAATGCAAGTACACATTCGTACGCACGCTCTTTCGAATATCGAAGAATGTAACCAGCGATATGAAGATGTCATCGGTGAGCTCCGCGACCTTCCCTCTAATGTCAGGGACGCGATTGGGCTCCCGCTCTTCATACAGACGGGCGTACTCCTCGACGACGTCACGTTTGGTCGGATCCAGAATAAACATTGAGATCTGCAAAGACTCAAACTCCGGGTGGCCGGACCCTTTTTGGAGCCGAAAAGCCGCGAAATTCGCGCTGTCACCCTTGTAGTAGTAGAAGCGGTTGTGATCGACGGCTGACCCCCTCAACGCATCAACGAATGCATCACGAAAAGTGCGTGAAGGAGTGCTCGAGCCCGGGAATACCGCGACAGGCAAGGACTCGATGAAGAATTTATGGAACTGGGCGTGCGAGTCTTCAATGAGTTCTTGAAGTTGCTTGCGGCTTTCCTCCCCGCTGCTGAGACGATCAGTTCGTTCTTTTAACTGATCGATAAGAATATACGTGACACCTAGAGCGATTGCTGATGCGATCAGCGATGCACCAACAGATTGCCATACGGGTCCCCAACCGGGCGCAACCAGCAGGCCAACTGCTATGAAACCTGCCCCGACAAGGAACAGGAGGCCGAACGCGGTCTTCCGATGAGTTTCAATTGATCGATAGAGCAATTGAAGAGGATTGTCTTCCATCTTCCCACCACTCCGAAGTGATTGTCTCCGCAGTCCTGACTATCCGCCTCAACAGTACAGACCGCAAGGTCTCATGACGGGCCGGTCGCCCACGTCGCAACCGACCGCCCAACTGCGCTACCCATGGTTGTTCTTAAGTGACGGCGTGGGCGCTTTTCGGTGCCGTCAGTGTCGCAGCCCCACGCCGCTTATCCACTTCGCTGAAGCAGAACCCGTGTTCGGCGAGCCAGGTGCGTGTGCGGCGGGCGTTCGCGTCGCCGTCGGCGGACATCAGCACGATCAATGCCCGTAGCACCGACCTCTGCGGTGTGCTCCCCGCCCGCACCCAACCACCGAGCACCTTGCGGTCGTTGCCCGTCAGCACCACCTGATATGGGCTGGCCATCACCATGATGCACCATCCGCCGGAGAACAACTTGGATCGCTCACGACACATACATCACGCCGGCCACAGCAATCCCCGAGGCAGCGACACGCCGGCCGCCACGAAAGTCATGACGATCGGGGCACCATCACACATATGCCGACACCACCGGAATCGACGAAGAGTGGATCAGTCCGCGGACGCCCCCACCGCGGGCGGCACCAGGTTTCAGCTGCCGGTGTACGGGCTGTTCGCGCGGTCCCTCGCGGCGGGCGGCCGGGTCGACGCCCGGTACTGGTTCATCAGCACCAAGGGCAGGTTCGAGGAGATCGGGTACGAAGTCACCGACGCCGTGCTCGACACGCTGCGCGCGGACCTCGAGTTCGTGCACCGGTCCATCACCTCGGGTCAGTTCCCACCGAAGCCGGGCGGCCGGTTCGACGAGATGACCACACTGCTCGGCCGGGAAGGCATGCAGCGATCCTGGCAGGCCCTGATCGCGGTGCCGGAGCTGGCCGAGTTCGTGGCCGTCCACACGGCGGAGACCGAGCCGTGACCGCGGCGGAGGAGCGGCTGGTCGACCAGCCGCAGCGTGACCGCATCGAATACGAGACCGCGTCGAGTCTGTTCGTGGAGGCCGGCGCCGGCAGCGGGAAGACGCATTCTCTGGTGAGCCGGATCTGCCACCTGGTTCTGCACGACGGTGTGGAGCTGGACCGCATTGCCGCGATCACCTTCACCGAGAAGGCGGCGGCGGAGTTGCGCGAACGGGTGCGCGCCCGGCTCTCCGACAGCGACGAATCGGACCGGCGTAACGCGGCGCTCGGGCAGGTCGACACCGCCGCCATCGGGACCCTGCACGCGTTCGCGGCGCGGATCGTCGGGGAGCATCCCCTCGAGGCGGGGGTACCGCCGCGGATCCGGGTGGTCGACGCGAAGGGCTCGCAACTGGCGTTCGAGCGGCGCTGGCAGCGGATGCGCTCCGAGCTGTTCCCCGACGACGCCGACAGCGAGATCGGGCAGGCGATGACGGTGATCGTCACCGCCGGAGCGTCCCTCGACCAGGTCCGCGATCTCGCCGACCGACTGGACCGGCACTGGGATCGGCTCACCGCCCCCGAGCAAGTGCCCGGCATGCCGGCCCCGGAACTCGATGCGGTGCTGCGCCAGGCCGACCTACTGCTGGACTGCCTCGACGACTGCACCGACCACGACGACAAGTTCGCCCAGCGACTCCACCTGGTCCGGGAGTGGCGCGAGAGGCTCGCCGCCGCCCGCGGCACCGACGACTGGGTGACGGTGGCGTCGGCGTGCCCGACCGTCGGTCAGGGCGGTGTGGGGAAGAACTGGGCAGGCGGCCCGGGGAGGGTCAAGGAACTCAAGCAACAACTCAAGGATCTCGGTGCGGACGCCGCCGGGCGGTGCGAACAGTACTGGGCGGCGGCGCTGGCGATCGTGGTCGCCGAGATCACCCGCGCCGTGCTGGACGCGGCCCGCACCCGCAAGCGCAGCGGGGAGCTGGAATTCCACGACCTGCTGGTCTACGCCCGCAACATTCTCGCCGACGACGCGGTGCAGCGGACGCTGCACGAGAAGTATCAGCGGATCCTGCTCGACGAGTTCCAGGACACCGATCCCCTGCAGCTCGAGATCGCCGGGCGCATCGTCGCCGGCGCCGAGGGACGGCTGTTCACCGTGGGCGATCCCAAGCAGTCGATCTACCGGTTCCGCCGCGCCGACATCGCCACCTACATGGCCGCCCGCGACGCGCAGAACCCCGACGCCATCGTCCGGCTGACCACCAACTTCCGTTCCACCCGACCGGTGCTCGACTGGGTGAACACCGTCTTCGGCCGGTTGATCACACCGGAGCGTCACATCCAGCCCGAGCACACCCCGCTGGACCCGGCGCCGGGCCGGCCGCAGTGGAACACCGAGTGGGGACCGGGACCGTTCGTGTTCGCCAGCACGCCAGCCGACTCCGACGCCCGGCCCGCCGCCGAAGCGCTGCGCGCGTCCGAAGCCCGCGACGTGGCCCGCGTCATCGCCACCGCCCTCGAGAAAACCTGGCACAAGGAGGTCGGCGGCCACGGTGGTTTCGAACACGTGCCCATCACTCTGAGCGACATCTGCATCCTCATCCCGGCCCGCACCTGCCTGCCGTTCCTGGAGAAGGCACTCGACCACGCCGGCATCGAGTACCGGGCGGAGGCCTCCTCCCTGGTGTACTCGACCCAGGAAATCCACGACCTCCTGCTCACCGCGCGGGCGTTGGCGAACCTGGCGGACGAGGCGGCCCTGGTCGCGGCGCTGCGAACCCCGCTGTTCGGGTGCGGCGACGACGATCTGCTGCGGTGGAAGACCGCGGGCGGGCGGTGGCTGCTGCACGCCGACACACCCGACGGACTCGCGGATTCGCCGATCGCCGAAGCGCTCACATACCTGCGGAATGTGTGGCTGGACCTCGCCGGCATGAGTCCGGGACAACTGTTGAGCCGGTTGGCGACCGAGCGGCGGGTGTTCGAGGTGTCGACGGATTCGCCGCGGCACCGGGACGTGTGGCGGCGGCTGCGGTTCGTGATCGACCAGGCGCACGCCTGGTACAGCGCCGACGGGGGCGATCTGCGCGACTACCTGGCCTGGGCGGCAACCCAGCAGGACGAGAACGCCCGCGTCACCGAGGCGGTGCTCCCGGAGGTCGGCGTCAACGCGGTGCGGATCATGACCATGCACGCGGCCAAGGGGCTGCAATTCCCGATGGTGGTGCTCGCGGGAATGAGCGGCGGCTTCCGCAACACCGCCGAGGCCGCGCTGTGGGACACCGACGGCCAACTCCATGTGCACCTGTCCAAGAACGTGAAGTCACCCGGATTTCGGACGGTGTCCGCGACCGAGACCGCGCACACCCGCGCCGAGCGGGTCCGGTTGCTCTATGTGGCGTGCACTCGGGCGGAGAGCTTCCTGGCCGTGTCCGGGTACCAGCCGCCGCGGGGCGAGGGCTGGGGGACGATCCTGGCGCAGGGCATCGACGGGATGCCCAACACCACCCCGGAGCTGGTCGACCCGACCGCGCCGGACACCGACGCCGCCATCCCGGAGGCGGCTGGGGTGTCATGGCAACAGTGGTCGGCCGAGACCCTCACCGTGACAGCCGCTTCGGCAGTGCCCTCGTCGATCTCGGCCACCCACATCGTCCACGACGGGTCTGAGGTGAGCGCGTCGATCCTCGCCGACTATCGGGGCCGGGGTCTGATCCCCCCGGCTACGTCGGTGGAGACGGTGCGCGCGGCGACCGACGCGACCGAGAGCGGCACCGAGGTGGGCATCGCACTGCACGCGCTGCTCGAGTCGGTGGATCTCGCGGCGCCGCTCGACGCGCAGTTCGACGTCCGCGCCGCGGCTGCGGCCCGAGCGGCGGGATTACAGGACACGACCCGGTTCGTCGCCGTCGCCCGGTCGGCCTTGATGTCGGAACCGGTCAGACGTGCTGCGGTGCGGGAGCATTGGCGGGAGATGCCGCTCGCCGGAACCGTTCCGGGCGTCGACGTGATGGTCGAGGGCATTGCCGACGTGGTGGTCGAGGGCATCGCCGACCTGGTGTATCGGGACGATGACGGATCGCTGGTGATCGTGGACTACAAGACCGACCTCGGCGTGTCCACCCAGACACTCGACGCGTATTGGGCGCAGCTGTCGGTGTATGCGGACCTGCTGACCCGGGTGGCAGACGAACAGGTCAGCGCCCTGGTCCTGGTGTTCCTGCGAACAGGGGAAACCGAGGTACTGGAGCGACGATTTCGGTAAGGCCCCCCGGGTCTTGAGGCGTGCCCGTTTCATCGCTTATGTCACCGACCTCGATGCGATGCTGTTCAGACAGGGACAATGGTCGTTCTCGACCATTGATGTCTGCATTATGAGGTTCGTCCCGCGTCCACGAGCCGACCTCCAGGCAATGGCAGCACGGAATCCCCGTTACCGTCTTCACCTCCGCGGAGCTGCGGTCGCCATGTTCTGTATGACTTCTCGCCTCTGTCTTTCTTTCCAATGATCCGGGGCGATGTCATCCTGCCTGGGGTACGGTCGGGTTTTGACGTCACTCGCGTTGAGCGGGACGGCTCGGAAGCGAAGGGCCGGAGTGCCGCACGCCTGAGATCGGTCGGAGGCTTCATGTCGTTCGAGATGCCGATAACGATCGCGACGGCCCTGGATCGCATCCACCGTCGCGAGTACGTGCTGCCAGCCATCCAGCGCGAGTTCGTATGGAGCCGTGACAAGATCACGCGTCTGTTCGACAGTCTCATGCGCGGATACCCCATCGGGTCGTTCCTCATGTGGCATGTCGATGCCACCAAGGGGCGCATCCGGGCCGGGCACATGGGCGATCATCACGTGGGGAGGGCGGATCGGGCCGCCCGCCTGAGGATCATGCCGAGCGCGAGCGGGGACGCGCCGCGGGCGCTCATCGCCCGCACCAGGGCGTGGCCTCACCAGAATCGAGGCGGTGACGCTCGTCGCGGTCAGTCGACGTGGAGCCGGCCGGCGGTGCTCCACGCTGCCGTGAGTGCCGCATCGAGGGCACCGAGCGCCTGCCTGGCCTCGCGGACCTTGGCGGCGACGATCGCCGCGAGCGCATCGGGATGATCCGCCGGGCCGAGATCGTCGACCCGCAGTCCATGGTCGGCGTCGGGCCAGTTGCTCACCTGCCCCTGCAGCTGCACGAGTAGCTGGTCGAGTACCCGCACCATTTCCTCGAGCTCTCGGCGGTTCTGCTGGTACCCCGATGGATCACTCACACCCCGACTCCCCTCGTCTCGGTCACGACCAGTATCGCAAGACCACGCCCCTCGGGGCGAAGCGCACGTCCCGGCGACTCACCCGGAGCACGGGCGGTGACAGCATCGGGACACCCGGTGAAGGCCATAGGTGACGGTGTGCCATCATCTGCCCGGTGGCAGGCACAAAACACGGCGCCGGAGCGTTGACATGACACCGACCTCCGCGAAATGCCGGACGGATCCGGGCAAGACACGAACCGAGGCAAAAGCCATGGCCACCGACTACGACGCACCCCGAGTCACCAACCCCGACCACGAGCCACCGACGGACTCGCTCGACGAGCTCAAGGCCAGAAGGAACCAATCCCAATCCGCCGTCGCCGACGTCGAGGAGACGGACACCGCGGAGTCCTTCGAACTGCCCGGGGCCGACCTGTCCGGCGAGGAACTCACCGTCCGGGTGATCCCGAAGAAGGCGGACGAATTCACCTGCACGAGTTGTTTCCTCGTCCATCACCGCAGCCGCCTCGCCGACACCGCCGGCGGGCAGATGATCTGCCTGGACTGCGCCGGCTGAGCAAATCCCATCACAAGCTCGGGGTGTGTGCGGGTCTGGAGTACCCCACGGCGGAGCATGGCGCGGTTGATTCCGTGGGCCCGCTCCGGCCCGACCTCTGCCCGGGCAGGGTCCGGCTGCGGGTCGATCCCGGCGGATCCAGGTGCTCGATGATCAAGCCTGGGGTTTTCCTCGGAAGATGTTCCGGAAAAAGCTCGTGACGGCGTGAATCTTCTCCCTCGTCAAGTCGATGGCCTTGCGAAAAGATTCATTGTCGCCGGCGGGCATAACGATCTCCGTGTGGTCGAGGCAGGTAACCATGTCCGACACAGTGTGAACCAGAACCCGAGCATCCACCTCCGCATCCGAGGAACCGAAGGAGTCAGCAGCGGATCCCACTCGGGACACTGTCGGCGGCGTCGTGTTCGAGGCCACCAGCGCAGCTCGGCGTCGATACCGCCGGAACCAGGGTCACAGTGCGAAGTGAAGGTGGGCTTGTCCACGTCCGTACCTCGGGCGGTGAACAATTCGATGATGGTCCGGGGCCTGCCGTCGATACGGTCGGTGACAATCGCCGTTTTACCCGTTCCTTTCGCTGGTCAGACACGTCCGGGCAACTGCCGCACCGCCCCTGTTTCATCGACGGCGTACAGCGCGATGTTCAGAAGCTCGAGTACCCGTTGTGGTACGCGGGCCGCGGCTTCGACCGATTCGGGTTCGTCGCGGACGACCAGCGCGAATGTTGCGTGCGGGGCGTCGGTGGGCATCCGACTGAGGAGCTGACCGATGGCCGCGTTGACGTCCAATCCGGGTGTGGTGGTGGCGCCTTCGGCCTCGGCGTACAGCAGTTGCCCGTCACGTTCGGCCACCACATCGACGAACCCTGCATCGGTCCGAACCGTCCATCCTCGAGCTGCCAGCCAGGTCACGAACCCGTCCAGCACACGTACGTCATCGCCTCTCATGGAGACACGGTAAGCCGGGGGTGAGGAACGGCATGCCATCATCGCGATCTACGCGGCTCCGGCGAATCCGCCGCAACGGAGACGGAGCGAGTCGAGGGTGACGATCGAGAGAACCCACCGAGCCGGGCTGTCGTTGTCGGGGTGTCCGTTCGCCACAGCGAGGGCGTGCGACGACAACCACAGGTGGAACCGATAAGGGTCGAGGCACGAAGCTCATCCACGGTGAGGGCGCAACGCCCAATTGCTTCACCGCCGACTGGACATAGGTCCAGAATCCTGCGTGTCGAACACCGGCCGCGCCAATCAGCGACGAACCACCGTCTACGAAAGAATTTCGGCGGAAACTTCTGCGTGGGACATTGCGCCCGCGACGGCACGGGTGAACGATCGGGCCATGCAGAGGAGGCGTTGGCCGGCATTTATGCCGCCGACAACCGGCGGGTTCGACGTGCACGGACATCTCGCCCTCTCGACCGGCGAGCAGTTGACCCTCGACCTGCTCGCGGTGAGAGCCTTCCCGGAGGGTCTTCATCTGCGGATGGCCGTCACCGCGACGGGCAGGACCGCCACGGCCGCGCTCCACCAGACACGCGCACTGACCGACCCCGCGGACCTCTCGGCACAATGGTCGTATCTCGCCGTCCGGGTCCGAGTGGACGACTGTGACGCTGACGCCGACCCCTCCTTCCCCAAGCCGGACACGCAGGCGCGCAGCGGCGGGCTGGCGACCTACCGAACCGAACCGCACTATTGGATCGGAACTGTTCCCACCTGCGCATCTCTCATGTTCAGTGCAGGATGGCCGGAGATCGGGCTCGACACCGCAACGACCACCGTGTATCTCGAATCCCACACGGTCTCGCCCGACTGAGCCGTCACCGCGAGGCCGGGGTGCGGTTGAAGCGGCGACTGCCGGGTCCGTCGGGGTTCACGGGTTCGGTCGCCGATGCGGCCGAAACCGGCCACCATCCGCTCATGGTCGCGTCCACACCCTGTGGCCGGCATGTGAGTCTCCACCGCGCACGACCGCGCCTTTCCTATGGATCGCTACGAGGCTGACGGCCGTTTCACCGTCGCGTCGCACGACCCGGCAACGCCGGTCGAACGCACATGGCGATGAAAGCAGGGACAGGGCCCCACCACCCCCGACGACCGAGCGCCAGGCGGATGGGGTCCGGTCCTGACCCGAGTGCAGCCGGGTCGACAGGTCACGGTACGCGCAGTCGCGGCGTCCGGGCTCACTTGTTGCGCGGCGTGGCCCGGGGCCGGCGAATGGAAAGACCGGGCCGCCACGCAGACCCGCCGCTCATAGACGAAATGCGGGATTCGGCAGGAGCAGTGGGCTACGTGACCTTGACGCTCCCGGTGAAGAAGAACGGCGCCACGGTCCCGAAGCAGAAGACGCTCACGTTGGACCCCGACGCGAAGCCTCCGATCTTTCCGACGCCGGCCTTGAATCCGAAATTCGAGTCGAGCGCGAAGCAATTCCAGCTCTCCCCCGCCGGTACCGCAATGCTGATCTCACCTTTGCCGCCCGCGGTGACAGTGGGTGCGGCTGTCGCGGTACCGGCCCCCACGAGCATCACCGGGGCGATGACGGCCGAGGCAACAGCTGTGCGCAACGCGATCTTGTTCATCGTGCTCACCTTCGATTCTGAAAAAGTCCCGACTCCAATAGGGAGCGGTGACGCCGGCCCCACCAGGAAGCCGCGGATCGCGTGCACCGCGTACTTCGCATATCGCATCGACACTCGAAAAGTTTCACAAATATGGAAATCTTCTCGAATTCGAGTACTCGAACAACCGCCCAATTCAAGTGGACAATCGAACAATTCGGCTGTTATCCGATTAACCGGGTGCGAAGCAAATTACCGAGACCAACTTTCGGGAGGCCGCCTTTCGCCGTGTTCGTGTGCAGGCAGGTGTGTTCGGGTGCCTCGCTACGGCGGCCCGAAGGGATGTTGTCGGGTCACCCGCGGCCTGAGGTGGAGGTGCGAGCACCGTGTCCTTCGGCCACGAGCGATCGAGCGGCCCTCCTGCCGAAGGGGTTCAGACGACAGGAGGGCCTGACTGCCGCGTGTGGCCACCAGGCCCCGCGTGACAGCGTGCCCGACGGATACCCGCGAAATGGTGGGTTCACCCCTGAAGGCAGGTCGGCCCGACCCGCCCCAACTACCCAGCGGGGGGCAGGCACCTGCTTATGCTCCGGGGTGCCCCGAGAGGATTGAGGACACGCATGACCGAGAAGACGAGTAAACCGGAACCGGCGCCTGCTCCGCTGGCCGTGGGCGCCCGGATCCGGATGCGCCGCGATGCCGAACCTGTGTCGGGCGTGGTCATCGAGGACTTCGCCGAACTGACCGAGACCGACGAGCGCGGCCACGACTGGGCCCCGGTGCACCGCTGGGCGATCGCCCTCGACGACGGACGCCTGGCGTTCGTCGACACCAACGACCTCGAGGTCGAATCCGCGCCGACAAATCCGAAAACCGGATCGACCGACTGAGCACCGACACCTGCCCCAGACTCACAACAGTGAGCAGCGGCGTTCGGCAACTCGCCGCACCACATCGCGCACACCGTCGGCGGCAGCGGATTAACCGATCCTCGGTCCGTTCGAATCGACCGGGCCGGGTATATCAATCCCACGAGCACTGGAGGACAAGCACATGACAGGTATCGCGGACAAGTTCGACAAGGCCTACGAGACCCTTCCGATCGAAGAGCTCGCGCAGGCCCCGGTCGCCGCGCTTCAGGGTGTGAGCGAATCCGACGCCGAACACCTCGAGGCCGCATTCAACATCAAGACCGTGGCGGATCTGGGCACCAACAAATTCTTCCTCTGGGCGCAGGCCGTCGCCACACTGGCCGAATAGAGGCCACCACCACAGCCACCGACAAGGTCGGCCTGCTGCTACTTGACCGGCGAATACCCCCGCGGACCCCTCGACGGCTGCGGGGGTATTTCGTTGATGAGGACACCTCGGGATACGAGGATGTCACCACGTTCAGATTCCGAGACCACAGCACCGACTCCTCCCGACCGCAGGTCGAGGCCAGGACGGTGGCAGCCATCGAACTTCATTTCCGCCCCCCACGCGGGCACCGGCCCGAGATCCGGAGCTTTCCCGAGTTCATCGAATCGGCGCTATCGGAGAAAACTCACGGCTTCGACTACACCGAGGCGCTTCCGTACGCGCAGGCAGTCGACCAGTTCGGCAGTTAACGGCCTCCCCCTTACACACTACTTATTACAGGCTGTATTACCATACGTCAGACAGATGCGGGTACACTGGTCGCATGAGCACCATCAGCGTGCGCCTGGACGCACAAGAACAAAAAGCGTTGGAGTTCCTCACCGCGCACGTTGCCGAGGCCTCCACCCAGTCAGACGTGGTTCGAGCGGCGATACGCAGTTACGCGAAGGAAGTGGGCAAGCGGCAGCTCCGCGAGGAAGCCGATCGGCTTGCCTCCGATTCGGCAGACCTCGCCGAAATGCAGAGCGTGCTCGCCGACGCAGAGGCCGCGCGTGCTCAGAGGTGATATCTATCGACTGAAGCCGAACAAGAATGCAGTCGGGCGGGAACAACAAGGTGGCCGATTGTGCGTGATTCTCCAGAACGACGACCTGATGGCGTTGTCGACGGTCCTGGTCGCGCCGACGTCGACGTCGGCGCAGCATTCCTCGTTTCGGCACGTCATCGACGTCGACGGGACCGAGACACTCGTACTGGTCGAGCAGACGTTCGCGGCCGACAAGTCGCGTCTGGGTGAGCATGTCGGGCATCTGCTCCACGACGATTTGGTGGCGGTCGGAGCTGCACTGCAAACAGTGCTCGACCTCGGCTGAACCACACCAGGACTGAGCGAACCGATGGTGGGCGAAGTGGAACGCCAGTTCCGGATGTGCGGCCGCCCGTCCGGCTGACACATACCCTGCCAACACCATCGAATCTGTCACCGTCGGCCCCGGGCAGCTGCAACACCGCGGGGATCCCGCTTACCAGCTCCTCCCCGACGAAGGAACACTGGTAACCCTCGGCTGCGGGACTCCCCTGTACGCCAACGGCTACACCTGCACCCTGACCAACGGTTGCGAAGGCGTCGAGGTCGAGGCTGACCTCGACACCGTCCTTCTCCTGCCATAAGGGAAATATGGGAAACGTCGTTGACTACGCCGGTGTCTGCTCCCCCACAACCACGGCGGTGGCGCGGGCGGCCCGGATACGCGCAATGTCCTGGTGCCGGACCGCGGGCATGATCCCGGGCAGCAGCAGCACCCACATCTCATCGACCCGCCGCTCGAGATCACCGCAATCGGCAAGCACCTGCGAGACGGTCCGCACGCCGGTGAACGCGGCGATGACGAACCGCGCAAAGGCCGGCGGGTCGATGGAAGGCAGGAGGTCACCCTCGTCGATCGCGTCGGCGGTCAGAGCCTGACAGGCATCGATCCACCCCACCTACGGGCAGATCGGACTCCGGCCGTGCGTGCTGAGTCGACGGTAATGCGGATGCCGGCCCGCACGATCGGATCGGATCTGCCTCACCATTGCGTGGCTGAGCATCACCATCTTCTCCACCGCCGGCGCCCGCCGGGCACCGATGGTCTCCACCAGTGTGATCGAGACCCGAGGTTGCTCGGTGATGATGTGGTGGGCCAGGTCCTCCTGGGAGCGGAAATGAAAGTACAACCCGCCCTTGGTAACCCCGGCTCTGGCGACGATCTCGTCGAGGCCGGCGCCGTCAAATCCTCGTTCCTCGAACACCTCGGCGGCCGCGCGGACGATCTTCGCCCGCGTCGCCATCGCCCGTGCCTGGCGAGCCACACCCATCCCCTCCCCGCCCATCAAGAGGCCAACGGTCAACAATGCTGCACAACTCCACCACGAACCGGGAAACCACGACCAACACCCGACACCAAACCGCCGTCGCAGCACTCGACAGCCGGGCCGTGTCGTCCGGTACGCCCGATACGGTCCGCGCTATGACGACGACACCGAACATCACCCACCCGCGGCGCCCACGCGGCCGCTTCTTCGTCGGCATCGACTGCTGGACCGGCGAGGACCTCCCGCCCCGGTTGCTGTCCCGGACCGCGGCGCGGCTGCAGCTCGGCCACTTCCGTCGCCCGCACCAGACTCGCTGGTGGAAGGCACCGGCGCTGATTGTGTTCGCGGCCGCGGCGCTCGCGGTGCCACTCGCTGGCACCGTGGTACCGGCGGTGATCGACGATGGCCTCGCGCTGGGTGGCCAGCTCCTGGCGATCGATCTCGTGCTGGTCGGCGGTGATCGGTTACGCCTGCTCTGCGCTGCAACTGGCGATTCGCTCCCGCGCCTATATCCTCACCCGGTGGCGGCACCGGTTCCGGGTGATGTGGCTGGCCAGCAGCGACGGCGCTGTCGGTGCCGCGCTGACCGTCTACGCCCGCCGCGGCGGCGCGGTGACCTTCCACAACCATTTCCGGTGGCCCACCACACGGCCCCAAGATCCGCCGCTGGCCCGCCGACTGCGGGTCGAGCTCCTCGCTATCGCCGCCGAAGCCGACCAGGTCGTCATCACCTTCACCACAGACGAACACATCGCCACCGCGTACCGCAAGGACGGGTGGCGGGCACCCACCACCACCGAACGTAAGGACTACACGATCCCGATCAGGACGAAGCGAACCGGCGAACTCACACGCTGGGATCTGATCTTCGACCCCCGCGACGAACAATGCACAGCCGCCCTCACCGCTGCCAGAGCCGAACTCACTACCGTCCAGTGAATGCTCGCTGAACGAGCGGCTCGGCGATCAGGGCATGTGCCGTCTGCAAAGACCCGGCATTGTGGTGTACAAAAAGCCGCGATCCCGGCGGGGGTGATGCCAGCACCGCAGCTCAGCGCACTTTTTCGCACTCCCATCTGACCCATATAGCCCATATGGGTGGCACGGTCCCCGCGAGATGCTGGCCTCGGTCGAGCATCTCCGGTCGAAGTATCTTCAGCAATCGGGCCGAGAACTCGCATCAGCCGACGCGACCCCGCGAGCGCCGGATGAAGCGGTTCGCCTCACCCGGCAGGCGCAATGGTTCCTGTCCGCGTTCTCCGGCATCACGGGGCACTTCCAGCTGCGGCGACACATGCTGTCGGCATCCGACTGGCGTCGCGAGATGACCGCCCGCTTCGCGGTGTGGAACGAGATCACCGCGACCGCCACCGCTGCCTGAACAACGCACCCAGCCAACAATTTCCGGGCTGAGACGAACCCAAACCGCCTGCACCGCTGCGACTATCGCTCATGTTGACGATGCCCGTCAGCATGTCCCGGCGGGTCATTCCGCGGCCGTCGGCGGCTGCACCCACACCAACGGCGGAAGGTCCACAGCGTTTCGTCAGGCGGTCGGAATCGGCGGTGCTGGGCACCCGCAGCGACCAACCGGCC
>NZ_WXYH01000391.1:52373-56993 GCF_009872365.1 Rhodococcus sp. T7
TGCCCTCGATCCCCGCGACCCGTCTGATCTTGCCCGCATCGTCGAGAACCAGGGCGAGCTTGTCGCCTACGCGGACATGTGCCGTGACCACACCGTCCTGCTCGACGTGCCCCTCGGCCTCACCCACCGCCAAGTCCTCTCTTGGCGCACCAGCTTCGACTCGCCGTATGCGACCGCCTACCACCCCTGGATCGACATGTCGTCGTCGGAGGATCAACGTGACACGCTGATTCGCATCAACCCGTCCGCGTTCGCCGCCGGGATCATCGCCGAACGCGAACGCCGGCTCGGTGTCCAACACGGTCCAGCCAACCAGCTCGCAGTCGGGGCACTGCGAGTCGGCGACGATGTCCCGGCCGACCGCCATGACGAGCTGCATTTGGCCGGCGTGAACGTGTTCCTCCCCGAGCGCGACGGCATTCGCCTCACCGGCGCCCGCACCCTGTCCCGACGGCCTTCGCTGCGCCAGCTCAGCGTGGCCCGGCTGATGATCGTGCTGCGGCTGACGCTCGTCCGCGAGATGCAATGGGCCGTGTTCGAGCCGAGCAACCGAGAACTGTGGGCAGAGGTCCGACGACTTGTACACGCACTGCTAACCAGGCTTTTCGAGGCTGGCGCGTTCCGCGGCACCACCACCGAGGAAGCGTTTTTCGTTCGCTGCGACGCCAGCACGATGACCCGCAACGACCTCGACAACGGCAGGCTTGTCTGCCTGGTTGGGGTTGCTCCGGCCGAGCCCGTCGAGTACGTGATCCTGGAGATCGCGCTCACCGCTACCTCGAATGTTCGGGTGGAGGTCAGGGGATGAGCAGTGACGTCGGCAGGGAAGCGAGTGATATCGATAGATCCAGCTGACTGGCGAGCGTCACGGTCGCCGTGAGTGCGCGCTTTCTTACAGAAACTCACCGTGGAAGGTCCAGCGACCTGCTGTTTCGTCCTGCCGCTCGTGGAGCCAAAGCTCCAGCTCGTGGATCGATTCGAGGTTGCCGACCAGGTCTTGATTCGGGTCGAAAGGCACGCCTGGCTGGTACGACGCCGTCAGATGCATCCAAACGATCCGCGGTAGGTACCCCATATAAAGAAGGTCCACATCGGTCCGCGGTTCGAGCGGCGCACCTCTGAACGTTCGCGCTGCCCGGAGGGCGCGCACTCGGTGACCGGCGAGGGGGGCCAGGCGGTCGGCGCTGTCACTGTCCAGCGCGTCGCCCTCGTCGTAACGCAGGTCGAGCCCGTCGAGTTCCTCCGCCATTATCTGAGCGATGTGGTGCATGGCTGCGCCGGCAACGAGTCGGTCGGGATCGTGCAGGGCAGAGACCACCCCCAAGAGAGACTCACGGCTACCGAATAGTGCCAGGCAGTTGACGACATCGAGGCGGGTCTCCGGATTCGGATCGGCCAACCCCTTGAGGAGTGGGCCGACTGTGAGGGGATGCGGGCAGCGACCGAGCCAACGAACGGCAGTCGTCCTCACACAATGGCTGGGGCTGCCCGCAGCAGCGATGAGATCCTCAACACCGGAGGTCCCAACGATCGCCTCGAGACCGAGCCTCGTAACCCCAACCGGGTCATCGCCGGGTATGACCTGTTCGAGAAGCCGAGGGGCGTCATCGACTCGACCGCAGATCATCGTGACAAGGCTGCGCGCCGCCTCCCCCGAGCGCTCGATCGAGAGGAAGTGCAGCAGAAGCTCGTCCGACTCCGCGCTGCGTTGAGCGGCGAGGGCGTTGGCCAGCACAACCCGAAGGTCGTCATGGGCTTGGACGAGACTGTCTTTCAGCGCCGTGTGCAGCGCCTTCCGATTTTCCTCAGTCCGCACCAGAGACGCGATATTCAACCGCGCCATCAGGGCGACCTGGGGCCGGGGGTCCCG
This sequence comes from Rhodococcus sp. T7, assembly GCF_009872365.1. Classification (NCBI taxonomy): domain Bacteria; kingdom Bacillati; phylum Actinomycetota; class Actinomycetes; order Mycobacteriales; family Nocardiaceae; genus Rhodococcus; species Rhodococcus sp. T7. Next base: position 54,244 of record NZ_WXYH01000391.1, read on the forward strand.
GCAGGTGTTGATCAACGTGATCGCCGAACCAGCAAGCCCAGAGCGCGCGAGAACACGGCTCGCCATGTACATGTGGCGGTCCGCCCCTTCACCTGCCGACCAACCAGTCATGAGTTCGGTGAGGCGTTGGCCTGCATCCGGATGCCAAAGTGCCACTTGGTCTTCAGATGCCAGGAACTTCCCAGCGATCTCGGCCGCGTGCTCGGGCCCCGTCAGCTGCCAGGGACTTGCTAACTGCGCTCGCAGCTCGCCGGCCTGTTCGAGCAGGCGCGGGATATCCGGGATATCCACCATGGCCACCCTAGATGATAAGGACAACGACATACCGGGTGTCGTTGTCGTGCTGGATCGGGTCGTGTGAGTATCCGAGTGGCGGCAGTTGGTGTTGGGCGCGTAGTAGCGCGTGACCTCTGTCGTGGTACGAGATCCATATGGCAGCCATGTTATCGACGCTATCGGGCCCACCCATCATCAGCGGCGTCACGTGGTGACCTGCTTGTCCGGTGAGGACTGTGTGCGTTGCGCGGAATAGATTCGCGACATCAGGATCGCGCGCCGGCGTCGGCTTGACTCGCGTCAGCCGTCGCCCTTTGCCGATGCTGTTGGCGGAGTTGGGAGCGGTGAGCGGGAGGGCCTTTCCTGCCAGGTGGGGCCAGAAGATCGGCAGCGGTCCCGTGTACTTGCCACGACGGTTGCGAACCAGGTTTTGCACGATGGTAATCAGCTTGGTGGGAGTCTTCGCGGCAGTTGCTGCGTTCTCCATCTCCTCCCCAGTCGGCATCGGGTGCGCCTCCGCCGCTTGAGCCGGCGTGGTCGCGGTGCCGGGCCCCGGAGCACCCGGGATTTCGAGCGGAGCCAGCCCGAGATCTATCTCAGGATTGTCTGCCGTTACCGCAGCGAGGGCAGCGAGCGCTGCGGTCGCCTGGGGAACGTCACCGCCGGCGTTCCCCAACTCCCGGATACCTGCGGCACCGTTGCGCTCCACGAACGCTGCGGCTGGAGCGGATCTGCGCGCGTAATCTCCAACCCGGACGAGGTCACCGGGCGTGAAGCGCTCAAGTAGGAGTGTGCTCGCGCTGCGCAGGTTGGGCGGGAACTGATCGATGATGCTCTCGATCGTGATAGCCCCCCCGGCTCGCGGCGCGAACCGGACCCGCCCCACGGGTCGGGGCTCACCTGGCCCACCGGCCCCAGGCTGGACACCGCCCCCGGAGCGTGAAACGGCGCGCCCCACCAGCAGCGTGCCGAGTGTGATCAACGCAGGCACAAGTTCGCGAGTGCCCTTATCGACTTCGCCCTGGCTGATGTCCCAGATGCCGGAACCCGTTCCCACAGCGATGCCGTATATCCCGGAGGGTACGCCAAACAGAACGTAATCGATGGTGCCGAGCGCTATGTTCCCCGGGGTCATTGTGTCCGTGAAGCCTGCGTTGAGAATGTCCCATGCCGCATGGCTGTAGTCGCCGGGCAGTTCCGATATCTTATGCAGGAGGGCCGATGATCGACCGGCTTTGGCTCCCTCAGAGGACCCCAAGACGTCTGCGAGCCCCTCACCAAGGCCGCGCACCACGTCGCCGATTTCCCACCCGCGATCACGGTAGGCGCCAACGTCTATTCCGCGGGCGGCGAGCCGATCCTTGATTGCCGGCATCGCGCCGATCGTCTCGGCCAGGCGCTGCTCCGAAGCGAGCCATTCGAGCAGCAATCGGACTTGGTCGTCCTGGGTGGTGTCGACGACGAATGCGGCGAAGACCTGAGCTAGCGCCAAGCCCGCGTCGTGAGTGATCTCGTAGATGAACGCGCCGCGCTTCGCGGTGAGCGTCTTTTCGCCCTCGATCACTGGTCCGAGGCTCCCGATACGGGTGGCATCCCAGTTCGACATGCTGCCAAGGACGGCTTCCATGTCGAGTTCGTCCTGCAACGCAACGAATTCGCTTTGCTTCGCGGCGGACTCGAAGACCAGGTAAACGGCATCCTCGACACCAGGGGCGTTCTCCTGTTGCAGGCGTTCGATCACGCTTGCCTTTCCCGCGGCGTCGAGAGCATCGAGGTTCGCCGGCGCCTCGGCCATGCTGCAACCCTGGAGCCGGAGCCCGCCAGCCGGACGGCGTTTCATCCGACGACCTGCCGAGGCGCCGAGGGCCCGAGCCGCGGCATTGTCTGCATCACGTTCAAGGAGTTGTGACCCGGCCCCGACCTCACTCACGTGTTGCTGCTGACCGACGTGTGCGAGTTCATGGGCGAGGATCGCGTCGGTCATGAGGGTTCCGGGATGGTAGAACTCTGGCTTGACCCACACTTGCTCGCCGCGCGAAACGGCCACACGGGTCGAGCCACCGGCGGGTTCGGGCCCGTGTCCGAGTTGGATACGTACGCGGTCGTACGTGCCTCCGTAGACCCCACCCATGCCACGGCGCAGTCGTTCAGGCACTGTGGCCCCCGTTGGGGACGACAACCTGCTTCTACGTTCAGGCTCCGGACCGGACGGTACCGCAGTCGTCAACGACACGATCGTCTCCACAACACGAGCTGATCGTCGGCGCGGTCAGTCACCGCACCGTCACAGTCGGGAGCTAGGCGGATTTCGGTGACGCTGAGGTGACGTGCGGCCTCGGCGCTCGAAAGCGTGCGAGCCAGGACATGCGCGGAGGTCCAGCGGTGACCGACGTACTGCTCACGACGTTCCGTTTCGAGGTGACATTCGATCGGGTGACCGGCGACGGCCCGCAGCGGCTCGGTGACGGCGGCTT
>NZ_WXYH01000391.1:57003-57577 GCF_009872365.1 Rhodococcus sp. T7
CTGGAGGTCGTCGATGGCGATCGCGTATTCGCTCGCCGCGAGCTGATCGACGGGATCGGGCTGCGTGCGGACCACCCGCGGTGGCTGGCCCGTGTGGTCGTCCTCGAGTCTTCGCTCGTGTGGCCGAACGCGTCGTGGGCGGCGGGAACAGTCAACTTCACCGACGCGTCCCTGCCACCTTCCCGCTTGGTGGGAGCCGACGGTGGGGTGCAGATGACTGGCGGCGAGGACCTGTGGGACACGATCGTGCCCGAGGACTTCTGGGATCCCCGCTGGGTGCTCGGGGACGAGGAACCCGGCGACGGCGTGCAGTGCCTCGCCGAGCACGACGACGTGGGTCTGGTGGTCGCGCCCGACTTATACGAGCCGGAACCGATTGCGCCGCGCGAGGTCGTCGTCGATCCGCCGACGCTGTGCGGACCGGACTTTGCTGCCCATGTCGAGACACCCGAGCCGGCACCGCCCGAGCCGCCCGCATCTCCGGGGCTGACTGGTCTTGCCCTCGATCCCCGCGACCCGTCTGATCTTGCCCGCATCGTCGAGAACCAGGGCGAGCTTGTCGCCTACGCGGACA
>NZ_WXYH01000392.1:0-446 GCF_009872365.1 Rhodococcus sp. T7
GACGGCGTCAACCCACCCGCACCCGGACCCTCGGCATGAGAACCCAACGCCGACAACGCCGCAACCCACAGATCGGCGAGCCGATGAACTTCGGGCTCAGAGATGACACGCGACGCGAATGCGAACGTTGCGCCCAGACTCGGCCCGGCAGCCGTGTCGGTGACTATCGCGTTGATGTCGATGACGCCGTTAGCCGGCATGTCGGCATCCACCTCGGCGCTGATCGTTCCCAGCACGTCCACCGGGACCCACCCCACCTGACGGAGTTCGGCCGGGATATCAGCGGCCGAGATCCGGCCGAGGTAGTTGAACGAAACCTGCGCAGCAGCGAATGCTGCCAACTGAAAGGAGGTCTCGGTATTCAGGTAGCGCAGCAACCCGTAACCGACACCCTTGTCCGGGATCGCCAGCAACTGCTCCTTGACCGCCTTCACCACACGCCCGAT
>NZ_WXYH01000392.1:456-8729 GCF_009872365.1 Rhodococcus sp. T7
GTCCAACTGTCACGCGGATATCTACGCCGTCCAGGCCTGACGGCCGAACGCTTTGTGGCGAGCCCGTTCGGAAACGCGGGCGAAAGACTTTATCGCACAGGAGACGTTGTCCGATGGTGCGAGAACGGCATGATCGAATACGTGGGGCGATCTGACTTCCAGGTCAAGATCCGCGGTTTCCGGATCGAACTGGGGGAGGTCGACGCAGCGTTGGCTGCGCATCCCGATGTGGAATTCGCAACCACTGTTGGTCGTCGTCTTCCTTCAGATGAGACCGTCCTGGTGTCGTACGCTCTGCCGCGTTCAGGTTCGAGAATCGACGGAACGCAACTGGAAGCGTTTGTCCGACAATCGCTCCCTCGGCATATGGTGCCCGCGGTCATCATGATGTTGGACGAGATTCCCTTGACGCCGGTAGGCAAGCTGGACCGAGAGGCATTGCCGGAGCCGATTTTCGCCGCCCGCGAGTTCCGACCGCCGTCGACCCATACCGAGGAATTGATTGCAGGGGTGTTCGCGGAGATTCTCGGGATCGAGCGAGTGGGTGCAGACGACGACTTCTTTGATCTCGGTGGCACTTCGCTGATTGCGGCGAGGGCGGCATCCCGGATCGGTGCGGCGTTGGATATCAGGATTCTTGTCGGAATGATCTTTGACGCCTCGACAGTGGCTGAATTGGCGACCGCCGTGGATTCTCATGTCGGCACCGGCAGTCGGGTTCCGCTGGTGGCGCAACAGCGTCCGGGGCGGGTGCCGTTGTCGTTGGCGCAGTCTCGGATGTGGTTTTTGAATCGGTTCGAGCCTGGTTCTGCGGTGAATAATATTCCGGTGGCGATTCGGTTGTCGGGGTCGTTGGATGTGGCTGCGTTGCAGGCGGCGGTGGCGGATGTGGTGGCGCGGCACGAGTCGTTGCGGACGGTGTATCCGGAGATCGATGGTGTGGGTTTTCAGGTTGCGGTTCCGGTTGCGGATGCTGTTCCGGATCTGACGCCGGTGCGGGTGGCCGAGGGGGTGGTGCTGGACCGGGTGGTGGACCTGATGTCGGCTGGGTTTGATGTGACGGCGGGGGTGCCGGTGCGGGCGGCGTTGTTCGAGGTGTCGCCGGCTGAGCATGTGTTGGTGTTTGTGGTGCATCACATTGCGGCGGATGGTTTTTCGATGGGTCCGCTGACGCGGGATGTGATGTCGGCGTATGTTGCGCGGACGCAGGGGCAGGTGCCGGGTTGGGGTCCACTCGAGGTGCAGTATGCGGATTATTCGTTGTGGCAGAGGGAGGTGCTCGGTAGCGAGGATGATCCGGAGTCGTTGATCTCGCAGCAGGAATCGTATTGGGTGTCGGTGCTGGCCGGTCTTCCGGATCAGCTGGATTTGCCCGTCGACAAGCGGCGACCAGCCTATCCGTCGTACACGGGCAACTCGGTGACCTTCACGATCGCGCCGCCGACTCATCGTCGTATCGTCGAGTTGGCCCAGGACAGTAATTCGTCGGTGTTCATGGTGGTGCATGCGGCGTTGGCGGTGTTGTTGTCGCGTTTGTCGGGTAGTGATGATATTGCGGTGGGGACGCCGATTGCGGGTCGTGGTGAGCAGGCTCTTGATGATGTGATCGGGATGTTCGTCAATACTTTGGTGTTGCGGACGCGGGTGGTTCCGGGTGGGAGTTTTGCGGATCTTCTGGCGGGGGTTCGTGAGGGTGATCTGGGTGCTTTCGGGCATGCGGATGTGCCGTTCGAGCGGTTGGTGGAGGTGCTCAATCCTGAGCGGTCGACGTCGCGTCATCCGTTGTTTCAGGTGGCGTTGGCTTTCGAGAATCTTGGTGGGTCGTCGTTCGAGTTGCCCGGGTTGACGGTCAGCGCAGTCGAATTCGATGTCCCGTTCGCAAAGAATGATCTGCAGTTGGCCATATCCGAGGCGGTCGACGACGCGGGTGCTGCGGCGGGTTTGGTGGGGCAGTTCACGTATGCGACGGATTTGTTTGATGAGTCGACTGTGGTGTCGTTTGTGGATCGGTTTGTGCGGGTTCTCGAGGCTGTGGTTGCGGATCCGGGTGTGTTGGTGGGTGATATTGAGGTGTTGTCGGGGGATGAGCGTGCGGTGTTGACGCATGTTCATGGTGGGGGTGTTATGCCGGTGCGGTTGTTGCCGGATGTTTTGGCTGCGGGTGTGGGTGTGGATCCGGATGCGGTGGCGGTGCGGGTTGGGGGCCGGTCGGTGTCGTATCGGGAGCTTGATGAGCGGTCGTCGCGGTTGGCGCGGTTGTTGATTGGGCGTGGGGTGGGTCCGGAGTCGGTGGTGGCGTTGGCGTTTCCGCGGTCGTTCGAGATGGTTCTCGCGGTGTGGGCGGTGGCGAAGTCGGGTGCTGCGTATGTGCCGGTTGATCCGGGTTATCCGGTGGAGCGGGTTGGTTTTTTGTTGAGTGATTCCGGTGCGGTGGTGGGGTTGACCGGGAGTGGGTTTGTGGATCGGTTGCCTGGTGGGGTGCCGTGGTTGGTTGTTGATGATCCGGCGTTGCTGGCGGTGTGTGAGGGGTTGTCGGGGGGGCCGGTTGCTGATGCGGATCGGGTGTCGCCGTTGCGGTCTGCTGATGTGGCGTATGTGATCTATACCTCTGGTTCGACGGGGTTGCCGAAGGGTGTGAGTGTCACTCATGCGGGTCTCGGGGGTGTGTTGGAGAGCGCTGCCGGGTTGTATGGGGTGAGTGCGTCGTCGCGGTTCCTGCATATTTGTTCGCCGAGTTTCGATCCGTCGGTGTTGGAGTGGATGGCGGCGTTCTCGGTGGGTGCGCGGTTGGTGATTGTGCCGCCGTCGGTTCTTGGTGGGGCGGAGTTGGCGGGGTTGATGCGTGATGAGGGGGTGACGCACACGATTGTCACTCCGGCAGTGTTGGGCACGGTTGATCCGGTGGGGCTCGAGAAGCTCGAGGTTGTTTCTGTTGGTGGTGATGTGACGACTGCGGATTTGTTGGCGAAGTGGGCGCCGGGTCGCAGGTATTTCAATGGGTATGGTCCGACGGAGACGACGATCATTTCGTCGTTTGCGGAGTTGTCGGCGGGTGGGCCGGTGACGGTGGGTCGGCCGATTTCCGGGATGTCGGCGTTGGTGCTTGATTCGCGGTTGCGGCCGGTGGTTCCGGGTGCGTCGGGTGAGTTGTATTTGGCTGGTGGTGCGTTGGCTCGGGGGTATCACGGTCGGGCGGGTTTGACGTCGGAGCGGTTCGTGGCGAATCCGTTCGGTGAGTCGGGTTCGCGGTTGTATCGCACTGGTGATGTGGTGCGGTGGACGGCGGATTTGATGCTCGAGTATGTGGGGCGCTCGGATTTTCAGGTGAAGGTGCGTGGTTTCCGGATCGAGCTCGGTGAGATCGATGCGGCGCTCGCTGTGCATCCGAGTGTGGGGTCCGTGGTCACGGTTGATCGGGAACTCACTACCGGTGCAACGGTTTTGGTGTCGTATGTGGTGCCGTCGTCGTCGGCTGTGGTGGATTCGGTGGAACTGGCGGATTTCGTGGGGGCGTCGTTGCCGGCGCATATGGTGCCGTCGGCGGTGGTGGTGCTCGATGCGTTGCCGTTGACGGTCAACGGGAAGGTCGATCGGAAGGCTCTGCCGGAGCCGGTGGTGCAGGCGCGGGTGTTCCGGGCGCCGCAGGGTCGGGTCGAGGAGATCGTCGCGGAGGTGTTCGCCGATGTGCTCGGGGTGGAGCGGGTCGGTGTCGATGAGTCGTTCTTCGCGCTGGGTGGGGACTCGATTGTCTCGATTCAGTTGGTCTCGCGGGCGAAGGCGCGGGGTGTGGTGTTCTCTCCGCGGGATGTGTTCGAGCGTAAGACTGTCGCCGGGTTGGCTGAGGTCGCGGTCCTGACCGAGGATGCGGTGGCGGTGGTGCTCGAGGAGTTGCCCGGTGGTGGTGTGGGGTGGATGCCGTTGACCCCGATCGGGCGGTTCATGGTCGGGCGTGGGGGCGGGTATTCGCGGTTCTCGCAGAAGTTGACGGTGGAAGTGCCGGCGGGGATCGATCGGTCGGGTGTGGTGGGCACGATCGCGGCGGTGGTGGATCGTCACGACATGCTGCGGTCACGGTTGGTCGAGGATGATCGTGGGTGGGGTCTCGAGGTCGTCGAGCCGGGTGCGGTCGATGTCGACGGGTTGGTGCATCGGGTCGAGGTGGGTGTCGGCCTGTCCGGGGGGGCGGTGTCGGATCTGGCGTCTGCGGAGTTCGATGCGGCGTTGGGTCGGTTGGATCCGGGCGCGGGTGTGATGGTGCAGTTCGTGTGGTTCGACTTCGCGGCGGCGGCGGGTGAAGATCCGCGGCCGGGGTTGTTGCTGGTGGTGGCGCATCATCTGGTCGTTGATGGGGTGTCGTGGCGCATTGTGGTGCCGGACTTCGTGTCTGCGTGGGTGCAGCTCTCGGGTGGTCAGGTGCCGGTGTTGGCTCCGGTGGGGACGTCGATGCGCCGGTGGGCGCATGCGCTGGTCGAGGAGTCCGTCGCTGGGACGCGGGTGGCGGAGTTGCCGCTGTGGCGGTCGGTGCTCGAGGGTCCGGATCCGGTGTTGGGGGTGCGTGCGCTCGATCCGGTGGTGGATGTGGAGTCCACCGTGGAACGGGTTGAGGTGGTGGTGTCGGCGGAGGTGACGGCGTCGTTGTTGACGTCGGTGCCGAGAGTGTTCCGTGGTGGGGTCAATGACGGGTTGTTGGCGGCGTTGGCGTTGGCGGTCAGTCGGTTCCGTCGTGAGCGCGGAGTGGTGGTGCCGTCGACGTTGATCCAGCTCGAGGGTCACGGCCGTGAGGAGGCGGTGATTGCGGGGGCGGATCTGTCGCGGACGGTCGGGTGGTTCACCAGTGCGTTCCCGGTGCGGTTGGATATCGGTGACGTGGATGTCGATGAGGCGTTTGCCGGTGGTGCCGCGATCGGGCGTGTGGTGAAGGCGGTCAAGGAGCAGTTGCTGGCGATCCCGGACAAGGGTGTCGGTTACGGGTTGCTGCGGTATCTCAACGATGAGACGGCTGCGCAGTTGGGCGGATTCTCTTCGGGGCAGGTCAGTTTCAACTATCTGGGGCGGATTTCCTCCGGGGATATCCCGGAGGGGTATGCGGATCTGGGGTGGTTGCCTTCCGGCGGGCTGGGTGATTTCTCGGCGCCGGGCGATGCGGACATGCCGGCGAACAAGGTCGTCGATATCAATGCGATCGTGCTCGATACCGCTGTGGGGGCTCAGCTCAGTGCCGGGTTCGCGTTCCCGGTCGGTGCGATCTCGCGGTCGGACGTGGCCGAGTTGGCCGATCTGTGGGTTGCGGCGTTGTCGGCGTTGGGTTCTCATGCCGAGGGTCCGGGTGCGGGTGGGTTGACGCCGTCCGATCTGTCGTTGGTGTCGTTGGGGCAGGTGGAGATCGAGCGGTTCGAATCCCGGTTCCCGGCGTTGTCGGATGTGTGGCCGTTGGCGCCGTTGCAGTCGGGGTTGTTGTTCCATGCGATGCTCGCCGAGGGATCGGTGGACGTGTATGCGGTGCAGATGGTCCTCGACCTCGGTGGCAGTGTCGACGCTGTTCGGCTTCGTGCTGCGGCGCAGGCGGTGGTGGATCGGTATCCGAATCTGCGGTCCGCGTTCGTCACTGATGATCGTGGTGATTCGGTGCAGGTGGTGGTCGATGGTCTGCAGGTGCCGTGGCGTGAGGTGGATCTGAGTGCGGTGCCTGAGGGGCAGCGTGCGGGGGCGGTGGCGCGGGTTCTCGACGAGGATCAGGCCACGCCTTTCGAGATGGCTACCCCGCCGTTGATCCGGTTCACGTTGGTGAAGGTGTCCGAGGGTGCGTTCAAGTTGGTGGTGGCCAATCATCACATCCTGCTCGATGGCTGGTCGATGCCGTTGTTGATGAAGGATCTGCTGGTGTTGTATGCCACCGGCGGGGATGCGTCGGTGTTGCCGCGGGTGCGTTCGTATCGGTCGTATCTGGTGTGGCTCGGCGAGCAGGACCGGCAGGTGTCCCTGGAGGTATGGTCGCGGGCGTTGTCGGGTGTGGACGAGCCGACCCTGTTGGCGCCGGCGGACCCGGGTCGGGAGATCACCTCGCGTTCGGGTGAGGTCGCGGTTTCGTTGGGCGAGCAGGTGACGGCCCGGTTGTCGTCGTTGGCGGCGCGTGTGGGTGTGACGGTCAATACCGTGATGCAGGCGGCGTGGGGTGTGTTGTTGGGCCGGATGACATCTCGTGATGATGTGGTGTTCGGGGCGACGGTGTCGGGTCGTCCGCCGCAGTTGCCGGGTGTGGAGTCGATGGTGGGGTTGTTCATCAACACCTTGCCGGTGCGGGTGCGACTCGATCCGCAGGAGTCGGTCGAGTCTTTGTTGATGCGGGTGCAGGGTGAGCAGGCGGATCTGCTTGATCATCACTATCTGGGGTTGCCCGATATCCAGCGGGCTGCGGGTGTGGGGGCGTTGTTCGACACGTTGACGGTGTTCGAGTCGTATCCGGTCGATCAGCAGGGTCTGGCGGAGCAGGCCGGCGCCATCGACGGAATGAGTGTTGATGGGGTGCAGGCGAGTGATGCGACCCATTATCCGTTGACGTTGTTGATTGTTGCGGGTGCCCAGGTCGGACTGACGTTGAACTATCTGCAGGATGTGTTCGACGAGTCGACGGTGCGATCGCTGGCTGACCGGCTCGCGCGCATTCTGGATGCCTTCGCATCGAGGCCCGAGATTCCGGTGGGGGAGATCGAGATCCTTGATGCGGTGGAGCGGGATCTGGTGGTGTCGGGGTGGAATGACACCGGGCATCCGGTGGATGCTGGTGCGACGTTGGTGTCGTTGTTCGACGCTCAGGTCTTGCGCACTCCGGGGAATGTGGCGCTGGTCTTCGAGGGTGAGGAGCTGACCTACGCCGAGTTCGATGCGCGGGTGAACCGGCTCGCTCGCCGGTTGATCGCCGAGGGTGTGGGTCCGGAGGCGCTGGTGGGTGTGGCGATGCGCCGTTCGTTGGATTTGTTGGTGGGAATGTATGCGGTGGTGAAGGCCGGCGGTGGGTATGTGCCGTTGGATCCGGATCAGCCGCGGGAGCGGAATGCGTTCGTGCTCGAGACCGCGGCGCCGATGTGTGTGCTGACGGTGCGGGGCGATGCGCAGGATCTGCCGACGGGCGATGTTCCGTTGCTGGCGATCGACGCGGTGGATTTGTCCGGTTTCGACAGCGCGCCGGTGACGGATGCGGAGCGGGTGTCACCGTTGCTGCCGGATCACACGGCGTATGTGATGTTCACGTCGGGGTCGACGGGGCGACCGAAGGGTGTGGTGGTCAGTCACCGATCGATCAGTTCGCATCTGTTGTGGATGGCGGATCGGTTCGGCCCGGATGCTGATGACCGGGTGCTGCTGAAGGCGACGTTTACGTTCGATATCTCGCTGTGGGAATGCTTCGGGGCCTTGCAGACCGGTGGGCGGGTGGTGATTGCCCGTCCCGACGGTCACCGTGACCCGGAGTATCTTGCGCGGTTGATGGACGACGAGCAGATCACGACGGTGCATTTCGTTCCGTCGATGTTCGAGGTGCTGTTGTCGGATTCATCGCTGCGCCTTCCCGACTCGCTGCGGCGAGTGATCGTCGGCGGTGAGGCGACGAGCGTGCACCTTGCCCGGCGGGTGGCGCAGCGGGGGGTGGCTCTGTTCAACGGTTATGGTCCTACCGAGGTGACGGTGACGTCAACTCTGTCGTCGTGTGCGGACGCCGAGTTGTCGAGGACTGTGCCGATCGGACGTCCCGCGTGGAACACGCAGGCGTATGTGCTCGATTCGCGGTTGCGGCCGGTGCCGGTGGGTGTTGTCGGGGAGTTGTACCACGGTGGCGTGCAGGTGGCGCGTGGTTATCACCGTCGGGCGGAGTTGACGGCGGAGCGGTTTGTGGCGAATCCGTTCGGTGGCAGTGGTGACCGCTTGTATCGCACGGGTGATCTGGTGCGGTGGAACGCTTCTGGTGAGTTGGAGTACATCGGTCGTACTGATTTCCAGGTGAAGTTGCGGGGGCAGCGGATCGAGCTCGGGGAGATCGAATCGGTGCTGCGTGACGTGGATTCGGTGGCGCAGGCTGTGGTGGTGGTGCACGGTGATGGGCGTGCCGGGGATCAGTTGGTGGCGTATGTGGTGCCGGGTGAGGGTGCGGTCGTCGATGCCCAGGTGCTGAAGGCTGCGGCGTCGCGGGATCTGCCGGGCTATATGGTGCCGTCGGCGTTTGTGGTGTTGGGGGAGTTGCCGCTGAATGCGTCGGGCAAGTTGGATCGGAAGGCGTTGCC
>NZ_WXYH01000392.1:8739-11560 GCF_009872365.1 Rhodococcus sp. T7
TGATCTGTGTTGACACGGTGGATGTGTCGGGATTCTCGGGTGCGCCGGTCACGGATGCGGATCGGGTGTCGCCGTTGCGGGCGTCGAACTCTGCGTATGTGATATTCACGTCGGGGTCGACGGGCCGTCCCAAGGGGGTGGCGGTCAGCCATGAGGCGATTGTCAACCAGGTGCTGTGGATGCAGTCGGAGTACGGCATCGACGAGTCGGATGTGTATTTGCAGAAGACGGCGACGACGTTCGATGTGTCGTTGTGGGGTTTCTTCGTTTCGTTGATCTCGGGTGCGCGGTTGGTGGTGGCGACACCTGATGGTCACCGGGATCCCGCGTATTTGGCGGATACGATTGTCGAGCATCAGGTGACGGTGACGGATTTTGTGCCGTCGATGTTGACGGTGTTCGTGTCGGCGGTCGCGGAGGAGGCGTTGTCTTCGTTGCGGCATGTGTTCGTGATCGGTGAGGCGTTGCCGGTGGAAACCGCGCGTGGTTTCACTGCGGTCAGTGGTGCTGGGTTGCACAACTTGTACGGTCCGACGGAGGCGGCAGTCAGCATCACGTATCACCGGGTCGACGGTGCCGAGTCGAGCGGTGTGCCGATCGGTGTGCCGGTGTGGAATTCGCAGGTGTTCGTCCTTGATGGGCGGTTGCGTCCGGTGCCGGTGGGTGTTCCGGGTGAGTTGTATCTGGCGGGTGTGCAGTTGGCGCGGGGGTATGTGTCGCGGCCGGATCTGACGTCGGACCGGTTTGTGGCGAGTCCGTTCGGTGGTTCGGGTGAGCGTATGTACCGCACGGGTGATCTGGTTGCCTGGCGTCCCGATGGGGTGCTCGAGTACATCGGTCGTACTGACTTTCAGGTGAAGTTCCGTGGGCAGCGGATTGAGTTGGGGGAGATCGAGTCCGCTTTGCTGGTGGACGGTGCGGTGTCGCAGGCTGTGGTGGTGGTGCGCGGTGATGGGCGTGCCGGGGATCAGTTGGTGGCGTATGTGGTTCCGGTGCCGGGTGGTTCGATCGAGGCGGATCGGTTGCGTGTGTCGGTGGCGGGGCGTTTGCCGTCGTACATGGTGCCGTCGGCGTTTGTGGTGTTGGGGGAGTTGCCGCTGAATGCGTCGGGCAAGTTGGATCGGAAGGCGTTGCCGGCGCCGGTGTTCGAGGCGAAGGTGTTCCGGGCTCCGTCGACTCCGGTGGAGGAGATCGTGGCGGGGGTGTTCGCCGATGTGTTGGGGGTGGAGTCGGTTGGTGTGGATGATGATTTCTTCGGTTTGGGTGGTAATTCGCTGATCGCGACGCAGGTGGTGTCGCGGTTGGGTGCGGCGTTGGATGCGCAGGTGCCGGTGCGCACCATCTTCGAGGCGTCGACGGTGCATGGGTTGGCGGCGCGGGTGGAGTCGCATGCGGGTGCTGGTGGTCGGGTGCCGTTGGTGGCGCGGGAGCGTTCGGGGCGGGTGCCGTTGTCGTTGGCGCAGTCTCGGATGTGGTTTTTGAACCGGTTCGAGCCGGAGTCGGCTGCATATAACATTCCGGTCGCGATCCGTCTTGTTGGTGTGCTCGATGTTGCGGCGTTGCGGGCGGCTGTTGGCGACGTCGTCGGCCGGCATGAGGCGTTGCGGACGGTGTATCCGGAGACTGTTGATGGTCCGGTGCAGGAGATAGTTTCTGCGGCGGAGGTTGTTCCGGATTTGACGCCGGTCGTGGTGGCTGAGGATCAGGTGCTGGGTCGGGTGGTGGACCTGGTGTCGGCTGGGTTCGATGTGACGGCGGGGGTGCCGGTGCGGGCCGCGTTGTTCCGGGTCGCCGAGGACGAGTTCGTGTTGGCGTTGGTGGTGCATCACATCAGTGCGGATGGTTTTTCGATGGGTCCGTTGACGCGGGATGTGATGGTGGCGTATGCGGCTCGGGTGCGGGGGGAGGTGCCGGGGTGGGCGCCGCTCGAGGTGCAGTATGCGGATTTTGCGTTGTGGCAGCGTGAGGTGTTGGGGTCGGAGGATGATCCGGCGTCGTTGATTGCGCAGCAGGAGTTGTTCTGGACGGATGCTTTGGCGGGGTTGCCGGATCAGTTGGATTTGCCGGTGGATCGGCCGCGTCCGGTGGTGGCGTCGAATCGGGGTGCGAGTTATTCGTTTGCGGTCGGTGCTGATGTGCATCGGGCCTTGAATGTGCTTGCGCGGGAGAGTAATGCGACGTTGTTCATGGTGGTGCATGCGGCGTTGGCGGTGTTGTTGTCGCGGTTGTCGGGGACCGGGGATGTTGCGGTGGGGACGCCGGTGGCGGGGCGTGGTGAGGAGGCGCTCGACGAGTTGGTCGGGATGTTCGTGAACACGGTGGTGTTGCGGACCGAGGTTGATCCGGGTGTGTCGTTCACGGAGTTGTTGGGGCGTACGCGTGAGGTGGATGTGGCTGCGTTCGGGCACAGTGATGTGCCGTTCGAGCGGTTGGTGGAGGTGCTTGATCCGGTCCGATCGACAGCGCGGCATCCGTTGTTCCAGGTGGCGTTGGCGTTCCAGAACGTGGGTCAGAGCACGTTCGAGTTGCCGGGGTTGTCGATTTCGGGTGTGGAGTTCGATGCGGCGGTGGCGAAGTTCGATTTGCAGGTGACGGTCATCGAGTCGGTCGACGAGCAGGGTGTGTCGGCGGGGTTGTCGGTGCAGTTCACGTATGCGACGGATTTGTTCGATGAGTCGACGGTGGTGGGGTTCGCGGATCGGTTTGTGCGGGTCCTCGAGGCGGTGACGGTGGATTCTGCGGTGCCGGTGGGGGAGATCGAGATCCTTGATGCGGTGGAGCGGGATCTGGTGGTGTCGGGGTGGAATGACACCGGGCATCC
>NZ_WXYH01000393.1:0-32255 GCF_009872365.1 Rhodococcus sp. T7
ACTCCGACCGCTTCCTCCTCGCGCTGTACGGCGCGTTCAAGGTCGGCGCGATCGTCTCCCCGTTCAACCCGCGGTCCACGGCCCGGGAGCTGGCGTATCTGCTCGAGGACTCCGGCGCGTCGGTGCTGCTGTTCGGTGGGGACACCGTCGCGGCGGTGCGGGACCTGGCCAAGCTGGAGCAGGCGCCCGCTGCCCCGGCGCTTTCGCTGGACGGCGCGGACGGCTTCGACGATTTCGTCCAGCTGGCGTCCTCCATGCCGGACAGCGACCCACAGGTCGAGGTGCGCGAGGACGACGACTGCATGATCATCTACACCTCCGGCACCACCGGGAAACCGAAGGGTGCGCTGTTCGATCACCACCGGCTGCTGTGGGTCGGCCACGCGGTGTCCTCGCTCGGCGTCAACTCCTTCGACCGGAACCTGCACGTGGCACCGATGTACCACTGCGCCGAACTGGTGCTGTTCGTGCTCAGCGGCTTCTCGATGGGCACCACCCACGTCGTGTTGCCGGCATTCGAGCCCGCCGCCGTCCTCGACGCCCTCGAGCGATACCGGATCACCGTCTTCCTCGGTGTTCCCACCATGTATCAGATGATGTTGACGGTCCCCGACCTCGAGCGGCGCGACCTCTCGCACTGGCGGCTCGGCTTCTTCGGGGCGGCACCGATGCCGCCGACTGCGGTCGCGAAACTCGTGACGACCTTCCCGGACGTCGGCTTCTTCCAGCTGTGCGGGCCGACCGAGGGTGGCCCCACCGGCATCTACTCCACGCCTGACGAGGTCGCCGTCCGTCCCGATGCGACGGGACGCTGGCCGATCACGAATGCCGAGTTCCGGCTGGTCGATCCGGATGGCAACGATGTCCCGACGGGGATGACCGGCGAGATCATCCTGCGCGGCGAGACCATCATGAAGGGCTACTGGAACAAGCCCGAGGCCACCGCCGAGACCATCCGAGACGGGTGGCTGCACACCGGGGACCTCGCCGTCCGCGACGCCGACGGTTTCATCACGATCGTCGACCGGCTCAAGGACATGATCATCACCGGCGGCCGCAACGTCTACTCGATCGAGGTCGAGAACGCCCTCGCGGGGCACCCCGACGTCCAGGACGTTGCCGTCGTCGGCCTGGACCACGCCACATTCGGGGAGACCATCGTCGCGATCGTGACCCCGGTTCCCGGTCGCGAGGTGACCCTCGAGGAGCTGCGGACGTACGCCGCCGAATACGTCGCGGACTACAAACTGCCGCGCGATCTGATCGTCCGTGACATCCCGCGCAACCCTTCCGGCAAGATCCTCAAACACGTTCTCCGCAGTGAGATTCGGGACGACTCCGCGCAACGCACGTAGACCGACGGACGACTCCGGCACATTCGAGTTCCCGGGAACCACGACGCCGTCCATATCCGATACGGCCTGACCGAAGCCGCGCTCCCGCGCGCTCATCTCCCACGGCTGTTCCAACCCCGGCGAGGTCTCGCGCGACCTCACGGCCCTACTCTCGGCCGTGCCCCCGCCGGATCCGACAAACACCACGACCACGCACGCCCGGCAGCGGCTATGAGTTCCCGGACGCGGAAGACCACACCCATCGACGGTGCCGCACTTGATTGGTCTCTTTCGGCCCCCCTCGAGCAGATGCGCTCGGGCCGAACAGTCAAGGTGCTGAACAAGATACGCAGACACGCGCCGGAACTCGTCACCGTCAGCTACTGAGAGATTCAGCGGGAGCGCCGCCGCGCAGCGGGATCGGTCTCGGCCTGCCAGCGCCCCAGCGCCTCGGCGGAGACCTTCGCGTATTTGACCAGGCTGCGCACCGAGGTGTGTCCGCTCAACGCCATCAGCATCGGCGTGGAAGCGCCCTTCTCTGCGGCGTGGGTCAGTCGCGAGTGCCGCAGCTGGTGCAGCGTGAACGGTCCGCGTCGCATCCCTTCGGTGTGCTCCTCGAGGAGCGTCGCGGCGCGGCGGTAGGAAAGTCGGGCGCGGCCGGTCGAGTTGTCGGTGTCGGTCTTGGCGACCGACGGCTTGGCTTTGCGGTCGGTCAGGAACAGCGGCCCGGACTTCCGTCCGGCGATCAGCCGGGGCAGCGGCCGTGCGGTGCCGGTCTGCCAATAGATCACCTCGCGGGCGCCGCCCTTGCGGGTGACCGTGGCGCATCGGTTCACGGTGTCCAGGTCCTCGATGTCGAGATTCAGGATCTCCTCCGCCCGCGCGGCGGACTCATACAGCATCGACCAGAACACCCGCTCGCGCAGGGCCGCGTCCATGCCCAGCAGCTCCGCAACCTCGGCGGCGGTCATCGCCTTGCTGTTGTCCGGCGCACTCGGCCGCGCCCGCAGGCGCGACACCGGATCGCCGGTCAGCCACTGTTGATCGCGTCAGTAGGCGCACGCCGCCGACACCGCGGTCAGCCGGAGGTTGTAGGTCTTGGGGGCCTTGTCGCCCCACACGTAGTCGAACCACCCCGACACCCGATCCGGGTTCAACAACCCGACATCGCCGTCCGCGCCGAAGTCGCGCACCATCCGATCCAACGCCGAGGCGTAGGCGCGGCGGGTGTTCACCGCCGCGATCGTGCCCAGAAAGGTCCGCGTCGCGTCCGCCAGCCGGATCCCGGCGGCCCGCGCCGGTAGCGAGCTCACCGATCCCACCCCGACCGCCCTTCAGCACTACGGCAGATAGTTTCCGGAGTCGCCCATCTCCGGAACGACCATCGCGGCAGGACGACTCACGAGTTACGGCAGATAGTACGCTACTATCTGCCGTAAATCCTTAGCGCCGGATTTCGAGAATCTGCTCCCCGACCCCCGAAGCCGGCCGCCTCGAGACGATCGTAGAAATCCTTGTCCTGCTCGCGAATCCGGTCGTACACCGGTACCTGGAACTCGTGCATGATCCGGTAGGGGAGCGACGCGAACGTCAGGTCGGCCTTCTTCGTCGTCATCCCGGCGGCGACGGCCTCCTCGCTGTACAGGTCGCCGAGAGCGATGGAGCGCAGTGAGTCGGATCTGACGATGTGGGTGGACGACCGCTGGACCATCGTGGCGTCGACCCCGTTGTCGACGAGGGCTTTACAGATGTCGTGCGCCGAGTTGTTGGAGCCGATGACGACGACTTTCTTGCCGATGTAATCGTCAGGACCGGGGTGGGCGCTGGAGTGATGCTGTTCCCCGGCGAAGATGTCCTGCCCGGGCACCTCGGGGATGGCGGGCTTGCCGGACATTCCCGTGGCCAGGACGAGCTGCGTGGGATGCAACGTCCTCGCCTCACCGTCACGGTCGATCTCGACGGTCCAGCGGGCCGAGTTGTCGTCGTAGGTCGCCGAGAGGCAGGTGGTTCTGCTCCAGTACGGCACCTCCATGACCTTGGTGTAGAACTCGAGCCAGTCCCCGATCTTGTCCTTCGGCGCGAACACCGGCCAATTGTCGGGGAACGGCAGGTAGGGGAGGTGGTCGTACCAGACCGGGTCGTGAAGGCACAGCGACTTGTAGCGCTTTCGCCACTGGTCGCCCGGTCGATCGTGGCGGTCGACGACGATCGACGGCACGCCGAGTTGCCGGAGGCGCGCGCCGAGGGCGATGCCGCCCTGCCCACCACCGATGACCAGGACGTAGGGCTGTAACCCTCGCCCGAGTTCGCGCTCCTCGTCGGCTTTCTTCTCCGCCCACGAACGGGTGTCCGGGTCGGAGCCGTGCACCGCCCCCAGCACGCGTCCGGCGCCGCGTGGCTCCTCGTGGCCCTTGAGCTCCTGCAACGTCGTGAGCAGTGTCCAGGCCTTGTCCTGGCCGTCGGCGGCATCGGGTCGGAGTCGAAGGTGGCCCTCGCACCGTCCCACGGCTGTTTCGAACGAGATGAAGGCCGACACCACTCCGTCTCCGTCGTCGGATGCCGGTTCGGTCGTGCTGAAGCCGGACGGGCGGGTCTCGGCGAGTCGAGCGGTGAGCATGTCGGCGATCTGCTCATGCCCCTCGACCGTCTTGATGTTCCAGGTGAACGCCGTGAGATCACGCCAGTAGCTGTCGGTCAGGAAAGCGCTCGTCGCCCGTCCGACGTCGAGCGCCGCGAGTGCCGACTCGAACTCCGACAGCCATGTGTCGATCCGCTGTTGCGCGGAGTTGTCGATGCCGAGGGTCGGCTCCAGTGTCTGGGTCATAAGGTCTCCTTCTTCGTGCAGAGCGTCCGCGGATGGTGATGCGGACCACAATGTGGTGACCACAGGAGACGCCCCGGCCGCGTGGGGCGGCAAGGGTTGCACGGGGTTGCGAGGGCGCCCCGTGCTTTGCCGGACCGTGTGATGTGGCGCACAATCGAGATCGATGACCGCTTTCGATTCCGTATCCGACCTCGAGCCGGCTGTACAGGCCGGTGACGATCCTCGTGAGTTCGCCCATGTGCTCAGCGCTGTGCATCACGCCGCGATGTCCGGCGAGCGGATGCCCGCCCGTCCGCGCAGCGTGATCGACGACTCGTGGCGACGACTCCGCGAGGCCGGCCTCGACCCCGACACCGACGGCATGGCTGAGCGCGCACTGGAGTTCGACGAGCTCGAGGAGCGTCGCCGGGAGTCGGGGCTGGTCGAGGTCATCGACGAGTTGGCGCGCGGGTTGGAGTCGTTGATCGCCGACGGCGACAACATCCTCGTGATCGCGGATGCCGGCGGTCGTGTGCTGTGGCGGAGCGGGTCGTCGAGGGTCCTGAGCCGCGCCGATCACCTGGGGTTCGTCGAGGGCGCCGACTGGGCGGAACGCTCGGTGGGCACCAACGCCATCGGTACCGCACTGATGTCGGGCAGGCCGATCCAGGTCTTCTCCGCCGAGCACTTCGTCCGGAGCCATCATTCGTGGACGTGTACCGGTGCACCGATCAAGGATCCGAGGACGGGTGCCGTCCTCGGTGTCGTCGACGTCAGCGGCCCGGCCGCGACGATCCACCCGACCACCCTGGCGCTCGTACATGCGGTCGCCCGGCTGGCCGAGTCGCAACTGCGCGAACGACATCACCGACGTCTGGACTCACTGCGCGCAGTGGCGGCCCCGATCCTGGCCCGCTCGCCGGGGCCGGCGATGGCGGTCGATGTCGACGGCTGGGTGGCTGCGGTGGACACGTTGACCCCAAGGTCGCGGCTACTCCTGCCGCGCGGCGTCGGGCCCGGTCGGCTCTTCGTCTCGGCTTTGGGAGAGTGCCAAGTGGAGGCACTGCCGGGCGGCTGGTTGGTGCGTGTCACCGATGCCGCGGACCCGTCAACGACGCGGGTCAGCTTGCAGACGGTCACCTCCGGCTCCGGCGGCGCGCAGGTCGCCGTCACCGTCGAGGGCGCGAGCGGCGGATGGACACATCAGTGTTCCCCGCGGCACGGCGAGATACTCACCCACCTCGCACGACACCGCGGCGGCGTGACCGCGGCGCAGATGTCTGCCCACCTCTTCGGCGTCGACGACCGCACGGTCACGGTGCGGGCCGAGATGTCGCGCCTGCGCAAGCGTTTCGGCGGTCTGTTGACGGCCGGACCGTATCGCTTCGCTGATGGCGTGGACGTGCACCTCATCGACTGAGGTCGAAGTCGTTTCCGTTCAGTCGTATTCGGCGACGACCAACCCGTGATCAAAGGCGTAGACGATCGCAGCAGCACGATCCCGCAGATCGAGTTTGGTGAAGATATGGTTCACATGGCTTTTCACCGTCACCGACGAGATGCCCAGCGTCGAAGCGATCTCGGTGTTGGTCTGGCCGCGTGCGATCAACCGGAGAACATCGGATTCGCGGTCGGTGAGCTCCGGTGCGACAGGCACCTGTTCGCGTCCTGCCCGTCGGAAGCCCTGTAGCACCCGTTCGGTCACCGCGGGATCGAGGAAGGCGCCGTCACGCACCACGGCGCGAACCGCCCAGATCAACGCCTCGGCGGGGGAGTCCTTCAGGATGAAGCCCGCCGCGCCTGCCCGGAGCACCCGGGAGAGCAATACGTCGTCGTCGAAAGTGGTCAGTACCAGCACCGGTGGCGGTTCGCGGAGAGACTGCACCATCGTCGTGGCGGTGATGCCGTCGATGTTGCGCATCCGCAGATCCATGACGACGATGTCGGGCCGATGTTCGGCGATCCCGGCCAGTACCTCGGAACCGTCGGCACATTCGCCGACGATGTCGAAACCGTCACGGACGCGGAGAATCCGCCGGAGCCCGGTACGGATCAGCTCCTGATCGTCGACCAGGAGTACCCGGATCTGTTCGGTGCCGGCGTCGGTCGGCCCGAGCGATGTCACACGCTCACCCCCTTCGACCGAATCCCCTCGCTTGTGGTGCGAGCGGGCAGGGCGGCCCGCACCGACCACGTGTCGTCGGCGTGGAAGGTCTCGAGGGTGCCGCCGAGCAGAGCGGCACGCTGAGTCATTCCGTCTATTCCGGTTCCGTCGCAGGTCGGTCTACGACCGCACGGAGCGGGATTGTCGATCTCGATGGAGACGCTCTCACCGACTGTCACCGCGAGCCGCGCCCGCTTCCCGGTCGAATGCTTCACGACGTTGGCCAACGACTCCTGAGCGATGCGATAGACCGCGGCGCCGACCGGGTCGGTCAGCGAGTCCATGTCGCCGGCAACGGAATAGTCGATGTCGACTCCGGCCTTGCGATAGTCATCGACGAGTTGGTCGAGGTCATTGCCGGTCGGCGGCGGGGAGGTGGATTCCGACTGCCCGGTCTGGGCTCCCAGCACGTGCACGATCGAACGGATCTCGCTCATCGCCTGGCGACCCTGACGTTCAGCATCGGCGAGGGCGTCCACCGCCTCGTCGATGTCACGGTCCTGCTCGAGTGCGCGCCGAGCACCGGTCACGTTGAGCATCGTGATGGACAGCGAATGGGCAATCACGTCATGGATCTCGCGGGCGATGCGTCGGCGTTCGTCGCTGGCCGCCCGATCCGCGCGAGCTCGCAGGACACGGGCCTGGTTGTCGGCCAGTCGCTTCTGGATGAGGACCATGTACCCGATCAACCAGCCGCAGGCCACACCCAGCCCGTACAGCGCGGGTGCTTCGAGGTGTCCGACCGCACCGAACGCGACGATCACCGCGATGCAGACGGCGCCGACGACGAGCCCCACCCGCAGCGGGTACATGGCGGCGCCGATGGCCGTCATCAGTACGAGCTGGAGTGGGGCGGCGTCGGACGGCGTGGGGATCATCAGGAAGCAGACGGTGCTGGTGATGACCCCGAAACACGCATACGACGTCGGCGGCAGGGTGAGGTCGAGGGTGAGCGTGACGACGGCGAACGCCACCGCTGGGATCAGCCAGCCGATTCGGTCGAACGGGTACCGCTGGGCGACCGAGATGACTGTCACGACCACGCTGGCCGACAGGATGACCGCCGGGTAGAGCGGGGGATAGTCGCCGCCGGCCCGCTCGATTCGGCGGCGCAATCCCGAGCCGACACCGGCGGTGAAGTGCGTCACGGTTCAACCATAGTTCCACGCGTGGGCAGAACCTCCTCCTCGCGGTGGATCCGGCCCTCCACCCACGGGTGGAGGCAACCTCAATCCCCGGGATGGCGATCGATACGGCCGATCTTCCTAGCGTTGTGAGCAGCGGTAATCCGCCGCGATCACTCCACAGGGCGCGAGAGGACAAGACAATGGCTCTGCTCACCCGACATGATTCTCGATGGCAAAAGCTCGCCGGCGATCAGCTGCTCCCGGATCTGGATCCCCCGCGCCCGGTGGTGGTCGGCTGCAATGGCACCGAGGCCTCCCTGCGGGCAGTGAAACTCGCCGTCCGTACCGTCGGCGACTCCCGGACGCTCGTGCTGATCTGTGCGACGCGGCCGTCTCGACGCCCCGAGCCGCCCACCGACCTGCACGACGCCCTCAAGGACGAGGCGTACCTCCTGACCGGGCAGGCCTCGGTCGGCGAGCATCTGCGGACCGCCGCAGAGCTCGCGAAGTGGCATGGTGCGCGGCTGGTCACCACGACGAGCGAACACGGCAGCCCGGTCCCGGTGCTCCAGCGGGTCGCGGCGCGCGTCGGCGCCGGCGCGGTGTTCATCGGGTCCGACGGTCCGCGGCCGGGGTGGACGCCCCGCAGGCTCGGCGCCCGGCTCGACCGCGGCGTCGAACTGATCGTCACCGACGGTGCGGTTCATCACCGCCGACGCACCGCCATCCGGGAGGTGAGCGAACCGCGGGTGTCCTGGCCGGCGTCCTGGCCCGCGCCCGGTCTCGCAACACACTGAACCGTTCGCGCGCGGCACATACGAGATCCGTTCATACGGCGGGTTTCTCGATCGCGCCCAGCAGCGCGTCGACGATCTCGTTCGACGGACCTAGCGGCAGCGTGTGGTGGGTCCCGGTGCTCAGCGTCACGACGCGCGCCGTGGGCAAGGTGCTGCGGATCCGACGGGCCACCTCGGCGGTGTCATGTGCCCGACTCTGCGGGGCGAGGATCGCCGTGACCCGGGATGGGTCGGTGAGTCGAGAGAGCGCGGCCCGTCGGGGCCGCTTCGGTACGATCGTCCGAGTCTTCGGGAAACCGGCTCCTGCGCAATACATCTGGGTCCACAGCGGTTCCGGGTCGGTCCCACGTGTCTCCCACGAGAGAAACCGTCGCAGACGCGGGGGAGTGGGCGCGATGAGCGTCGGGATGGCGTGCTGCAGATAGGCGATACGGAGTCCTGCGAAACACGATGTCGGGTCGAGCAGTGCCAGGTTGCGTACGCGAGCACCGTGTTGCCCGGTCGCGAAGCCCAGCGCGATCATCGCGCCGTACGAGTGGCCGACGACGTCGACCGTGTCGGTGGCCGCGGGATGGACGGCGATGTGGGCGCTGCTGATTGCGTCGGGGATCCGGTCGAGAACGGCTGCGAGCCAGTCGAATAGCTCGGCGGGAGCTCGTGGGCTCGCAGCGCCGGGACGGGACCGTCCGGCGTCGCCGAGGAGGTCGACGGCGATGACGTGGCGACCGGTCGCCAGGTGTTCCATGACGTTCACATACGACATCGACGTGGCTCCGCCGCCCGGCAAAAGGACCAGCGGCACGGCGTCGAGGGGCACGGCGTCGGGGGTGTCCGGGCGCGGCCCGATGATCGTGACCCGGGTGATGCCGTGCGCCGTCTCGACATCGATCGGATGCCCTCCCGAGCGTGCGAGGAGCGCGTCGTAGGCGTCGAAAAACGCGATGCCCTGCGGCGTGGCGGCGAAGACGTCGAGTGTCGGGCGGACCATGGCACGAACCTCCGTCGGGGTATCTCGATTATCGAGAGACTAGATCATCGAGCGAAGTCGCGTACGGTGAACTCGTGACGAACGACGATCTGGTGCACCGGCTGCGTTCGCTGACCGTCGAACTCGATGTCTTCGGGGCCGGCTTCGCCGCCCGAAACGGGTTGCACGCCACCGATGTACGTGCCCTGATCGCTCTTCTGGACCGGGATCGGGCCGGCGCCGTCGCCTCTCCTGGGTGGCTGGCGGGGCATCTCGGACTCAACAGTGCGTCGACCACCGCGCTCATCGATCGACTGGAATCGAAGGGTCTGGTGGACCGCAGGCGCGACGACTCGGATCGTCGCCGGGTTGCGCTGCACGTCACCGACGCGGCCCAGGAGATGGGCTGGACCTTCTTCGGGCCGTTGATCGACCAGGTGATCGCGGTGGCCGACGGTTTCTCCGACGACGAACTGACCACGATCCGCACATTTCTGGACCAGGTCACCGCTGCGGTGGCGGGAGTCCGGACCCGCTGAGTGTCCTGGGTCCGCAGCCGCTGACCCTGTCCGCACACCGCTCACCTCAGGGTCGAACCGGAGCCGTCCGCCCGATGGTTACCGGAACATGACCATTGTTAATTCTGCGTTCCGGCCTGGCGTCAAAAAACCCTATGTTTGTAGTATTTGGCGAAATCCGTTTGGCGTCAGGAGATTCAGGCATGGCCACGACGAATGTGTATCCGACAGACGAGGGGGTCCCGGACCGGGACGCCCAGATGCTGGCCGAACTCGGTTATACGTCCGAATTCAAACGGGAGATGAGTCCGTGGGCGAACTTCGCCCTCGGCTTCACCTACCTGTCGCCCGTCGTCGGGATCTACACGGTCTTCGCCTATGCGATGGCACAGGCCGGCCCGCCGATGATCTGGAGCCTCGTCATCGTGGGCCTCGGGCAGTTCCTGGTGGCGCTGATCTTCAGCGAGGTCGTCGCCCAGTTCCCGGTCGCGGGGGGCGTGTATCCGTGGACACGCCGACTCTGGGGCCGGAAGTACGCGTGGATGACGGGCTGGGTGTATCTGATCGCGCTGCTCGTCACCATCGGTTCGGTCGCCTACGGATCGGGGCCGTTCATCGCGTCGCTCTTCGGCTACGAGGCGACCGCCTGGACCATCGCCCTGTGTGGTGTGGTGATGGTCGCCATCGCGACCGCCATCAACTTCCTCGGCACCAGGGTGGTCTCGGCGGCGGCCGTCTTCGGTTTCGCCGCCGAGCTGATCGGCGCCCTCGTGGTCGGCGTGTATCTGATCGCCACACACCGGCAGGTCGATCTGAGTGCCCTCTTCGACTCGTTCGGCGCCTCCGAGGGCAACTACGTCTCCGGCTTCGCGGCCGCCGCACTGATCGGTCTGTTCCAGTACTACGGCTTCGAGGCGTGCGGTGACGTCGCCGAAGAGGTGCCCAACCCGGGACGACAGATCCCCAAGGCGATGCGCCGGACCATCTACATCGGCGGTGCCGCAGCCACATTCGTCTGTCTGGCGCTCATCCTGTCGGTCTCCGACATCGGCGCGATCATCTCGGGCGAGGACACCGATCCGGTGACCACCCTGCTGACCGACGCCTTCGGCGACTTCGGCATGAAGATCATCCTGGTCGTCATCCTGATCTCCTTCCTCTCCTGTGTGATCAGCCTGCAGGCCGCCGCCAGCCGGCTCGCCTACGCCTACAGCCGCGACGACATGATCATCGGTGCGCGCCATCTCAAGAAGTTCGATGCCAAACGCGCGGTTCCGCCCTTCGCACTCCTGCTCGCCGGCGCGGTGCCGTGCCTCGTGCTGCTGCTGTCGAAATTCAGCGAGGACGCCTTCTCGAAGATCCTGAACTTCTCTGCGCTCGGTATCTACATCGCCTTCCAGATGGTCGTCCTCGCCGCGCTGCGGGCACGTCTGAAGGGGTGGGTCCCGGCGGGGGCGTACTCGCTCGGCAAGTGGGGGCTGCCCGTCAACATCGCAGCCCTCGCCTACGGCATCGTCGCGATGATCAACATGGCCTGGCCGCGCAACCCCGGAACCCCTTGGTACGACAACTACATCGTGCTGCTGTCCGGCGTGACCGTCCTGGTACTCGGCCTGCTCTACATGACCGTCCATCCGGTCCACGGAAAGAGTGACGCGCCGTATGCCGACGCGATTCCGAAGAAGACCGGGGAGTAGCGACCATGACGAACATCAGAGCTGTCGTGTACGGCGTCGGAGCGATGAACTCCGTGATCACCCGCTATCTGCTCGACAAGGACGTCGAGATCGTAGGCGCCATCTCGCGCAGTCCGGACAAGGTGGGCAAGGACCTCGGCGAGGTCACCGGACTCGACCGTCGACTCGGAGTGTCGATCAGCGACGACCCGCACGAGGTGTTCACGCGGACGAGTCCCGACATCGCGGTCGTCGCGATCACCAGCTATCTCGTGGACGCCGCGGAGCACTTCCGTATCGCACTGTCGCACGGGGTCAACGTGATCACGCTGTCCGAGGAAGCGCTCTATCCCTGGAACACCGCGCCCGAACTGACCGCGGAACTCGATGCACTCGCCAAGGAGCATGGCGTGACCATCACGGGCGGGGGTTTCCAGGACAGCTTCTGGGTGAACGCGGTCGCCCAGCTGATGGGCACGGCACACCGCATCGACTCGGTCACCGGGACGAGTTCGTGGAACGTCGACGAGTACGGCCCGGAACTGGCCGAGCTGCAGCAGGTCGGCGCGACGATCGAGGAGTTCGACGCCTGGTGCCGAGAAGCCGTGCGTCCGCCCACATTCGGCCGGATCGCTCTCGATGCGCTGGTCGCCGGAGCGGGGCTGACGCCCAAGCAGATCCTGACGCGCACCGAACCCGAACTGGCACACGAGACTCTGCACTGTGCTGCCCTGGGGATCGACGTCCCGCCGGGAAAGTGCATCGGCTTCACCGACATCGACGAGATCCGCACGGAAGAGGGCCCGGTCTTCGTCTTCCGGATGTCCGGCCGGCTGTACGGCCCCGACGACAGCGATGTCAACGAATGGACGATCCACGGCGAACCCGATCTGGTGATGTCCAACGGCACCCCGCCGACGATGGCCACCACCTGCACCCAATTGGTGAACCGTATCCCCGACGTGCTCGACGCCGACCCGGGATTCGTGACCGTCGTCGATCTGCCCAGGCTGCGCTACCGGCACGGTCGGCTGCACGACCACCTGAGCAGGTGGTCATCGGATCGTTACATCGTGCGCGAAGAACTCTAACAATAGAGTATTTGGATGGACATCATGAGTGAAGTGGACGTGGCACCGCGCGTGGCGGTGGTCGGCGCGGGACCGTCGGGTTGTTTCACCGCACAGCAACTCCGCAAGCAGTGGCCGGAGGTGGAGGTCACCGCCTTCGACCGGCTACCCACCCCGTTCGGGCTCCTTCGCTACGGCGTGGCTCCCGACCATCAGGGCACGAAGAACGTGATCCGGCAACTCTCGCGGGTATTCGACGATCGGACTCGCTTCGTCGGCAACATCGAGCTCGGCCGGAACCTGTCGATCGAGGACCTGCGAGCCGCGTTCGACGTCGTGGTCCTCGCGACGGGCCTCAGCGGAGACCGCCGTCTCGGCATCCCGGGCGATGACCTGCCCGGCATCGTGGGGTCCGGGCGCTTCACCCGATGCGTCAACGACCATCCCGCCGCCGGCGACCTGCCGACGGTGGGCCGGAGGGTGGTCCTGGTGGGCGGCGGCAACGTCGCCATGGACATCATCCGGCTGCTGTCGAAGCAGCCCGACGAATTCACCGGTTCCGATCTGCACCCGGACACCCTCGGGAGACTGAGATCGGAGGGCCCACGGCGGATCGACGTGGTGGTGCGCTCCACGCCCACCGACGCCAAGTTCGACCCGGTGATGATGCGTGAACTGGCGCACCTGGCGTCGACGGAGTTCCGCCTCGCCGATGCGGGGGTGCTCGCCACGGCAGAGTCCTCCGACCCGCGGAGTGCGGCCCTGGCCCACGTCGTCGAACGCGAGAGCCCGGCGGCACCGGCCACGACGGTGGTGTTCCACTTCGGATCGACCCCGGTCGAGGTGATCGGCACCGACCGCGCGGAGGCCGTCAAGGTGCGCACCGGCGTGCACACCACGACTCTCGCGTGCGACACCGTCATCACCGCAATCGGTTTCGAGTCGGCCGTAAACGACGACCTCGACCTGACGCTGTACCGCGACGCCGATCCGGGAGAGGATTTTCTTGCTCCGGGCCTGTACCGCACCGGGTGGCTGCACAGTTCCACCGGAGCGCTTCCCGAGATGCGGGCCCGTGCCCGGGCGTTGGCGGCCCGAATCCGCCGCGATCATGCCGGTCACCATCCGGCCCGTCCGGGTCTGGTGGCAATCCCTTACGAAGTGATCGACCGGACAGTCGATTTCGACGGCTGGATGCGGATCGACGAGGCGGAGGTCGCCTCGGCCTCGCCCGGCCGCATCCGGCAGAAGGTCCGCGAGGTCGACGCGATGCTGGCGTTGGCCCGCACCGTGCCGGCCGAATCGGTCTGCTGAGACGGCAGGCCTGCAGTGAACCCGAGAATCACCCGAACACCCGAGATGGAGTGTGGAGAATCATGACCGACGTAACTGTCCTGTTCGGAACCGAGACCGGCAACGCCGAGATGGTCGCCGACGACATCGCTTCTGCCCTGGGGGAATTCGATATCGAGGCCACCGTGGTGGGGATGGAGGACTTCGACGTCGCAGATCTGGCCGCCTCCGGCACGGTCGTGCTCGTCACCTCCACCTACGGAGAGGGTGAACTGCCGGCGACGACCCAGCCCTTCTTCGATGCGATGAAGGCGGCCGAGCCTGACCTCACGGGTCTGCGGTTCGGGGCCTTCGGCCTCGGCGACAGCACCTACGACACCTACAACAACGCGATCGACATCCTCGTCGGTGCGGTGACAGACGCAGGAGCGACACAGGTCGGCGCAACGGGCCGGCACGATGCCGCGTCCTTCCAGCCGGCGGACGGACCCGTGGCCGAGTGGGCCAAACAGTTCGCCGAAGCCCTCTCTGATCGAACTCGACGAGGAGGACATGAGATGACCGCTGCGTCCATCGATCGCGAGCTCGTGCCGTGGTCGGATCCCGAATTCAGGAACAACCCCTATCCCTGGTATAGGCGACTGCAACAGGACCATCCGGTGCACAAGCTGGAGGACGGCACCTACCTGGTGTCCCGGTACGCCGACGTGAGTCATTTCGCGAAACTGCCCATCATGAGCGTCGAACCCGGATGGGCCGACGCCGGGCCCTGGGCGGTCGCGAGCGACACCGCGCTGGGTTCGGATCCCCCGCATCACACCGTGTTGCGCCGGCAGACCAACAAGTGGTTCACGCCGAAACTGGTGGACGGCTGGGTCAGGACCACCCGTGAGCTGGTCGGCGACCTGCTCGACGGTGTCGAGGCCGGTCAGGTGATCGAGGCCAGGCGCGACCTCGCCGTCGTCCCCACCCACGTCACGATGGCACGCGTCCTACAACTACCCGAAGACGATGCCGACGCCGTGATGGAGGCGATGTTCGAGGCGATGCTGATGCAAAGCGCGGAGCCCGCGGACGGCGATGTCGACCGGGCTGCAGTCGCTTTCGGCTATCTGAGTGCGCGCGTCGCCGAGATGCTCGAGGACAAGCGGGTGAACCCGGGCGACGGCCTGGCCGATTCGTTGCTCGACGCCGCCCGCGCCGGGGAGATCACCGAGAGCGAGGCTATCGCCACGATTCTGGTGTTCTATGCCGTGGGGCACATGGCCATCGGGTACCTGATCGCCTCGGGTATCGAACTGTTCGCTCGTCGGCCCGAGGTTTTCACCGCATTCCGCAACGACGAGTCAGCACGTGCGGCGATCATCAACGAGATGGTCCGGATGGACCCGCCACAACTGTCTTTCCTGCGGTTTCCTACCGAGGACGTGGAGATCGGCGGTGTGCTCATCGAGGCCGGATCGCCCATCCGCTTCATGATCGGTGCGGCCAATCGCGACCCCGAGGTCTTCGATGACCCGGATGTCTTCGACCACACCCGCCCGCCTGCGGCCAGCCGCAACCTGTCGTTCGGTCTGGGGCCGCATTCCTGTGCGGGACAGATCATCTCGCGTGCCGAGGCAACGACTGTCTTCGCCGTGCTGGCCGAACGGTACGAGCGGATCGAGTTGGCCGAGGAACCCACCGTGGCGCACAACGATTTCGCCCGGCGCTACCGAAAACTGCCGATCGTCCTGTCCTGAAAACCGATCCGATCTCACCTGCCCGCGACCCGCGGGCAGCTCGATCCACCCGAGAGGAATCATCATGTCCGACACGCTCGCGTCCGCTGCCGCGGTCCTTCAGAAGTTCTCCCTGGACACCTTCGACGGCCTGGAGTGGGAGGTGATGGGTGTCGCGGAAGGCGGCCGAGGGGCTGCTCGCCCAGGTGCGCGACGCGGTCGACAGGGGTGCGACCCTGCACGTCGGTGGAGAGCTCGCCGAGCACGGATGGTTCACCCCGGCAGTCCTGACCGGGGTCACCCCGGACATGCGCGCTTACCGTGAGGAGCTGTTCGGCCCGGTCGCCGTCGTCTATTCGGTGTCCGACGACGACGAGGCGGTCGCTCTCGCGAACGACGTCCCGTTCGGGCTCGGGGGTGCTGTCTTCTCGAGCGACGAGCAGCGGGCGATCGCGGTCGCGTCGCGACTCGAGGTGGGTATGGCCAATGTGAACACCTCGGCCGGCGAAGGCGCCGACGTGCCGTTCGGCGGAACCAAGCGTTCCGGCTTCGGGCGGGAACTCGGACCGCTCGGCATCGGCGAATTCGTCAACCGGCGCGTCTTCTACGTGCAGCGGTGACCTTCCCGCGGGCCCGCGCGTCGACGCAGCGGGGTCTGCGCCCGCTCGCCGCACGACGGTGACCGGTCGGCGCGCGGCCCGCGGAACAGGTGTCGTGTCGATCGTCACATGACTAACCTCTAACCGGGACACGGCACATCCGATGATGTGCCGCCCGAGGACGACGGCGTCAGGGCGAAGGGCGGATCAGCGATGGGACGATACGACGAGGCGTTCACACGGGCGACCGAGGACCGTGAGGGTTTCTGGCTCGACGCGGCGTCCGCGATCGACTGGACGGTCACTCCGACGCGGGCGCTCGACGACTCCGCCGCCCCGTTCTACCGGTGGTTTCCCGACGGCGAACTCAACACCTGCCACAACGCCCTGGACCGTCATGTCGCCGCGGGCCAGGGCGAGCGGACGGCCCTGATCTGGGACTCGGCGATGGTCGGCGAGGTCCGCCGCTACACCTATGCCGAGCTCCTGGACGAGGTGTCGCGGTTCGCCGGGGCACTCGCCGCCCACGGCGTGGGCGCGGGTGACCGCGTCGTGATCTACATGCCGATGATCCCCGAGGCCGCCATCGCGATGCTGGCCTGCGCGCGGATCGGGGCCGTGCACTCGGTGGTGTTCGGCGGCTTCGCCGCACCGGAACTGGCCGCCCGCATCGACGACGCGGAGCCGGTCGCCGTCGTCACCGCCTCCGGTGGGCTCGAACCGGGCCGTGCCGTGGAGTACCTGCCGATGGTCGCCAAGGCCGTCGAACTGTCGTCGGCCTCCCCGGCGACGATCATCGTCAAGGATCGCCCCGAGATCGCGGGCAGCGCCGCCGATCACGACGGCTGGCTGGACTGGGACGAGGTGACGCAGGTTGCCGAGCCCGCGGAGCCGGTGCCGGTGGCGGCGACCGATCCGCTCTACATCCTCTACACCTCCGGAACCACGGGTAAACCCAAGGGGGTGGTCCGCGACAACGGCGGTCACGCGGTGGCCCTGACGTGGTCGATGACGAACATCTACGACATCGCCGCGGGTGACGTCTGGTGGACCGCATCCGACGTGGGCTGGGTCGTCGGGCACTCCTACATCGTGTACGCCCCGCTGCTCGTCGGGGCGACGACGGTGATGTACGAGGGCAAGCCCGTGGGGACCCCCGACGCCGGCGCCTTCTGGCGGGTCGTCGCCGATCATCGGGTGAAGGCGCTGTTCACCGCGCCGACCGCGATCCGCGCGATCCGCAAGGCCGACCCGGAGGCCGCCGAGTTGGCCGCCCACGACGTGTCGTCGTTGCAGACCCTGTTCGCGGCCGGTGAGCGCCTCGACCCGGACACGTTCACCTGGGCATCGAGGATTCTCGGGGTGCCGGTCGTCGACCACTGGTGGCAGACCGAGACCGGATGGGCGATCGCCGCGAATCTGCGTGGGCTGGAACCGATGCCGATCAAGGCCGGATCGCCCACGGTGCCGGTCCCGGGTTTCCGGGTCGGGGTCGTCGACGCCGAGGGCAAGATCGTGGGCGCCGGCGAGGAGGGCAACATCGTCATCCGACTGCCACTGCCACCGGGCACCCTGGCCGGACTGTGGCGCGACGAGGAGCGTTACCGCAAGTCCTACCTCGCAGCGTTCGACGGTTACTACCTCACCGGGGACTCCGGATACGTCGACGCCGACGGTTACGTCTTCGTGCTCGGGCGTTCCGACGACGTGATCAACGTTGCCGGACACCGGCTCTCGACCGGCAGTATCGAGGCCGTCGTGGCGTCGCATCCGGCGGTCGCCGAATGTGCGGTCATCGGCATCCACGACGATCTCAAGGGGCAGCGACCGAGTGGGTATGTGGTGCTGAAGTCCGGTGTCGAGATCGAGGCCGACACCCTGCGCAGCGAGCTCGTGGCCAAGGTGCGCAACGAGATCGGTGCGGTCGCGACCTTCCGCGACGTGACCGTGGTGCCGGCACTGCCCAAGACCCGATCGGGCAAGATCCTGCGGAAGACGATGCGGCAGATCGCCGACCACGAGGAGTACACGGTCCCGTCGACCATCGAGGACCCCGACGTGCTGACCGCACTGGCCGAACAGCTCAAGGGCTGACGGGCGCACAACATGAGCGACCGCGCCCTCCGCATCGCGATAGCCGTCGTACCCTTCGTCGGGTTGGTCGGCACGATCATCACGACGGTGATCGACGCGCTGTCCCCAGGCGGCGATCTCGGCCGGGATCTGCTCGAGAACTCGGTGCTGTGGATGATCGGCGTGCAGGGCTGGATGACCGGTTGCGGTCACATGTTCTTCGGCGAGCCGATCGCCGAATCGATCGGGTGGCAGCCGAGGACGCCGTGGCAGTGGGAGGTCGGGCTGGCCAGCCTGGCGACCGGCGTCCTGGGTGTGATCGCGTCGGGGTTCGACGACGACTTCACACTGGCCACGATCATCGCCTTCGCGGTGTTCTACCTGGGGGCCGCCGTCGGGCACGTCCGGGAGATGGTGACCAGACGGAACTTCAAGGCGGGCAACGCCGGTCCGATCTTCGTCTTCGACGTGCTGGTACCGGTGTACCTGTTCGTCTTGTATGCCGTCGTGACGTAGCGGAGACTTGGCGGGTGCACGCAGACCAGCACGGCGAGCTGCCCGTCGACCCCGATGAGCGTCCGCCGCATCTTCGCGCCCGGGCGCTCGTCTGGGTGTTCGCCGGCGGGCTGTGCGGCACCGGCCTGCGGTACTTGGCCGAGCAGACCTTCCCGGCGGTCGACGGGCAATGGCCGTGGGCGACCTTCGGCGTCAACATCGCGGGCGCGTTCATCCTCGGCGCGCTGCTGGAAGTCCTTGCGCGACTGGGCCCCGACGACGGGTGGCGTCAGCGGGTGCGACTGTTCGGCGGTACCGGCATCTGCGGTGCGTTGACGACGTACAGCGCATTCGCCCTCGAGATCACAGATCTCGCACGGGCTTCGGCGGTGGTGACCGCGTTTGCCTATGCGGTGGTCAGCGTCGTGCTCGGGGTGTTGGGGGTCGGGGAGCAGATTGACGAAATCCGGCGCTAAGGGGCAATCGCCGAGCGACCTTGCGCTGTAGGTGATTTCATGTCGTCGTGACTGATGAGGGCGGCTATGGCCGGTTCGGTGCGTTGTCTCGGCAGGAGCTGGAGCGTTACTGCTACTTGGATGACGAGGACCGGCGGCTGATCGCTGCGCGGCGGCGCGACTACAACCGTCTGGGGTTCGCGGTGCAGGTGGTGACGGTGCGTCACCTGGGAATGTTCCTGGCTGATCCGCTGGATGTCCCGCCCGCGTTGATCGAGTATCTGGCCGAGCAGTTGGAGATCTCCGATCCGTCGATGGTGAAGCGGTACACCGATCGGGAGAAGACCAAGCTCGAACACGCCTGGGAAATCCAGCAGGTGTACGGACTCAAGCCGTTCGGCGAGATGGAGTCGGAGCTCACGTCGTGGATCGTCGACCAGGCGTGGATGACCGGCGACGGACCGAAGGCGATCTTCGGCGACGCAGTGACATGGCTGCGGAAGCGTCAGGCGCTGCTGCCGGGGATCACCACGTTGGAGCGGCTGATCGGCGACGGCCGCAACGCGGCGGACGCCCGGTTGTGGCGCCAGCTCGGCGAGCAGCTGACCTCGGAGTCCGCGTCTGCCTTGTTGCGGCTGCTGGAGGTTCCTGCGGAGGGCGGGCAGAAGGTCAGCGAGCTGGAGCGGCTGCGCAAGGGCGTGTTCAAGGCGTCGTCGAAGGGGATGCTCGCGGCGCTGCGCAGGGTTGTCGACCTGCAAGCGGTCGGGGTGGACAGCATCGACGTGAGGGCGATCCCGCCGCGTCGGTTGACGGGGTTGGCGACCTACGGGTTGGCGAGCAAGGCCGCCGCGCTGCGGCGGCTGCCCACGCGTGAGCAGCGCTTGGCGGTGCTGGCCGCGACGGTCGTTGTGTTGAGCGCGCGGGCGGTCGACGACGTGTTGGAGACCTTCGACATGTTGATGACGACGAAGCTTCTGTCCAAGGCCGAGCGGGAGTCTCGCGAGGAGAAGCTGCGTCGCTATCCGAGGGTGTCACGCAACGCAGGCAAGCTCGCGGCAGCGGTGAAGGTGCTGCTGGAGATGGTCGAGGTCAACCAGGACGTCGGGCTGGGCGTGGTGTTGGACATGATCGAGAAGACCGTCACCCGGGCCGAGTTGCGGCACGCGGTCCAGGCGGTCGACGAGCTGGTGCCCGCCGACGACGCGGAGCTGGATGGGCAGCGGTTGATCGAGTTGGCCGGCAAGTTCGCCACGGTCCGCCCGTTCCTGTCGATGCTGATGGACACGATCGAGTTCGGCGCGACCAGTGACGGCGCCGCCGTCCTGGCGGCAATGAAGACCCTCGCCGAGCTGCTGACATCCAGGTCGTCGGGCAAGATCCCGGCAAACCTGCTGGACGCCCGCAAGGTCGACCACGACTTGATCGTCGGCGCGTGGAAGCGCTTGATCTACACGCCGGGCCGACCGGAGGGCACCGTCGACCGGAACTCCTACACGATCTGCGTGTTGGAACAGTTCCACCGACACCTCAAGCACCGCAGCATCTTCGCGGTGCGTTCGTCGCGGTGGCGCGACCCGCGGGCGCACCTGCTGGCAGGCGAAGCCTGGGAGGCTGCGCGTGACGCCGGCATGAACGCGCTGGGCCTGCCCGCCGCGCCGACGCAGCTGCTGACCGATCACGCGACGGCGTTGGAGACCGCTTATCGGGAGTTGGCCGCACGGCTGGGCGAGGACACCCCAGCCAGCATCGACGCCGACGGCAAACTGCACGTCGCCGCGCTGGACGCCAAGGCCGAGCCCGCGTCGCTGGTCGACCTGCGCCGCCGGGTGGAGGCGATGATCCCGCGTGTGGACCTGCCGGAACTGGTCACGGAGGTGATGAGCTGGCATCCCGGTTTCACCGAGGCGTTCACCCACACCTCGGGCAACGAGGCCCGCGTCGCCGACCTCGGCTTGTCGGTGGCGGCCGTGCTCTGTTCCTATGCGATGAACGTCGGGTTCAAACCGGTGACAACGCCTGGTGTCGACGCCCTGACCAGGGATCGGCTGCTGCACGTCGACCAG
Source organism: Rhodococcus sp. T7 (assembly GCF_009872365.1). Classification (NCBI taxonomy): domain Bacteria; kingdom Bacillati; phylum Actinomycetota; class Actinomycetes; order Mycobacteriales; family Nocardiaceae; genus Rhodococcus; species Rhodococcus sp. T7. The sequence goes on from NZ_WXYH01000393.1 coordinate 21,156, forward strand.
TGCTACGTGCGGGCCGAGACCATCGAGGCGGCCAACGCCGTGCTGGTCGACGCCCAGGCCGACATCCCCCTGGCCCAAGCGTGGGGCGGCGGGCTGGTCGCCTCGGTGGACGGGATGCGGTTCGTGGTGCCCGTGCGCACCCATAACGCCCGCCCGAACCCGAAGTACTTCGGCCGGAAACTGGGCATCACCTGGTTGAACATGCTCAACGACCAGTCCGCCGGGCTGGCAGGCAAGGTGCTGCGCGGAACACCTCGCGATTCGCTGCACACCATCGACGTGATCGTGTCCCAGCACGGCGGGCGGATTCCGGAGGTCATCATCACCGACACCGGGTCGTATTCCGACATCGTGTTCGGACTGCTGCATCTGATCGGCCGCCAGTACCGGCCGCAGCTGGCGAACCTGCCCGATCAGCGGTTGTGGCGCATCGACGCCCGAGCCGACTACGGGCCGCTGGACAAGGCGGCGCGCGGGGTGATCGACACCGCCAAGATCGCCGCGCACTGGGAGGACATGTGCCGGATCGCGGTGTCGATCCACTCCGGTGAGGTGTCGGCGCACGAGGTCACCAGGATGATCTCCCGCGACGGGCAGCCGACCGCGTTGGGCCAGGCCATCGCCCATTTCGGGCGGATCTTCAAGACCCTGCACATCCTGCGCCTGGCCGACGACGAACCTTACCGGCGCGAGGGCAAGGCCCAGTCCAATCTCGTCGAGGGTCGTCACGACCTGGCGCGCACGATCTATCACGGCCGCAAGGGCGAGATGACCCGCGCCTACTACGAGGGCATGGAAGACCAGCTCTCGGCGCTGGGATTGGTGCTCAATTGCGTCGTCGTGTGGAACACCGTCTACGAGAACCGCGCCCTCGCCGCGCTGCGAGCCGGCGGATACCCGGTGCTCGACACCGATGTCGAGCGATTGTCGGCGTTCGTGCGCGCCCACATCGGCATCGACGGGCACTACAGCTTCCACCTGCCCGACCCCAGCGGAGTTCACCGACCGCTGCGCGACCCGGACGCCGACGACGACGAGTAGCGCGAGTCGAAGGGTGGCGGATGACCGCTCAGGACCTGACGACGCATGTCGGCGGAAGTCTCTCCTGAGCCGCGAAACAGGCCACGGCCTGCACCTCTACCTCCGACCTGACCCAACAAACTACCGCTAGATTACGGTCACGGAGAGCGTCAGTTTGTCGCTGTGCGGCACGCCCGTCCGGTCGAGGAAGTCACACATGTCATCGATCATCGGCTGCATGAGCAGCTGCCCCAGCTGACGAACCATCAGCCCGATGACCTGTGAGGACTCGGATCGCCGTGTCGAGGTCTTGCCCGAATAGCGGAGTTTGGAGATCTCTCTGCGACTCAGGTCGGTCAGCCGCTCGAGTAACTCGCTCTTTCCCTGCGGATCGAGCACAGCGCGCCGGATGTAGTTCACCACCGTCGGATGCGTCGCGAGCATGTGCCGCACCGCCTCGTCTCGAGCGGCGGCGACCTGCGCTGGGGCGCCCTCGTCCGGCACAGAGGCGATCGCCAGAGCGTAATAGTCGACGACCAGTTGCTCGACGGCGACGCGTAGCCCGTCCTTGGTCTTGAAGTGGTGCTGCACCAATCCCACGGCGACCCCGGCGGCGGCGGCGACGGCGCGCATCGAGACGCGATCCTCGCCGCGCTCGGCGTAGAGGTCGAGCGCGGCGTTGCGAATGCGGGCCTTCGCGGTGAGGTCCTCGTCACTGGCGCGGGGGTCGGTCACAGAAATTGCCTCCTATCAGAGAAAAAAGCATACACCCTTGACATTAGACAGTACATGCGCATTAATGGCTATACATCAGTATAGTCAAAAAGGGGTTGATGATGTCGCAGTCGAGTTCGCTGCAGGGCGTGCAGGTGGTGTCGCTCGCGATCAATCTGCCGGGCCCGCTCGCCGCCGCGCGGCTACGGGCGCTGGGCGCCACCGTCACCAAGATCGAACCGCCGGCCGGCGACCCGCTGCGGGCCGTGGCGCCGACGTGGTACGACGAGCTCACTGTGGGCCAGCGGGTCGTGACCCTCGACCTCAAGGACCCCGCTGATCGGGCGGTGGCGGCGCGCGAGCTGTCGCGTGCCGACCTGATGCTCACCGCCATGCGCCCCTCGGCGCTGGTCAAGCTCGGCCTGGACGAGTTGACCGCGGCGAATCCGCACCTGTCGCATATCGAGATCGTCGGGCACGACGGGATCGCGGCGGAGCAGCCCGGCCATGACCTGACGTACCAGGCCCTGCACGGCACTCTCCAGCCGCCGACGATGCCGACCGTCCCGGTGGCCGACCTGCTCGGCGCCGAGCGCGCCGTGTCCGCGGCCCTGCTCGCCCTGCGCGTGGCCGCGGAGTCCGGCGTGGGACACCGCGAGCGGGTCGTCCTCGAACAGGCGGCCGCCGACGCCGGCGCCGCAGTTCGGCACGGTCTGATGGGAGCGGGCGCGCCGCTCGGCGGGGCGCATCCCGGTTACCGGATCTACTCCAGCTCCGACGGCCACGTCGCGCTGGCCGCGCTCGAGCCGCACTTCTGGGAGCGCGCCCGCGCCGGTCTCGGTGTCGAGGGCACCCAGGAGGAGCTCGAGCAGACGTTTCTTTCCAAGCCGACGCGCGAATGGGAGGAGGTCGCGAAGCGCCTCGACATTCCCCTGATCGGAATCCGCGATTCGGCACCCCGTAATTCAGCACAAGGAGCTTTGTCATGAGTGTTCGCGAGGCCGTTATCGTCGGCGCGGTCCGGACCCCGGTCGGCCGTCGCGGAGGGATCCTCAGCGCATGGCATCCGGTGGACCTGCTCGGGCAGACGCTGCGGGAGCTTGTGGCCCGCGCCGGCGTCGACCCCGCCGCGATCGAGGACGTCATCACCGGCTGCGTCATCCAGCACGATGTCCAGTCGGGCAATCTCGGCCGCCACGCGGTGCTCGCCGCCGGGCTGCCCGAGTCGGTCCCCGCGGTGACGATCGACCGCCAGTGCGGTTCAGGGCAGCAGGCGGTCAGCTTCGCCGCCCAGGCGGTGATGGCGGGTTCCCACGACCTGGTGATCGCCTGCGGCGTCGAGTCGATGTCACGGGTGCCGATGCCTCCGGCGTTCCTGCCCGGCGCGCCGCTCGGCCCGCAGTACAGCCCGCGCGAACTCGACCGCTACGACGGTGGGCTGATGGCGCAGGGCCCGTCGTCGGAGCTGATGAACGAGAGGTTCGACCTGAGCCGAGCGGCGTTGGACGCGTTCAGCGCTCGCAGCCACGAGCGGGCGCACGCCGCGACGCGGGCCGGGAAGTTCCGCGACCAGATGGTGCCGATCACCGCCGACCCCGACGACCCGACCGGTCCGGTCATCGACTCGGACGAGGGCATCCGCGAGCACATCGACCCCGCCAAGATGGCGAGCCTGAAAGCCGTGTTCGGCGCCGACGGGCGGACCACGGCGGCCAACTCCTCGCAGATCAGCGACGGCGCGGCCGCGCTGCTGATCGCCGACCGCGAGTACGCCGAGCGCAACGGCCTCATCCCACGCGCCCGGTTCCGCGCGCTGTCGGTCGCCGCCGCCGACCCGATCATCCAGTTCACCGCGATCCTCGACGCCGCCCACAAGGCGCTCGGCCGAAGCGGGTTGGCCGTCGAGGAGATCGACCTGTTCGAGGTCAACGAGGCCTTCGCCGGTGTGCCGCTGATCTTCCAACGGGAATTCGGCGTCCCGGACGACAAGCTGAACGTCAACGGCGGCTCCGTCGCCCTCGGCCACCCGCTGGGCTCGACCGGAGCCCGGATGCTCACCGACCTGCTCTGCGAACTCGAACGCTCCGGCAAGAGGTTCGGCTTGCAGACCGTCTGCGAGGCCACCGGCACCGCGAACGCCACCATCATCGAACGCATCTGAGGACGTCATGAGCCACGAGATCGTGAGGGGCCTGCCCTCCACCCACGGCGACCACTATCAACTCAACACCACCACCATCATCCGGCACGCCGCGCGCACCTATCCCGAGCAGGAGATCGTGTACCGCACCGCGGACGGCGGCTGGGACCGGTACACCTACGCCGATGCCTACGCGCGAATCCAACGAAGTGCCAATGCACTTCGCTCGATCGGCGTCGGGCCGGGCGATGTGGTCGGGATCCTCGACTGGAACAGCAAGCGGCACTACGAGCTGTACTGGGCGATTCCCGGCCTCGCTGCCGTGATGTTGCAGATGAACCTGCGTTTGGCGCCAGAGGATCTCGCTTACGTCACCGGACACAGTGATGCATCGGTGGTCCTCATCGACGAGTCGCTGCTTCCGGTTGCCGAGGCGCTGGCACCGCATACGCCGAACGTGAAGACGTGGGTGGTGATGACCGATAAGCCGCTGGCCGACATCACCACCACGCTCCCGCACGCGGTGCACTGGGAGGACCTGCTCGCGGACGCCGGCCCGGAGATCGACTGGCCGGTCATCGACGAAACCTCCTCCTACAGCGCGTGTTACACCACCGGCACCACCGGCAGGCCCAAGGGCATCTACTACTCGCATCGCGGCATCTACCTGCACACCCTCGCCGAGGTCGCCGGACTCGGGATGAGCAGCGACGATGCCGTCATGCTCATCACGCCGATGTTCCACGGCCAGGGCTGGGGCCTACCCCAGGCGGCCGCCTACAGTGCCGCAAAAATCGTGCTGCCCGGTCGCTACATCGCCGAGGACACATCCGTCCTCGTGGACGCGATGATCGCGGAGCAAGTCACCGTCGCAAACGGTGCGCCGGCGATCTTCCAGCCCATGATGAACTACATCAAGACGCTTGCGGTCGCACCGGACTTCTCCCGCGCGCGGCTGCTGTCCGGTGCCACCGAGCCGCCGCTGTCGCTGATGCGCGACTTCCACGACATCACTGGAGCCGACGTCATCCACGCCTACGGCGCCACCGAGACCACCCCTCTGGTCGCGGTGAACCGGGGACTGAAGCCCTCGCTGCGCGGTGTGATCTCGGACGAGGAGAAGTGGGATCTCAAGCGTAAGCAGGGTTTGCCGGTCAACGGCATCGACATCCGGATCGTCGACGCGGAAGGCAACGATCTCCCGCACGACGGCACGAGTCAGGGTGAAGTGCTGCTGCGCGGACCGTGGATCATCGAGCGCTATCACAAGCTCGACGACGACGCCGACAAGTTCCTCGACGGGTATTGGCGTAGCGGCGATGTCGGGACCATCGACCCGAATGGTTACTTGAAGATCACCGACCGGATCAAGGACGTGGTCAAGTCGGGTGGCGAATGGATTTCCTCCATCGACATGGAGAACGCACTCGTTGCCCATCCGAAGATCGCCGAGGCGGCCGTCATCGGCGTCCCGCACCCGAAGTGGCAGGAGCGTCCAGTAGCACTCGTCGTGACGACCGACGGGCAGGAACTTCCACTGTCGGAGATCCACGAATTGCTCGCCGATGCATTCGCCAAATGGCAATTGCCCGAGACCGTCCTGTATCTGGACCAGCTGCCCCGCACCAGCGTCGGCAAGCTCGACAAGAAGGCCATGCGCGCCGCGCACACCAACGTCTACGAGGACGTCCGATGAACCCCGACAACGCCCCGCTACGCACGGCCCGCGACAGCCACCTCCTGATCCTGGAGATCAACCGGCCCAAGGCTCGCAACAGTCTGAACGAGGCGGTGCTCACCGCCTTGAACACCGAGCTCGTCGCGGCTCGGCACGACGACGAGATCCGTGCCATCGTGCTCACCGGCGCCGGCGGGATCTTCTGCGCCGGAGCCGACATCACCAATTTCGACGCCATTCGCGACCAGTCGCTGCTCGGCGATCGAGCCGCGCTGGGCGGCACCATCTGGGCCGACCTGGGCCGATTCCCGAAGCCGGTCCTCGCTGCGGTCGAGGGCCTCGCACTCGGCGGCGGCTGCGAGTTGGCGCTTGCCTGCGACATCGTCATCGCCGGCGAATCCGCCAAGTTCGGTGTCCCGGAGGTGAAGCTCGGCGTGATCCCGGGCGGCGGCGGAACCCAGCGCCTGATTCAGGCCGTCGGCAAGTCCAAGGCGATGGCCCTACTGCTCACCGGCGACTTCCTGTCCGCACAGCGGGCGTGCGCGGCCGGCATCGTCGCCGAGACCGTCCCGGACGGCACCGCCCTCGAAGCGGCGGTCGCCATGGCGCAGCGGATCGCCGCCAACTCACCGCTCGCGGTGGCGCTGGCCAAGGATGCCGCCCTCCAGGCCCTGGAAACCTCTCTGGCGCAAGGACTCGAGCACGAGAAGCGCAACTTTCACGTTGCCATCCATTCCGCCGACAGCCGCGAGGGCCAGGCCGCGTTCCTCGCCAAGCGCGCCCCCGAATTCACCGGAAAGTAGGACCGATCATGAGCGAGCTGTTCCCCGATTACCGCTCCCCGTGGGAGACCGACGATCAGGCGCTGCTGCGTAAGCACGCCGCCGAGTTCTTCCGCAAGGAAGCCACCCCGAACCAGGACCGTTGGGCCGCGCAGCACCAGGTCGACCGCGAGTTCTGGACCAAGGCCGGCGCCGCGGGACTGCTGTGCCTCGACATCGCCGAAGAATACGGCGGCGGGGGCGGCAACTTCGGCCACGAGGCGATCGTGCAGCAGGAGATCGCCTACGCCCACGACACCGCGTTCGGCTTCGCCGTGCACTCGACGATCGTCGCGCACTACATCGCCGCCTATGCCACCGAGGACCAGAAGAAGCGCTGGCTATCGAAATGTGCGAGCGGTGAGAGCGTCCTCGCCATTGCGATGACCGAACCCGGCACCGGCTCGGACCTGCAGGCCGTACGGACCACCGCGGTTCGCGACGGCGGCCACTACGTGATCAACGGCTCGAAGACGTTCATCTCGAACGCGTCGCACTGCGACCTGCTCGTCATCGTCGCCAAAACGGACCCGAGCCAAGGTTCCAAGGGTATCTCGCTGCTCGTCGCGGAGACGGAGAATCTTCCGGGGTTCGAGCGTGGGCGGGTGCTGGACAAGATCGGCCAGCACGGCCAGGACACCCGCGAGTTGTCGTTCACCGACATGCGGGTGCCGGCAGCGAATCTGCTCGGCGGCGTCGAGGGGCAGGGCTTCTACCAGCTGATGGGTCAGCTGCAGCGTGAGCGGCTGATCCTCGGTGTCGGCGGTGTCGCGGTGGCCGAGGCCGCGGTGGCGGAGAGCATCAGGTACGCCAAGGAACGTCACGCCTTCGGCAAGCCGATCCTGAACTTCCAGAACACGAAGTTCGTACTCGCCGAGTGCAAGACCGACGTGCTGGCCGGCAAGACCCTGATGGACCACTGCATCCAGCGTCACCTCGACGGCACCCTCGACGCGGCGACCGCGTCGATGGCCAAGCTGTGGGGCAGCGACAAGCAGTGCGAGATCGTCGACCGCTGCCTGCAGGTCTTCGGTGGCTACGGCTACATGATGGAGTACCCGATCGCGCAGATGTACGCCGCTTCCCGCGTGCAGAAGATCTACGGCGGCACCAACGAGATCATGAAGGAACTCATCGGCCGCGCCTTATGAGGTTGACCTTCGCGCAGTGACACCACTGCGTCAGTCACACCTCACTTTGTCAAAAACCCGATGTTCTCAACCTATTTCGTCAGGAGTATTCATGCATATCACCGGAACCAACGCACTCGTCACCGGCGGAGCCTCGGGCCTCGGACTGGCCACCGTCACCGCCCTCGCCAAGTCGGGCGCCCGGGTAATCGCCGTCGACCTGCCCACCGCGAACACGGATGCGCTGGCTGCTCTCGGCGACACCGTGGAATTCGCTCCGGCGGATGTCACCGACGAGGCCGCGGTCACCGAGGCGGTCGAGCGCGCCAACGCGGAGTCCTCACTGCGAATCACCGTGAACTGCGCCGGCATCGGCAACGCCGTCAAGACCGTCGGTAAGAACGGACCGTTCCCGCTGGCCGAATTCGAGAAGATCGTCAAGGTCAACCTGACCGGAACCTTCAACGTCATCCGCCTCGCCGCGCACGCGATGTCGCAGAACGAGCCCGTCGACGGCGAGCGCGGCGTGATCGTCAACACCGCCTCGGTCGCGGCCTTCGACGGGCAGATCGGACAGGCCGCGTACTCGGCATCGAAGGGCGGGATCGTCGGCGCCACCCTGCCGATCGCCCGCGACCTGGCGTCGCTGCTGATCCGGGTGAACACCATCGCGCCCGGCCTGTTCAAGACCCCGCTGCTGGGCACGCTGCCCGAGGCGGCTCAGATTTCGCTGGGACAGCAGGTGCCGCACCCGAACCGGCTCGGCGACCCCGCCGAGTACGCGCAGCTGGTCGAGGCGATCGTGACCAACCCGATGCTCAACGGCGAAACCATCCGCCTCGACGGCGCGATCCGCATGGCGCCGCGGTGAAACCCGTCGGCGTGCAGGTGGGATCGCACCATGAGCACACACGCCTTGTATACGCCGAGGACCTGGGCATCGGCCAGCGTTTCGACTTGGGCTCACACACGGTGACCGAGGCCGAACTCGTCGACTTCGCCACCCACTGGGATCCCCAGTGGTTTCACATCGACCGGGCGGCGGCGCAGGACGGCCAGTTCGGTGGCCTGATCGCCAGTGGAATCCACACGTTGGCGATCCTGCAACGGCTGACATTCGACGCAGTGGGGCACAGCTGGGCGGCCATTGCCGGGCGCGGCATCCGAGATCTGCGGTTCCGCCGTCCCGTGCGTCCAGGAGACGTGCTGACCGGCACCGTCGTCATCGACGACATCCAGTTCGACGACCGGGCACGCGCCCTCGTCACCACCGAGAGCACCGTGGTCGACAGCGAAGGCCGCGTCGTGCTGACCGTCCTGCTCGACGCCTACCTGCACTCGCGCACACGTCAACCATCGACCACCTGAGACGACGATTCGGAGACATCAATGCCAGAGGCATACATCATCGACGCGGCACGCACCCCGGTAGGCCGCCGCCGCGGCGCACTGGCCGCCGCACACCCGGTCGACCTCGCGGCCCATGTGATCGGCGCACTCGTCGAACGCAACGGTGTCGACCCCGCGTCGGTCGACGACGTGATCCTCGGCTGCCTGGACAACATCGGTCCGCAGGCGGGCGATATCGCCCGCACCGCGGCCCTCGCTGCGGGCCTGCCCGAGACAGTGCCCGGCGTGACCATCGACCGCCAGTGCGGATCCTCGCAACAGGCTGTACATTTCGCCGCGCAGGCCGTGATGAGCGGCACCGCCGACCTCATCGTCGCGGGCGGGGTGCAGAACATGAGCCAGATCCCACTGATGTCGTCGGTCACCGCGGGCGAGGCGTTCGGCGTGCGCGACCCCTACTCGGGCTCGACGAGGTGGCGGGCCCGCTACGGGGACGAGACGATCTCGCAGTTCCGCGGCGCCGAGATGATCGCCGAAAAGTGGGGAATCGACCGGGAGGCGATGGAGCAGTACGCCCTGGAAAGCCACCGCCGGGCGCTGCAGGCGATCGCCGGCGGACGCTTCGCCGCCGAGATCCTCCCCTACCAGCAGATGACGACCGACGAAGGACCGCGCGCCGACACCACACCGGAGAAGATGGCCGCCCTGCCGAGCCTCACGCCGGGGGGGGCGCTTGAGCGCCGCGGTCGCCAGCCAGATCTCCGACGGCGCCTCGGGCATGCTCATCGCCTCCGCCGAGGCGGTACGCCGCCACGACCTGGCTCCGCGGGCCCGGATCCATCACCTGACCGTGCTCGGCGCCGATCCGGTCATGATGCTCGCCGCACCGATCCCCGCCACCGAACGGGCACTCGAGCGGACCGGCATGCGCATCGACGACTTCGACGTGTTCGAGGTCAACGAGGCGTTCGCCCCGGTCGTGATGGCGTGGTTGCAGGAGACCGGCGCCGACCCGGAGCGGGTGAACCCCAACGGCGGCGCCATCGCTCTCGGCCACCCGATCGGCGCCACCGGCACCCGGCTGATGACCACCATGCTGCACGAACTCGAACGCTCCGGCGGACGCTACGGGTTGCAGACCATGTGCGAGGGCGGCGGACAAGCCAACGTCACCATCATCGAGCGGCTCGGCTGATCCGATGACCCCGACCGCTATCCGGACCGTCCGCACCGGCCGCCTGCTTCACATCACGATCGACCGGCCCGGCCGCATGAACGCCCTCGGCGTCGACGACCTGGTCGCACTCGACACCGCGATCAGCGGGGCGGAAGCGACCGGTGCCCGCGCGATCGTGCTCACCGGCGCGGGAAGAGCCTTCTGCACGGGAGCGGATCTGACCGCGGTGACGGGCGAGGAACCCGAGGTGGTGATGGACGCCGCGAACCGGGTGATCCGCGGCATCGTCTCCGCGCCGGTCCCCGTCATCGCCGCCGTCAACGGCCCCGCGGTCGGGTACGGAGTGGCGCTCGCCTGCGCCGCAGACCTCACCTACGCCGCCGAAAGCGCGTATTTCCTGTTGTCGTTCACCAGCATCGGGCTGATGCCCGACGGCGGCGCGACCGCGCTCGTCGCCGCGGCGATCGGCCGGGCGCGGGCTACAGAATTAGCGCTGCTCGGGCAGCGGCTTTCCGCCACCGACGCCGCCCAGACCGGCTTGGTGGCCCGGATCCTGCCGGATGACCAGCTCGCGGCCCATGTCGAGGCCGTCGCCGGCACGCTGGGAGCCGGGCCGCGGCGCGCCCTCGAACTGACCAGACGGGCGCTCGCCGCGTCCACCCTGGGCCACCTCGACCACGCCCTCGAGCGTGAACGAGCCGGACAGATCGAACTCATCGGCACACCGGATTTCGCCGAGGGCGCCGACGCCGTCCTCACCAAACGTCCCCCCACATTTGCTTAGCAGACCACCCGCCGATCATAGGAGAATCATGGCAACCCTTGGTGGACAACTGACATTGAACGCACGCCGCCACCCGGACCGGCCCGCGCTGATCTTCGAGGGCGTCGAGCGCAGCTACGGGCAGCTCGACCGGGAAATCAACCAGTACGCCAACGCGCTGCTGTCCCTCGGCGTGCAGAAGGGCGACCGCGTGGCGGTGCTGTCGCCGAACTCCGACCGCTTCCTCCTCGCGCTGTACGGCGCGTTCAAGGTCGGCGCGATCGTCTCCCCGTTCAACCCGCGGTCC
>NZ_WXYH01000004.1:0-29110 GCF_009872365.1 Rhodococcus sp. T7
ACCCATCAGCAGGATCGCCTGGAACACCAGTTGCAACCATTCGCTCTGCCAGTTCTCGAAGGTCGCCGCGAGAAATTCGGGCCAGTAGTCGGTCCAGCTGAACGACTGGCCGTGTGATTGCTGCTCGTTGCGGAAGCTGATCATCTGGGTGACGAACTGGGCGAGCCAGGACCCCAGGAACAGCACCACCAGCACGTACACCGCACCCCACCGTCGCACGTGCCGCACCACGACTACCTCCACCTCGGCGGGATCAGTGCTGCCCACGCTATCGGGCTGCGGCGGTCGAGTCGGTGAACCACGCAGGGCGTGGCGCGAAGCCTCCTCGGGTGTGAACCGATGCAATCGGGTACCCGACCGGTGTACTGGCGAGATGAGGAGGTTGCCATGCCGCGATCGTCGATCAAGGACGAGAAGGTGTACGAGGAAGTACGCAAGGACGGTGCATCAAAGCAGAAGGCGGCGCGGATCGCGAACGCCTCCGCGAAGCAGGGCCGCTCCGGCACCGGCCGAAAAGGCGGGAAGTCGCCGTCGTATGAGGACTGGACTGTCGACGAACTGAAGAAAAAGGCCAAGGACGTTGGTTTGTCCGGCTATTCATCGAAGCGAAAGGGTGAGCTGATCGACGCCCTGCGCAACCATTGACCGAATGCGCGGCCGTCGTGCCGAGACAGTCGAGCAGTCTCGGACCGTCGAAGTCGTGGGGCGCATGCCGGGAAACGATGGACGCGAGATCGGACTCGTTAGGACTGCAATTCCCTGCGGGACGATCACCGGATCTCTCGTGAAGTGGATTCGTGTAGCACAGTGGGTGGTGCTGACCGCCGGCCGGCATGTTCGTGGTGTGGGCCCAGGGAGACCACAGTATCGACCAAATTGCTGTCAGCGTCGGTCAGGGCCGAGGTCGCGATCGTTGCCACAGTCGGCAGTGGTGTGTTCGAGTCCTGGGAAAGTTTCGTCAGCATCGCGAACGCGTGGGCGGCATCGATCCCGAACCGTGCGCGGGCCTCTTCGATCGGCACGGATTCCTCATCGAAGGCGTGCCCGGTCTTGGCGCTGCCACGCCGTGATGACGCGTCCCTCAGCCGGTAGGCGACGTCTCAGGAGCCAGTCGAGGCATCGATCCGACCGGCCGGCACGATCCCTTCGCTGACCAGCAACGGCGCTCGTCCTTCGGTGTCGGTCGGGTCGGTTCGATCGAGCGGGCCGCCGAAAGGCTCTCGCCTCATCCGGGCAACGAATGTGCGTGTGCGATGCACGGGCGCTCGGGTGCCGTGTTTCGGTCAATTCTTGGTGTGCCCGATCAGATGTCGATCCAGTGCATCGATAGTCAGTTCGATCACCGCGTCGAGGGTGCCGGGCTCTTCGAAGAGATGAGTGGCGCCGGGCACGAGGGCGACCTCGACCTTCTGCGCGGCGGTCATCTGTTCGGCAGCCTGGTGATTGAGTTCGATGACCGTGGTATCGAGGGCACCGACGATCAGCAGAGTAGGTGCGGTCACTCGGGCCAATGCCGCACCGGCGAGGTCGGGACGGCCACCGCGCGAGATCACCGCACGAACGCGTTGTGGCCGCTCGGCGGCGGCGATGAGCGCCGCGGCGGCTCCGGTGCTCGCACCAAACGTCACCACCGGCATGGGTGCCGTCGGGTCGTGGGATTCGAGCCAATCGAGCGCGCCGATCAACCGCTCGGCAAGCCGTGGGATATCGAAACGGTATTCACGGGTCTCGACGTCGACCAGTTCCTCATCGGCAGTCAACAGGTCCATCAACAAGGTGGCGTAACCGGCCCGCTGCAACGCGGCCGCCACTCGGCGGTTACGCGGACTGCGGCGGCTACTGCCGGCTCCGTGCGCGAACACGACCACGAATCGGGACCGCGGCGGCGCGTCGAGATCACCGTTGACCAGCCCCTCGGCCACTGGAAGCGTCACTGCACCCGCTGCGTACCCATCAGCGACCATCGCTGCCGCTCCCTTCCTGACTGCTCGCCCGTGCCAGGTGGCAGATCGTGACCCAATCCCTTTCCGGCGTACCCGTCCGTGCCCCGGTTAATCGGAACCTGTTGCCGGCGGCGGGCGCGACTACGCGTGCCGGCGGCGGGCGCGACTACGCGTGCCGGCCATCGGTGAAGATGTGTGGGCTCGTCCCCAGGATGACGATCCCAGTCGCTGTGGTTCCGGGGGCATCGGATCTGGGCTGTGTCCGGGCGGGGATGACGTAGCTCCGCGAAGAATGTGGTCAACGGCTTACGCCGCTTTCGGCCGTCGAGAATTGAAGGTTATTCGACAAACGCTAGGCCTGCGAGAATCCGCCGAGAAAGTGTCGATAACCCGAGTCGGAAATCTATGTCGAAAAACCCCAGCGAAGGGTATTTTCGACACATGCTGATCGGCTACGTGCGTGTCTCCACCGCAGACCAGAACACAGACCATCAAGTCGACGCCCTCCGTAAGGCCGGCGTCGACGCCAAGAACATCCACATCGAACGGGCCGGTGGCGCCAAAGCAACACGGCCCCAGCTGGATCTGGTACTTCAGCGGGTGCGCGAGGGTGACACCCTGGTGATCACACGACTCGATCGTCTCGGACGGTCGGTGCTGCACCTGATCACCCTCGGTGCCGAGCTACGCGAACGCGGTGTCGGTTTGAAGGTCCTCGAGCAGGGAATCGATACCGCCACCGCCGAAGGCCGCGCCATGTTCGGCATGCTCTCGGTCCTTGCCGAGCTCCAGCGCGAGCTGATCGTGGCTAACACCCGCGACGGGCTCGCTGCCGCCCGAGCCCGCGGACGCAAGGGCGGCCGGCCCCCGAAGCTCAGCCCCGACCAGATCGAACTCGCTCAACGGCTGTACGACGCCAAGGAACACACCGTCGCGCAGATCGCCGACATGTTGAAAGTGCCGCGCACCACGGTGTACGGGCACTTGAACAAACGGCCCGCCGCGAAGGTCACCAAGTCGGCGACATCGAAATCAGCCGGGCCTGTCCCGAGGGCATCGCGAGCATGCTCCACGTGCGGGAACGAACCTACAACCCGCGCGGAAGCGGCAAGCCAACGTGCCGACCTTGCCGTCGATTGGCTCCACCCAGATCCGGATGACCCCGAGACGTTGATCGTTCGAAATCACTGCCGCCATTGTGAACCCGGGCAGCTTGCATTCGATATCGCCTGCACCATCTGCGGAGACGGGCCCATCCTCGCCGGCGCACTCGCTGACCAGGCCATGGACGGCAGCCTGTCCGAGGCGGTTCGGCGATGGCTCACCACAGCCGGATGGGTCCTCACGCCACACCTGCTATGCCCGGACCATACGTGAGAGCGATGGCGATACCGCCTCACGCGTCGGCGAACTCATGACCGTCGGAACGAATACTGCACATTTTGAATACGACACCTCTACCAGTCGCAGCCTGACACCCCGATGTCCGCGAGAAAGGATCGAACCGGCATGAGCGCCGCACTCTCCGTCGTCCCAGGCACCCCCGAGCTTGCCGGTGTCGACCCGATTCAGCCCGAAGACTACGCAGATGACCTGCACAACGACGTCGAAGCGCTGTTCCTGTGCGCCCTGCTGTGGGCACCGGCCGAAGCCGCCACCCGAGCCGTCGACATCCTCGAGACCACCGACTTCGAACGCACCACCCACCGGGAGTTCTTCCGCCTCATCACCCGGCTGATCCGCGGCGGTGCACCCCACAACCCGGCCATGGTCGGAGCCGCCCTCGAGCAATCCGGTCACCTCGCCGGTCACCACGGATCCGAACGCTCCCGCCACCTCGCCAACATCACCACCCTCGGCGCCGAACACACCGCCGTCGACCACTACGCCCGCGCCGTCTTCAGCCAGGCCTACCGACGCTCCTTCGCCGCCGCAGCCACCGCCCTCACCCAAGCCTCACAGCAACTCCCCGAAGACCAGCTCTACGAGCACATGTGCGAAATCGGCCGCCGCCAACGCGCCTTCACCGAACGCCGCAACACCCTCAAAGGAGACAACCGATGAGCCTCGACCACCACGTCCACACCGACGACGAACGCGACGCCTTCCAACTCCACGAATCCGGCCTCACCTGGGCCCAAGTCGCCCACGAGATCGGCTGCACCGAGGGAGCCGCCCAATCCTTTGCCGCCGCCTACCAACACCGCACCGACACCGCCGCCGCGGAATCCCAGATCAGCCTGTTCTGACGCCCTGATACGCACCTGCTCACCAACGCCGACGAAAGGAGCCGCTTGCCGTGATCGGAAACCCGCAAGGACGAACAGAGCCCGCGGTCGCGGACGTCCGACCAGCCGCCGTCATCGACCCAGCAGGGACCGCCATCCTCGACAACTTCCTGCGAGCGCACTACCTCCGCACACTCACCACTGACGGCAACGATCACACAATCGAGTAGCCGGCCCGAGCTCGACGCCGAAGCTGCGTGTCAGACCCTTCGGGAATGCTGTCAGCACACGGCCCCAGCAGAAAGGTCCCCATGGCAGTGGCAGCACTCTTCGCGATCGGGGCGCTACTGATCTGGGCATTCGGCTCCATCGCCGCCCGACTCATCGGTGCCCTCATCATCTTCGAAGGACTGCTCCGCATCGGATTCACCGGCCCCCGCCCCCTCTCGGTTGCGATCCTCGCCACCGGAGTCGCCGCATGGCTGCTCGGACACTGGATCTGGGCGTACAAACACAAGGCCTGGCGCACCCGACTCGCCCTCAACGCCTACAGTCTCCCTGGCCTCCACCACCTCGCACCCATCGGAACGAACCACGCACCACACCCCACCGTGAAGTGGCCGTCATAGCGGTAGATGTGATTCACCCGCCGCACAGGAGGAAAGTTAATGCCCCACAGCCAGTTCCCACCCTTCGAACTGCACTTTGGCAGCGACATCGATCACTATGACGAGTTCTACCCACCTGATCCCGGATTCGGCTACCTGTACGTGATCGAATTCGACACCGGGTGGATCAAGGTCGGAAAGACCACCAACTGGCTACGACGCCGCAGCGACAACCTCGCGAAATATCGGAAGCTCGGCTGGGCCGTGACCCGGGCCCCATGGAAATCCTGCCTCCTGTCCAACAAAAGTCCAGACGATCGAACCCCATCCGACCTCGGGGCACTCGAGCAACGACTCCTCCGTGAAGCACGCCGAACCTCCGACCAACGCGAGTTCAACCCGTCCGTACGCGGCATCGGCCGCGACCCCTCCAAACCTGCCGCAACCGAACTATTCAGCGGCTGCTCATTCGACTACCTCACCGCCTACGCCGACGTGCTCGCCCGCACCGACGCTTTCCGATAGCAATATGGTGGGCTGCCGACCAGCGCTCCTGAAACGGCGGGTAGGCGGATGCCGCTAGACCTACAGGTCAGGCGACGCACCCGAACAGAAAGCTCAATCTGGCAGGGAGTAGTGGTAAGTGACAGGTGGCGCTGGACGACCAGGCCATTGATCAACCCCACCGACACCCGGTCGGCGAACGAAATGAGGGGAAATGGCAGCAGATTTTCGCGAGCTGACCGAGCGTGTGGGCTTTATCCACAACGCAGAAACACATGAACAGATCGGTGCAGGACGCCTCGACCTGTCACCGAAGGCAATCACGTTCGAGATGCCGGTCGACGACGATGTGACGACAAAGCTTGGTTTGTCGCAGTTTCCGACGTCGGACGAAGAACTTAGTGAGCGGTTCGTCTTCCGTGACCGGCACGGAAAGGTGGGACTTGGGCGATGCAACCTTCGTTCGTCGACAAGCAACTGGGGAGGGGGTCTACCCGGCTGGGTTCGGCTGGACGCGCAGTATGCCGTCGAGATCGGCACGCTAGACCAGGACTACTGGGCTGTAAACGGTCTACGCACCGAAATTGCAGGGCTTGCCGCATGGACGGGGCTGTCGTCCGTAACCAGTGAACCAGTTACCGACGAGCATGGCCTAATCAAGGGCGTCACCCAGAACGCGGTGTCAGGCGATCCGATCGAGATTGGGACCTCGTTCGGCCTGTCGATGTATCCCCACTTCTCAGCGACGGAGTCACGAGCGAACGGACGGTACACGCTCACGGAAAAGACCTTCGTTCAGACAAAGACTGAGGAGGCAATACCGTGGGAGGAGCACGTGCGTGCGCACCAGAGCATGCAGGACCTGATCGTCCTCGCATATTGGTCAGCGTGCGGGCTACAGGTCGCATCCGTCAGCAATGACCGTTACCCGGTGACTTCACCGGGATCTGGCCAGCGGATCGCTGACAAATGGCGTGAAGTCACAGCGACGTGGGGCGGACGAGGCAACTGGGAGACCCCGATGGAGTTGCCCGCAAATAAGCGAGAGCTCTTCGATTTGGGCGACCTCGGAGTTCGCAATGTGCGGCGTTGGATCGATGAGTCGGAGGACTGGCTTCGAATCGTCGGACCCCTCACGTCGTCCCAGTTCCAGAAAAATCCTCCGATCGAAGCGAAGTTCATGCAGATAGCCGTTGCGGTGGAGGGGCTCGGATACCGAATTGGGAAGCAAGAAGGTCTGATCAATGAGCAAAAGACTAGCCTCGCCTTTCCGAAGTACCTCGAACTTATCCACCAGTCCCTTGACTGCTCCATTGAAACCGTTCTTGAAGGTAGTCCAGACAACGGGATTGGCGCTTATTCAGATTTCGACTCATGGGCTAAGGAATTCAACAAGACATACAAAGAGGCGAAGCACGCGGACCATCCCTTGCCCGATTATGTTCGGGCCTGGGTGCTGGCGGAGTCCGGTGCACTGTTAGTTCGGTTATGGCTGGCGCGTCATTTCGGCGTCGAGCGAGAACGGTTAGAAAAAAATGCAAGATATCTTAACTAGAATTCGAGTGCGCGTTGAGATGCTGTGACACAGTGGATTGCCTTGTGAGCTGTTCGGACAAGTCGACAAGATGAGCAGCTATCGAGTGGCAGTAGCGTAGCGCTTCTGGACCCGAATCGAAGTTATAACCCGATCGACTTTTTGCGGACGGATTTGAAGGAAGTTTGACCGTCATCCCCCATCGGTCTTCGTACCGTTCCATCCAGCAGGTAGTGGCACCATCAGTCAGCGGATCATAGTGTGCCACACAGTTTCGGTAATCTGCGAGTGTTTCGCCGTAGGTGTCCCAACTCAACCTCAGCTCGGACCGGAACGGTTCCGGGATGTCAGGCGATTCCACTGCCTTACGTATTGACTTCCATCTTCCCTGTGGTCCAGGAGCGTAATGCTTCCACAGTACTTTTCGAATCGACTCATAAACGCGCTTTGCCGACCCCAGTAGTGCGTCGATTTCATAAAATACTCGCGGGTTGTTGAAATTTCCTTCGGTGGAGTTGGAGCTAGGGTAGGTACTATCAAATAGCCGACAGCCGTCGGTGTAAAGTCGAATCAGTTGATTCAAATGATACAGTGTGGCTAACAGGCAATACCTCACATCGCTTTCTTCGTAAAAGTCGGCGACTGCGTGGGGTCGGTTAACCTGAGCCAGTTGAATCGCACGCTCATTCAGAGACGATCCATCGGAATCAACTATCGCGAAGTCGTAGCCGGAATAAATTGGCAACCGCGTTGTCGCGAGGACGTTTAGGGGTATTTGAATTTCGCTGCCTGTGGCGATAATGCCGTGCTCAAAGATGTCTGATTCGGATGGATAGGCACCGCTCACGACGGTTCACTCCTTCAGGTAATGACCAAAGGGCGTGTCGCCCAGGCATCGTGAAGAAGCGTAATCACAGGGTTTGTGGATGCCCCGACTGGTGCGCGAACACGCGTCGGCTGGCAGTAGCCTCATCGTTCCGTCCCAGCCACCTGGCCTGGCCGACGCCGCGGCTCTCGGTGCAGGCCGCGTATAACGTGCGCAAGGCACGACACTGACCGATATCTGGATGAGGGTTGTTCGGCACGCGTTTCGGAATCAACCGATTGCAGTCAGGTGTCGATTCCACTGTCGCAGCGACCCGACAATGTGTCACAGAGATCAGGCAGGATGCTCGACATGGAAATCCATACTTCGAGAGAGTTAACCACGTGAACGATGCCGATCTCCAATCCGATCCTCGTACCGTTCTTTTTGCCTTCAACGAGGCAATTTGGGGACAGCGCTCCATGAAAGTCGCCTTGTCGCACAGCGATCCGCTTTTACGGACCTGCCTTGCCCAACAATGGCTGAGCCCCATGGTAGATAAGGCGCGGTCGGAAGGGTACGACCCAGATTCTGTCGCCAGGGCAATCGCCGAGCTTGATGACTCACACCCCCTGTGGGAACCGTTCGAACGAACCATGTTGCGCGGATTCGATGACTGGCCAGATTTACATACCGATGAGTGGGCCGTAGGGGCACACGATCGCCTTATCAGCGCCGACATCGAAACGGTATGGCTCTACGACCGAAGGGGTAAGACAGGAAACCTCGTCCACGGAGATGGCGATCCCTACGTCCCGTACCTTCTTAAGCTCGGGAGCGACGGGTGGAAGGTATTGAACGTGTGGAGTGAAATCGTACCGGTCCCGGGATGGCCGCCGACTCTGAGATAGCAGCCCTGGATGGCGTTTGGCCGCGGGCGAGATATGGGGCAGAAGTCGTCGATCTGGCGGGTTTGCCGACTCATTACTCCAGTCGCTGAAATCGGTGGTTTCTGAGCCTCAGGGCTGTTCGGATCGTCGGCGAGCGAGTTCGGCGCGTACTGCGTCGTAGGTGAGGAACGGTCTTCCTGGTTCCGCATGTGGGACGGCCTCGCGCTTGAGATCCTCCAGGAATTCTTCAAGCCGTTCCGTAGTCCACTTATCCAGTCCGGTGACGCGGCGGTTGTCAGGCATGGCTTCACTATCCACTCCATGTCCGACATCCGTCACGCCGGGAACTGTGTTCGCTCCCCGGCGTACATGCTCCGGGGGCGAGCGGTGCCGGACCGCAATCGATCGTTTCCGGTCCTCGAATCCGGCCGATAGCTGGGTAAGCAACGAGAGGAGCGTAGGCGTACCCGGTGCGGCCGCGTCAATTAGACGAAGCGTGGTTCGAAGCCGATACCCGCACTCGGTTTCCCAGCTGCTCAAGCATATGATTCAGCGCTTCTATCTCGGCCGGCTCGTCGCTCATTGAGGCCAGCAGATCGATGAGAGCCTGTGCGCGATCCTCACTTGGCAACTCCATGGCTCCGTCCGAGGGTGCTTTCAGGCCCTGAGTCTTGAGGTGTTCCAAGTACTTCACCACGCCAATAGCGTCGCGGAGGCCGAGAGGTTGATCCGGTTCGACCTCGTTGTATGCCATCCCCGTGGCGAGAGGAACCGAGGACTCGGAGAGTCGGTCTGGTTGGGTGTAGATGTTGCCTCCGGCATACATGTGGCGGGTCGCATCCAACAGAACAGGAACCGGCGCTTCGGCCTGCGGAATCATGGCGTACGGCGGTTCGGGAGAACGGACAAACGGCACGTAGAGTTCGGCGTAACCCGCGACCGCGAGGCTTTCCTTGTCAGCGAGTGGCTTACTCGGCCATCCGCTCGGTGTGAGACTGAAAAGTGCGGAGCCGTTAGGTTCCACAGTCCAGCCTGTACGGGCGTAGTAATTGCCACGAAAGTAGTCCCACCGGAACTGCAAGAAGGAGAACTCCCCAACGGGCGAAGAGACGGACCACGACCCAAAGAAATTATGGAGATCTGCGCGTACAAGTTTGGGCTGAAGTAGCCCAGACAATTTGATTTCTGAGGTTCGCCACTCGACCTCGAACCTGATCGCGCTGTCGGAAAGGTTCGTAACTCGCAATTCGTACGCGGTGAATTCCGTCGGCTTCGGCGGCTTCTTCGGCGGCACCTGCTGCAGCCAAGGAGGCTTGTGCTCTCGTGCGGTGTAGAAGTTTGAAACGAGCATGAGGTGACCTTCCCCGTCGATGGACGCCCGATCTGCGACACGCCTGGTGGAGAAATGCCGACGCGTGGGATGGTCGGTCCACTCCCTCGCTGGCGGCTCTCCTGATCCCCTAGCGCCACGAACTATGCCCTCAGCAGCCGTCGTACTTCCATGTGTCATCGTTGTTGTCGTAACTCCATGAGCCAGAGCCCGGGCCGTCGCCTTGATTCGTCGAGGAGGAAAACCGGACTGTGGCGTGTGGTCCGGCGACTTGTTCGATCACGTATGGCGATTCAAGGGGTTCCAAGTTCGCAATGTTTGTCGCGATGTCCTCAATCCACTTCTTTCGATCCTCCTGCTGGCATCCACTGGTAAGGGCGACTGCTGCCGCTTCCTCCCCTCTGCCCTGTTTGAGGCGGGCGAGGAGAGTTTGAAGATCCTCGTCCAGTGTCTTTCGGATTGGACAGTCTCGGTCTCGTGGTGGGGGTGGCTCGAAGCCAAACGGCCACACGGTAGTTTCGTCGTAGCAGATGTCGTCGAGCTTGGCGCCGGTGAGATTCGCGTCGCCCAAGATGAGGTTCCTCAATCTGCTTCGGTCGTACGCGGTGTTACCGAGAATGGCGCCGTTCAATCGTGCGCCGGTCAGATCGGCGCCGGATAAGTTGGTACCCCGCAGGTCGGCCCCCCAGAGGGTGGCACCAATCAACTGCACACACAGATCGTCCTTGGCTGCCGGCTCGGGGTTGTCGATGCAATCCATGTGAGCGTGTTGGGCGCGTATCCCGGTTAGCTTCGTTTCCTGCATGTTGGCGCCACGGAGATCTGCTCCATTAAGCGTGGCGGACCACAGGTCAGCGCCTTCGAGATTTGCGAAGCGAAGGTCGGATCTTGTGAGATCCGTGAGCAGCAATCTCGTTTCAATCTCTGGGGTGCTGGTCTCCTCTTCGCCGGTCGCTGGGGCGGCGATCTCCTGTTTGACGTCGTCATTTGGCGCTGGCGTGCATTGAGGGGTCCCCGGCGGCCCGTCCCCTGTCAGGCGACAATTTAATGCTGCACCCTCTAGGTTCGCGCCCACGATAGAGGCACCATTCAACTTTGCACTACTGAGGAGGATCCCTTGCAGTTGTGCACCATCGAGATCGGCCAACGTGAGGTCCGCGCCGGTGAGGTCGGCGGATCGGAGCACGATGTTACTTAGATCCGCGTGAGCGAGGTTTGCTCCCTGAAGTTTGATGCCCGGAAGATTCATCCCCTGCATCTCACCGTAGGACCGGTCGATGGGGTCCTTGCTCGTAATGACCTGCTCACGGAATGCGCGCACTAGCTCGTCGCGACTACTCGTCAGTTCGCGCTGGGCCTCGAACGACGATTGGAACAGGAATACCAGCAGGCCAACTATGACCGCGAACACGCCATCTTTGAACCACCAGGCCGGCTGGGGGCCCGACTGCTTCGGCACCCACGTCGACGGCTCCCGCCAGGAGAACGGCTTGCGCGGAATTGCCGGAGGGCTAGCCGATTCCCCATCAGAATCTGACATGCCTCAACATTCCTGTCACCCGGCGTTCGGCATATCGATCGCTCCTTACAAGACCAGTCTGTTTATTTTCCGCGCTACGTGGCCGGTTGTCACTGGTTGTTCGACTGTCTAAGGGGTTCTGAGTACTGATGCGCGAAGGCGGTGGCAAGGACTCCATCTGCGAATTAGGTGACGCGCAGCCTCGGCGTGTGAGGTCGATCCTGATTTGACGATCCGTCTCAGGGCGGAGCCTGTTGCAGTGATCCGGAGCGAACCGGCCGTCGCGCATAGTTATGCGCTGTGATGCAGTGTTCTCATTCGTTCGATTACGGCCGACGAATTGCACCGATCGGGCGACATCGGCGACCTGCAACGACCTCCGGCCGAAACTATCGGCCGAAACCAAATCGGCCGAAACGTCGAGTTGGGCGTTTTCGGCCGGTCGACTAGACTCGGTCTCGACGCAGACGCGCGAACAGAGGGGGAACCATGTCGGATACTCAAATCGAAGACCGTCGGCTCACGATCGATCTGGTGGCTCTGTACGACATCACCCGCGACTACGCGATCGACCTCGAGTACCTCCTTCTCGAACACGAGGACGCCGCGGCGGACCCCACCGTCTCGGACCGATTCCACGAACGCCGCCTGGCCGTCAAGCGTGAACGGGAGAATCTGCCGCTCGGCACCGACCTCGAGGCACGCAAGGGATTGATTGCCGCCCAGGATTCCTGGCGCGGGGAGATCGCAGCCCTGCGCGCCGCATGAGGCCGCGCCGCAACCGCATCACCAACGAATACCTCGACCGCATCTTCACCACGAAGGTGCGGCGCCGGCTGTTCGATGACGCCCGCCCGCCGGAGACGGCCCGGCCGGTGCTGATCTTCGTCGGAGCCCAGCCCGGCGCCGGCAAGACCCGTGCGATGCACATGGCCATCCGCGACGTACCCCGCGCTCATCCCGTCGTGATCAGCGGCGACGACTTCCGCCAGTACCACCCCGAATACCGCCAACTCCTCGACGAGGACCCCATCCAGATGCCGATCGTCACCGCCGAGTTGTCCGGGCCGATGGTCCGCCGCAGCCTCGACTACGCCAAACAGGAGGGCTACAGCGTCGCCCTCGAGGGCACCTTCCGCGACGAGGTCATGGTGCTTGAGACCGCGCACGAATTCGCGGCCGCGGGATACGAGATCCACGTCGTTGCCGTCGCCACTCAGGCCGAGGTCAGCCGTCTCGCGATCGAGGACCGCTACCTGTCCGCACCATCGGAGCGGGCCCGCTGGACCCCGCCGACCGCGCACGATGTCCCGTACGTCAGCAGCGCCCACGTCCTCGAAGCCCTCGAAGCCTCCGACGTCGTCGATCGCATCAGCATCTACACCCGCGCCGACCGGGTCTACAGCAACGCACGCAACACCCAGGGCGATTGGGCCGAAGCACCCCGCGCACTCGAGATCCTCGAAACCGAACGTGCCCAACCACTGACACCCGCGGCCGCCACCGAGTGGCTCCGCGACTACGAACGCGTTCGCGTCGAAGTCCAGGAACGCCCCGGCTATCTCGAGGGTCCCGCCGGCAGAACCCACGACCAGCTCGAGCGCGATGCCGACACCGTGCGTGAATGGGCACACCCCACCGGACGCAGTCACGGTGAGGACCATTCGATCTCACCCGAACATCAACTCGGACACTGGGAGCATGAACCCTGGCACAATCCCATGCCCCACATCGACCCGCACCCCGACATCGAACACGGACGGCACCTGTGAGCATCATCGGCTACGCCAGAGTCTCCACCCTCGAACAGAACCCGCAGCTCCAAGAGCACGCCCTCCGCGAGGCCGGCGCGATCAAGGTCTTCACCGACTACGAATCCGGCGCCAAGACCGACCGCCCGCAGCTCCGCGCCTGCCTGAACTACCTGCGCGACGACGCCGGCGACGTCCTGGTGGTGTGGAAACTCGATCGCCTCGGTCGATCCCTGAGCGATCTCATCGACACCGTCAACGCCCTCGGCGAACGCGGCGTCGCGTTCCGTTCGCTCACGGAAGGTTTCGACACCACCACCGCCGGTGGCGAATTCCTGTTTCACATCCTCGGCGCGCTGGCGCAGATGGAACGACGGATGATCCGCGAACGCACCATGGCCGGCCTCGACGCGGCACGACGGCAGGGCCGCGTCGGCGGCCGGCCCAGTGTCATGACACCGGACCGCATCGAAACCGCGAGAATGCTGCGCGAGCAGGGCAAGTCATACGACGCGATCGCCGACACGCTCCGTGTCGGCCGATCCTCGGTGCGTCGTGCGCTCAGCGTGTCGTAACCGTCGCAACTTCCCGCGCAAGCTTCTTCTGTCGCCCGGACCGCGGGTCCTTCGCCATCATCACAAAGACCCAGCCCAAGATCAGCACCGCGATCAGGCAGTCGAGGGACGGAACCGCGAAAAGTGGCGCTAAGGAGTTACCGCAGATAGCGGCACACTATATGCGGTTAACCTCTGAGTCATCCTCGCTCGATACCTCTTTCGCGCCGAGGCGACTCGGGAAACTATCTGCGGTAGCTGGCTTCAGGTGCCACCCGGAATGGCGTCAAGTGCAAGAGAAGCGGCTTAGTGCCACTCTTCTCAGTCCTGCTCCTCGACCCCCGCGTAGGGCGGGGATGTGAAAAACAGGTCCACGCTCCCTGCCGGAAGCTCCGGTAAGAGTTCGGC
The DNA here is from genome assembly GCF_009872365.1 of Rhodococcus sp. T7. NCBI lineage: Bacteria > Bacillati > Actinomycetota > Actinomycetes > Mycobacteriales > Nocardiaceae > Rhodococcus > Rhodococcus sp. T7. Next base: position 14,075 of record NZ_WXYH01000004.1, read on the forward strand.
TGCGTCACCGTGTACGACTCCATCAGCGAGTATTTGGTTCAGACGCACCCGATTCTTCATGCATGCATCGTATGGGGAGAGTCGGACAGAGCTTGGAGGCAGGTGCTGGGAAACGCGGGAGATGCCGGGCATTGGTGCTGCGACCCGACGGGCACCGTCTACGCTCGCCAGGCCATCACGGAGTCGTAGGTATCGGAGTCGGACAGCTTGCGAATGAGGTAGGTGACCCAGGACTCGGTGTAGACGTATCGCTCGAACGCATGGTTGTACCGGCAGAAATCTGCTTTCGTCTTCGCTGGGTCCTGAGCGCCCGAGGAAGGACGAACCTCGAAGTATCGCCACGCCTGAGTGTGGTGATGGAGAGTGAACGGCCGGGATATCGCCGCCGCGACTTTCTCGACAACTTGCACCGGGCGAAGCGTGCCCAGGTCGGACACAGGAACCTGCTTTTCTCGAATGATGGTCCGCACCTGGTCCATCACCGCGTTCTGTTCCTCCGTGAGATCCTCCGGACGGACGAAGGTCATCACGGCGTCGGCCTCGGTTTTTGCGCCCTTGTAGGGAATGAGGTAGATCCGGAAATCGAATCGTTGGTCAGCGGCGAGATCGGGTTCCAGCCCGGTATCGAAGTCCTGGACCCATTCGAGGACGCCCCGGGGCACTTGGGATCGCACTTTCTTCACCGCCTCGGCGGCGTCCTCCGTGATGGACGAGAGGAACAGCGGAAACCGCAGCTCGGAGGCTACGGCCTCGTCTTCCCCGAACAACTCGACGAGGGTGCTTTCGTAGTTGAGCAGGTATGCCTGGGTGCGGCCGGCAACCAAAGCCGCGATGTTCTTCTCGTGCCGATGCTCGATCCGATTGCGCAATCCCACGAAGAAGTCCAGGTTGACCTTTCGTGGGTCGTTCGGCTGGAAGAACTCGGCCATGAGCGCACTGAGAGACTTGTACTTCCAGTCGCCGTCTTCGTGCCGTATGCGCCGTCCACGCTGATCCCGGATGTAGACGTCACCACCGGACCTCTCGAAGTGGGCCTGCAGCAATTTCAGCCACCCCATCGACATGTGAACGATGAAGGCTTCGAGCTGACGTGCGTCCCCTGAGCGGTTGTACAGGTCGACAGCAAGTCGCACCTCGTTCTTGGATGCCTGAAGAACGTGCCACCAGTGCGGGCGAGGAGCCATGAACGCCAGGCTATGGCATGGGCCTTCCCGCCCGGCCAGGGGACCCGCGGGTGGGTGGGGGTGTGCGCGGGCAGCCCGCTGTTTGCGGGTGAAGCGGAATCGTATCCGCCGGCCGAATTCTCGCGGTTTCGGAACCCCGCGGACGCTCGCCACAACACCCGTCGAACCGAGGATTCTCACGGTACGAAGAAGATTAGCGCCGAACCACTCGTTCCGCGGTTTATCGATGTTGGTGACGACGCCTGTGCTCGTCTGCACGAAGGGCTGGACCGCTGCTGTAAATCGGTGCCCGAGGTGACGTTGGACAGGGTTTCTTCAGCCGACATCACGATGCGGGCCGTGCCGATGCCGTGCGGGGACGGCCGAACGGGACACCTGTGAACCCAGAAGTCAGAAGTGGTTGGAGCACAGCAGGTCTGGGGTCACTGCCCATCCGTGCCGCTCGAGCCAGGCCAGGACCGAGGCCGGAGGATCGTCGGTGCCGGGCTGCGTGCCGGTGACCAGGGGCCGTCGCCGCACCGGGAGCAGCTGACCACCAGGACATGCGTGTGGGGCTGACAGTGGGCGCAGTGGCGTGCCTCGCGCGGCTGGCCATGGTCGTCGAGGTGCAGCCAGACGGTCGCGAGGTCGGCGCGGTGCGGCAAAAGCTCCCGGCGCGTGGCGGGTTCGTGGCCGCAGGTCGGGCATGTCAACGGTCCGGCGGCCGGTGGAGGCGGCGCCGACACCGTGGACGGCGATGGCGGCTCCTCGATGGAGGCAGTTTCGGCGGTGAGTACCTCCGGCGGACGGGACGGGAGATGGCGGTAGAGGGTGGAGCGGGTCAGCCCGGTCTTGTCGGTGATCTCGGCGATGGTGGCGCCGTCGTTGCGCAGCTGGGTGGCGTGGGCGAGTTGGGCGTCGGTGACCACGCTGGGCCGGCCGGTGCGACGGCCCTTCTCGGTGGCCACGGTGCGGGCGTGGGCGGCGCGCTCGACCGCGTAGGTGCGTTCCATCTGCTCGAACAGCGCCAGCAGCGCCACCGTCAACTGTCCCATCGGGTCGTCCGGGTCGGTCGAGTCGATCCGGATCGGGTCCGCCAGGTTGCGGAACCCGATGCCGCGCCGGTGCAGGTCGTGTATCAGGTTCAGGGTGTCGCGGACGGTGCGGCCGAGCCGGTCGAGGGTGTGCACCACGATCACGTCGCCGGGGCGGGCGCGGCCGAGCAGAGCCTGCAGTCCGGGGCGCTCGGTGGTGGTCCCGGACTTCTTGTCCACGTATATGTTCGCCCGGTCGATGCCGGCCGTGGTGAGCGCGTCGAACTGCCGCCCGAGATCCTGCTTGCTGGCCGCCCGGGCATATCCCAATTCCACACCCGGAGCGTACCGAAAGTTATGTCCGCATCGGTGTTATGACACGCAATTATGGAATTAACTTTCGAGACGTGTTGACCAGCGGATTTGCCGATGGCCGGATTCGTCGGACCGCATCTCACTTCGGTTTTGGCGGTAGTAGTGGTCGGCGAGTTCGTTGCCGCGGGTTCCGCGGATTCGGTGACCGCATGCTACGTCCCGACACACCTGCGCCGACTCGGTGCCACGGCGTGCGGGAGCCTGCCCACATACCGAGGGAAGAAGCGATGGGTACTCGCCCCCCAGGACGTCGGCCGTGCGTCAGTTCTGCACGGAGATCGCCCAAACCTTCGACATCGATGCGGTCAACCCGACCGGCACACCGCCGCTGCGGCAGGTCAGGCTTCCGAAATGCGCGATTGACGCCGTCGGGCGGTCGATGGCTTGCAGTGAAACCGTGACGGAGCCGTTTTGCTCAACTCCGCGGGAGTCGGCCCACCTCGGGGGGATGGTCACGGTCGCGGTGTCGAAGTTGCCGCTGGTTGTTCGCAGTGCGCATGAGACGCCGTGGGGGTCGCGGGTCGGGTTCGTCAGCACGGTCTTGGCAAACACCGCGTGACCGCCGATGCCGCCGATCGGGTGGTGGATGATCTCCACGTCGGACGCGGGGGAGATCGCGACGGGGCCGTCACGGAAGGACTCGCTCATCGGCGGCACGGGCGCCAGCGGGAAGAAAGTGTGGTCTGCACGCGCCTGCTGCGCAAGGATGACAGGAATCGCCATCGAGGTGAGGATCGCGACCAGAATCCGCAGCGCGCGGGTGATCCGAACCGGTTGCCTTACGGACGAATACATGACTCCCACTCCCTGTTCCTACGATTGGACGTCCACCGAATCAGGGTGCTCCGACCCGGCACCCGTCGCGATCGGGGTGCGCCCGAACAGCCGCACCGGGTTCACCCGAAGCCGACGTTTCGCGCCGGTCGGGTTGGCGCCGGCTCACGCGGCGCCGACCCGGCCTTCACAACCTGGGGCGTGCGCAACCGTGGCATACACCACACCACTTCCCCGGACGACACGGAAGAATTCACATTTCTCCTTCGCCGATCGGTTCATTGGAGTGAATCACGAAGCGTGGCGGAGTGGCATCCGGATTGAAGGTGACGTTGACCGGCTTCTCATTGCGTGCGAGGTCGATGTAGTACGGAAAATGAACGATGTCGGCGTAGGCGACACCGGTCTTCGTCCCCGCGTTGAAGGTATTCGTGGAGGACGCCGCATCCTCCGTGAAGATCACGTAGAGCCGGTAATCATCTGCGCAATAGAAGTTGATCCTTCCGCTACCGCCGGACTGTGGGTACAAGGCGACGAAGTAGGTGTTTGCTTGTTTGATGAAAGCGGCCATGCATCCTCCCCCGACAATGCGGACATTTCCCTTTGTACTATGGCACTCCTGGCGAGGTCATGGGTCGATTCCCGGCAGGGAAGCGGCGGGGCCGCCCGGCGAAGTCGCTGAATAACGGTTGTGGCCTGTGGTTTCGGTGATCGATGACGTCGTGTCGAGCGGTCGAGAGCGGGCACGGTCGCTGCTGTGATGATTCAAGTTCCGACGCACACCCGAACGAACAGGAGAATCCGGCAGTCGGTCCCAGCCGGGACGATAGGGGCCCGCCCGAGGGCTCGGTCCGGATGTGGCGGGCAGGGCGACGTGCTCACCCCTGGCGGTCTGACGGGCTCACCGTCACCGCGTTCGCGGAACCGCTCACCCGCGCCGAAATCTGCATCGACGAAACACCGTCCACCTTGCCGCCGCACAGGGCTGCGTCATACCGTCCGGCCGGGCGAGGTCAATCTCTCAGCAACATGTAGGGTCCGTTACCAACTGGCTACTCCCAGCTGCCTTCAGTGCCATGTTGAGTGCGTCGCCGACAGGGTCCGCAGCCTTGACGACGACGTTGGGAATGGACCGTGGCCCCTCGCCGCAGTTCCAGTTGACGGTGTGCGTACCCGCAGCCAGACCCCGGAAGGTCAGCGAGACGGGACCTGTCCCGGTTGCTTGGTAGGTTTGGCTCGCACCCCCATCGACGTCGGCTCGGCAACCCGGTGCAAAAGCACCAGTGACGGTGGTGGTGATGAGGATCCTGGTGGGGCCACCCACGGCGGTGGTGGTCACATGAGCCGCTTGTGCCGTGCCCGCACCGGCGAAGAACATCAGGGGCGCAACTGCGATGATCGCGGCCGCGCGGTGAGCAAACTTCCGCATGACGAAACCTTCCGCGTTCACACCAGCCCTTCACATCCTGTGGGGCTGGATACCAATCGTGCGGTGAAGATCATTTGATTATCGTCCGTGCCGGTATTTGCACGCCACCCTTCGTCGACCCGGAATGCGGACACGCTGGAAGTCGATCCGGGGGGGGGTGGGTACTGGGCCGCCGAGCTCTGCCCCCGTTCACGTGCATGCACGATCTTCGCGCGGGGGTGTGACAGCGAATCCGGACGCCGGTAAACGATCAGCTCGTGCGGGTTCGTTGCGGTAGCTGGCTGGCGTGTCGTGTCATGCCGGGGGGTTGACCCCGAGCACCCGCAGCCACGCTTGGTGGCCGAACTCGTTGCCCAGCCACAACCCCTTCGCTCCCGTTGTCGGCAGGATGAAGGCCCGCGATTCGTTTCCCGCTTGGAGAATTACGCGGACAAGGTCGAGCTGGTACGCGTCGTCGTCGCTGGTGGTGAAGCCTCTCGCTTGTTTGCGGATGTAGACCTGCTGCACACTGTCCAGATCGATGCCCAGGCCCGCGGGATCGCACCGGCCGCCGGGCTCGGAGAAGTTCGGCCGGCGCCAGTCCGGTTGGGACGCCGGCGTCTCCCCGAGGACATACGTGATATGCGATCCGGCCTCAAAATCATCGCTTGGCGAATCCAGCGGAAACTCGCGACCGCCGTCGGTTCCAAAGATGCCGATGTAGAGATGGTCATCGGTACCCGAGCCCGACTCGGAGTGGGTCTGCAATTCGACCAGCATGCCTCGAATGTGTGACATCGCTTGTTCCCCTTCCCTCGCATGTGTCCTGACCGTCTGCCCAATCGCCGTCAGTGCGTAGCTAAAGCATGCGCGTTGGCGAGCTGTCCGAGGGCGTCTTTGCCGCGAACCGATTCTCGAATGGCGTCTGCACGGCCAGTGCGATAACTGAAATTATCGTGCCCGAGTGCGCATAGATCATGAGTGACACGGAGCGGCGGTGTCCTGGCTCGGTGAAGGTGGCGACGACGACGGCTCAGCGAACCTTGTGAAGTGACAGGCGGGTTGTCCAATTGACAACCTTTTTGTCCAATCGTGCCTACGGGGGCTTGTCCAGCCACTGAAGACCGCCCTCATGAAAGCCCCCCGACCGCGCTCGCTGCCCTGTGATCGCCGCAGGTCCGGACCCCCATCCCCACACGAGGATGGCTCCGGCCGGTCTTTTACGTTGGACAACGTCACTGACGCGACGCGCACGGAGACCGACGATTTTCGATCATTGGACAGGTTAATCGGCACACCGACCCGGCATTCCAGCAGCAACGCGATGGACAACTACCTGGTCCGATTGGACATCTTCGGTGTCACTTCACAACCGCGCTGCCGCCGGTGCCGCCGGTGCCGCCGCTGTCGATGGCTGCTCGGTGGAGTTCGTCGGAGCGGTCGTTGTGGATGTGCGCCCGAACTCACGGATCGATGCCCGGATTAGGCGCTGTTCGACAGGACGGTGTGTGGGTCGGTGGGCTGGGACTGCCGCCGGGCGGCGACGTACCGAGGGTGCGGGCGGCGAATCTGCGCTGGCTGTCCGGTTCGCATCCTCGCTGCCGCATGGCCGGACGGGCGTCGCATGGGTGCGGTATTCGCCTGTGTCGCGGCGGTTGGACGACGGTGGATGGGCGACGGTGTCGCCGAGGTAGGTGAGCCGATTTCGGTGGTGCCGATGCTGTTCTGCGTTGGCCAGTGCGTGGCACGAGGGCTGAACCCCCGAACCGTGAGGACGTCGAACCTGACCGATCGTGCCCGCGGGCAATCCGGACCGGGCGGAGTATCGGCGGCGCGCTCACGCAGCCGCCAGACGGCAGACCGCACCTGCCTGACGTGCCAGCCGCCGGGTCCTGGGACTCGTATTTCTATCCACCTCCCGATCACCGCACACTGCGCAACCTGTTCGACGAACGCCAATCCCCACGATCACGCCCAGCCATCCGGCCGCGCGTGAAACTACCAGCGCTGCGACGAGCAGCAGGACCGCGGCCGCCAGCAGTAGTGCCGTCATCGACGTGTGTAAGGTCACGGCCTGATTATCGATCTGCTCGATGATTCCGGCGGGGAAGCCATCGCGCAGATCGATCAGCGCGACGTCGCCCCGGTGCAATGCCGACGACGACGGGAGGAAGGCCCACGGCCGTCGGACACGAGTCGCAGTCGGTGAAGCCCTTGTGGGCACCGGCTTAGCGTAGAACGTGTTCTTGAAGCTGCAGCTCGCGGCGCTGGACGCTGCCGTCCCAGGACCCAAAGGGCGCGTGGTTGTGCAGCTTTCGGCGTGACGCTCGACCGCCTGGTGAGGGCCCGATCGGTTCGGTCGGATGGCCAACTGAACTTGATCCCCAGAATGCGGTGATTTTCCAACCCGGACCCTCCCCAAGCCCCGCAACCATACCGTTAGCAAAGTTCTCGAATCATATCCCATTCAACCTCCCTACTTATGCCGAAAGGACGGCAGAATCCCCGCTACGACCGACCAATTCCTCTCAGACACCCAGTTATAGGAGCCTAATGATTCCCAACTCCGGAAATGTCCTTCCTCCCCTGCAGTCATTGACAAACGCCGAGAACACGAGCGAGAATCATTGCATAGATCGTGATCCGAATCACATACCTGCACCAAACCTTCGGAATCCTGGACCAACGTGCGTAGCGCGCTGGCCCAGCCCCGGACTAATGAGATCTTCGTCGCCAAAAACGTCCACCGATGGGACTAAGTCGTGATCTCTTACAAAAGGCTCGAAGATGTCACTTCGCGTGATGTCGAAACTCTCTTTGCAAGTCGCGAGTCAGATTTGCACCGGAAGGTTGACGCCACTCGCGATGCATATTTCGGGTTTATCTTCCCAATTACTCGACCTGACTTCGTAGCTGTTGCGCGAGCGTTCGATCTGAACAACGAGATGGCAAAGGCTCTGTACAGCAGGGGGACTGCGTTCTCTACGTTTCGCCCGAATGGTCGTCTGGGTCAAATTACGAATCACATCGTTGGCTCGTCCCTGCTTGCCCTGCGCGACATGGACCTTGATACCGGACTGCGGGAAGTTAGCGATGAAACCCTCGCTGCGCTTATTTCGAGCAATGAGCACACGGTTGTAGAGATAGCGGAAGCTCGCCAGTCCTGGTTCGGACGGGTATTTTTTCCGGCGATTGCATTTGCAAATGCGATTGCAGTCTTTGGCGGAAGCGTCACCCCAGAATCTGTCTGGGACCTGGCGCAGGGCTACGGTTTCGCTGCCGCTGCAGGAGAACGACAGACCGTTCGCGGAGACTTCGGCATAGCCATGTGGCTGACGCTCCTCGCGCGCACGTAAAGCTCTCCGACTTGAACTATCACGAATCCCATTGCAAAGGTGTTCGACCAAATCGGAAGGAACGTAATGAAAGACGACGTACAGCGGCTGAGCCTAGACGAGTTCATGGAGCAGCCGCTCCCTGGCAACATTCACGAGCTCCTCGGCCATTTCAACGGTGGCTCGTTCATGGAGTGTCACCAGAAAGTCTTTGAGGCCACCGGCATTTGGGTAGACGAACTCGTGCCAGTGTTCCAACGTTTTGACGCGATGGTGGTTACCCGCGACGTCCGACCTGAAGCTGTACGTTAGCGCAGCGGGACCTGGCTGGTGAGTCCAGACCTTGAGACATCATTCGTTGACCTCCTTGATGAATGGGTTCCGCCTAACCAGGCGTTTCTCGCGAGGTCTGCAGGTCAATTAGTCAATGGATGGGCGCACGCTGAGGTAGCTTGCAGCAGTCACGCTTTGCTGGAGCCGCTAGTTCTTGCGTGGCTAACGAGTCCCACCCCGCATGTCAACTTGAATTCCCTGCTTGGCAGCCTTCCTCCGGACCAAGACTCGAATTGTGTGTCGGTGATCGTTGATGATGACGGCGTGGTGGAGCTGCCGGGGTTGGGTCAGTTCGACGGCAATCTCGCCGACGAAGTGTTGAATTTACGCCGGCTTGGCCACAACCGTGTACTCATCCGAGGCGATAAGGGCGAGACAGAAGCCGCGCTTCGGCCCATACCGATGGTTCCGGGTACACGCGCCGTCCTTGCCGGGAGCGCGCACCCGCTGCTAAAACGCTTCTATTGTGCCAACGCCGGCGAGTCGGCCATAGTTGAGACGCTGATCGAAACCCGTCGGCACTCCAGAAGTATCATCGAAGCCTTTTCGCTTCTCGCGCGCACTGTTCCCCTGCTACACGCTCATCTCGCGGACGCAGTCCGGCGAGTAACCGTTCACCGGGCAGGTCACGTGCACTCCTTTGCTACTCCGGCAGCGCACGGTGCTGTGTTTCTCGCTGCTGCGGAAGATGACACCGACATCGGATTCGTGGAAGATCTTGTACACCAGGGTGGTCACGTCCTTTGCACAGCTATGACGGTCGACCGAGAGGTATTCTTCACGGTCCCCGCCGAGACGCCGCTAGCCGACATCACCGGCATCGTTGACGAGACTCGTAGCTTGTATGAAGCTTTTCATGGCGTCTTCACCGAGGCCGCGATGATCTTGACCCTCAATCGCCTTCTCGATCTCGATGGGCTTACCCCCCGGCAGGCTCATGAGTCTCGGGGCCGGCTCGGGCTCATCGGATCACGTGCGGTCGCCGACTTGGCGAATGTTTGTAGACCTGGCCTCTTCACTGACGAAGGCCTACGTATCCTTAAGTATTGTCGTTTAGCACTCATCGAGACAATTGATCGTCGCCGAGAGGAGTTGGCGGCCCTCGACCTCACCGGTCAACCATATGCCTTCTCCTACGCTGCCTTCGTGGCCCGGAATCCGCTTGACCATGATCTCCCTTGACGAGCTAAGTCCAATAGGCTTCGGCTCTTATCGCGTGTCAACATCGGAGCATGGCTTCGCCCTTGCGGAGGCGATCCGGTTGGGCTGCAATCTGATCGACACTGCCGCTACGTATACCAACGGCTACTCCGAGCGTCTTGTCGGCGCCGTCGTGGCTTCAGTTCATTCCAGCGCTGACACCTTCGTAATCACTAAGGCGGGTTACCCCGACCCACCGGGTACGCAGCATTCAATCGCGCCAGATTTCCTCGCGGCAAGCCTGGATCGTTCCCTCGAACGACTTGGCCGCCCGTGGGTCGACGGATTCCTACTGCATAATCCTGAGCGCTTGCTTGACGATGGTGTGGAAACTGATGAGTTCGCCGACCGGGTTGCTGCAGCCTTCGTGTTTCTCGAAGGCTGCGTCTCCCTCGGGAAAATTCGATTCTACGGGATCAGCTCGAATGTCGTCGCCACTTCGCCCGACCCGGTGCTAGGCCTCGAGTCGTACATCACACTGGCAGCGCATGCCGCCACTCACCATCATTTCCGACTCCTCCAATTCCCCTGCAACCTTCTCGAGCGAGACGCCGTGTGCAACCCGGCTGGCGCGAGTCTGACCGTTCGAGCACGAGCTGCAGGTGTTGCGACTCTTGCCAACCGGCCACTGAATGCGTTGGTCGATGGCCGCCTCGTACGGCTAGCGAATTATGAATCCCACGCGGACAGGCCGACTAATGACGATTCGCGGCTGCTATCGATGTGTGTTGAAGCAGTGAGCGGACAGCTCGTGCGGTCAGGAGCGACAGCTACACCGCTAGAATTCCCAGTAATCCAGTACGTCGCCGACCACTGGGCTGACATCGAGACGACCGACGCAGTCGACGAGCTCTTCCTTGGACTCCTCCAAACCTTCCTGCGCGCACTCTACAAGGGCGACATACCTGAAGCTGAAGCGAGGCTTTTCGCTCGACTTCATCGACGTGCTCTTGATAATGCCCAGAAGAGAATGAGCGACCGGGCCGAGGCAACCAGGCGTGATCTTTACGCCAGCCGGATCCTGGATGCGACCGACAGTCACCCGCTACAGGTGGCGGCTTGTTCCTACTTACTCGACGCAGGGATCGACCATGTGCTCGTGGGGATGCGAAGCCCTGACTATGTGCACAGCCTACGAGAACTCATTATTAGCAACCGGAGGCCCCCGGGATGAGATAACCAACCACCAACCTCCTAACTGCTGGGCGCACGAGAACACCTCACTGCATAACATTCCGAGCGTTCACATTGCGTTCCGAGCGGGTTATTATAGACAAGTCGGGCACGGAGGCCGCATTCACCACAAGTGTGCCAACAGCGAGCACCATGGCGATTGCATGCGTGATCAGAAAATCAAGAACTTCCAATTACTTCGTGATTGCTGAGAGGTGGTTTCGATGAACATATTATCAATCCCTCGTATTGTGGATGCTCGCTTGGTTGAGCGATTCATATTTAATTTTAGGTTGAGACCGGATGCCTTGGACGAACGCCTGCCCGCCACCTGGTTAAAACCTCAAGTGTTCAACGGGTGGTCCGTTGCCTCATTCTGCGTATTGGCCTTGGACAGAATTACCGTTTGGCCTATACCGCCTTTCGCGGATATTAAAAATATCAAAACCATATCGTGCGCCTATCGCTGCGGTGCGGTAGACATTTCTAAGCCTACGGCGAATCCGACCGTGTACATTACGGATAGGAACGCAGACAACTCCGCTATCAGCTATCTCGCTCCGATGATCTTGAAAGACACTATCCCTCTCGTTAAAGCAGACATTGCACAATCTGACGGCACGACCGAAATCAGCATCAGTCATCCAGACGGACAGCGTCTCTTTTCGGCATTGGTACGTACCGCTCCAGATCCCAGTGCACTGGATTCCGAGGTCTTCGATTCTTTGGAAGCATTTGTTGCCTTCATTAAGGGCGGCGTTTCGAGCTGGACCCCGTCCGTGCAAGAGGGTGCATTGGCGCGAGTCGACTTGGCCAAGGAAGACGCGACCTACGAGGTACGAGAGGCTGATGTTGATTTCAACGCTCTCGAGAGCTTATGGCGAGATGCTGATCTGAAACTCGACAGTGTAGTACGAGCGACGGGTGGCAGATATCGATGGACTTACCGGGGCCTCGCTCGATCCGACCGCTTAGTCCAGTCGTCTCCACCGTCGGATCGTGGTCGCGCCAAAGCGTGATTTGTGCATGCTCCACGGTTTCAAGGGAGATTCAGTTCGCTAGAGTGTGGGCTCGTCCAGTTTCTCGCAGATTGTTGCAACCTGCCGTCGTGACGACGGGTAAGCAGCACACCGAGCGGGATCGTGGCACGTTACTGCACCAAATCCACTGGCTAGGAAACCAATCCAAGTTGCCGAGAATCTACCTTATGCCAACTAGTAAGTTGGTTATTCGCATGGTCTACGAAGCTTGATGTTCGTTGACGGGAGAGTGACATTTTTGACAGGTTTTGCGACACACTACGGTTTGGCGCTTGATTGTCGGGCATTGTGGCATACGGTCGTCTCGTAAAAACTTGATTGAACGCGCGTTTGAAACGCTGCGGGAAACGGGACCGTCGTGGCACAACTCACCACGCTCCGCAAGAAACGCACGCATCTACGACACCCCGATCCGCGACACCCAAGGGCGACGGCCCCCCAGGCGCCCATCGTCGACCTCGCCGAATCGCACCCGTGTCCCGTGTCCCGTGTCCCGTGTCCAGGATGAACACTGAAGCGGTTGATTGAATGTCGGAATCAAAGAACCACCGAGGACCTGAAACTGTTGTGCTGATTCGTCACGGGAAGACTGAGTGGAGCACCAAGGGTCGGTTTGCTGGAAGGATGGACGTTCCTCTCCTAAGCTCTGCCGAATTCGAGGCTATCGAAGTTGGTGATCGGATCCGGCGAATGTCATTCGACATGGTCATGTCCAGCCCCTTGTCGAGGGCTCGACGCACGGCCCAACTCTTGTGTAGCGGTGAGGAATTTATAGTTGATGACCGGCTTCGTGAACGTGACTACGGCGACTACGAGGGGCTCACTACTGCCGAAATCCGCCGCCGTCACCCGCGTTGGAATGTGTGGTCGGATGATGTGCCGAATGGTGAAACGCTTGAAGAGATGACATACCGCGTCGATTCACTGCACCGTGAGTTGCTCGACAGCTCGGCTGGTTCCGCCTTGATAGTCGCCCACGGTCACTGGATCAGGTTGTTCACGGCCCGCTGGTTAGGACTTCACCCCAGGCAGGCTGCGCTGTTCCGGCTCGAGGCTCTCGGAATAGTCAAACTAGGCTGGGAACGAGAGAGTCCTGTGGTGTTGGGTTGGGGCAATTGAACACCAACATTCTCCCTCTAGTTGGCATCCGAGGGTGCGTGACCAGAAGGCGAAGGGGAATGGCCCAAAATTTCAAGATGCCATTCAGGTGGTTTGGCCAGCATCGGCTGTAAAAGACGGGGGAGGAGTACTCCTGGACCTTTGTGGATCCAAAGTGATCCACTTGGTCGGTGAAGTTGCTTCTAACCTTATGGTTGACGTAGAAGTGGCAAAAAATCAGAACGCGTATCCGGTTATTTGCGCCAGAAAGTGACCTTTGAATTCTCCGGATTTTCCGCGCGTCTCAGAGGTACGCTGTCTCTATGCCTTCGGTAAGGGTCTGACCGAGGAGATTCCATGCGTGGTCCGATCGCAGCGGTGTTGGAGGATTCTCTTGCGCCGCGCCTGCAGTCTGATGCCCACCCGCACATCTACCATCCCGTTCCGCCCGCTCTCGGCGACGTCAAGCTGACCATCAGCGACACGACTAACGCCGTTGTTCGGCCGAAAGTCGACACGGTTGCAGGTACGGGTGGGGTGGAAGCTGTGGTGTGGGTGGGTCCAAACGCATACTTGAAGCTGGACTTCAACTTCCTTCACCGGACAGTTACCGAATACGTGCTGGCTCATCGACATGTCTATGGCGGAATAGTAAAAATGCACCGCACGGCTGACGTGAACTTTTCAGATCCCAATGCTAACAAGCCGTTACACGTCGGTCATCTGCGCAATAACTTCCTCGGCATGGCAGTGAGCGGACTGCTCGGGGCCACGGGTTATCGGGTCCGGCGTTCAGAGTTCATCTCGGATTGGGGCATCCACATCTGTCATGCCGTGGTAGCACACCGGCGGTGGGGGGGAGCTTCGACTCCGGCCACGGCGGGTGTGCGGGGTGACCGATTTGTTGGCGCGTTCTACGCCCGTTTCCATGCCGAGAACGCCGCCCTTAAGTCGGGGCGTGCAAAACGCTCGATCGAGCCTGGTGACGCCGACGGGGTCCAGACCGACATACGGACCGAACTAGAGCGAGAGGCGGCGCAATTGCTCGGCCGAATGGAGGCCGGCGATTGCGCTGCCGCGCGCGAGGTATTGCGGGCGGCAGCCTGGGCTGAGGAGGGTATCGGGTGCACGTACAGGCGGATTGGCACGCGCTTCGACGTGGTCATCAGGGAGAGTGAGGTGCTCGACCTCGGGCGCGAGATGGTTGAACGGGCGCTCGTGGCCGGCCACTGCGCCCGCCGACCGGATGGCTCGGTATATATCGATCTCGATGACTTGAACATGGGGGAGCTTACCTTCCTGCGGCAGGATGGCACGCAGACCGTCTACACGCGGGGATGCGCCGTGATGATTCCGCGTGGCGAGGCGGGGAACACTGACCGGATGGTCGACCTGCTAGGCCACCATTGGAAGGCCCGGTACGACGCTGCACTCCGAGCACTGTCTATTTTCGGGTACGAGTGGGCAGGGCGGGTTGAGCCGCTGTACTTCGGAATGGTCCGGACGCCCGAGGGGAAGGTGAGCTCACGAGAGGGCACCGCGTTGCTCGCTGACGCGGTCATCGACGACTTGATGACGAGGCTCAGCTCACATGGCCTAGAGGCGGCAGAACTGCTGGCTATTGGTTTGCTGAAGTATCACTTCCTCAGTATCCGGGCCGATCGGGACATTGTGTTCGACCCTACTGACGTGTGGCGGCGAAGCCTGCCTAAATTCGCCCTTGTGGTTCGCACAATCACGGCTCTTTCTACAGCAGAGTTGGCGGACTACGGCGTGGCAGCCGAAAAAAACGGTCCGGCGCTCCGGCGGCTTCTTCTGCACCTCGATGCGCTGCCAGGCGTGGTCGAGCGCTCGGCAGCGAGGCTGGACACAACCGCGCTCACGCATTACATAAACGTGTGTTGCCAGTGCGTAGACGCCTGTGCCCGAGACGGGATCGACCCGGCGACAGCTGGCGCGGTGGGTGTCATCCTCCAGCGCGCGCTGGGCATACTCAACATCCGGGTGCCAGACCAGTCCGACCGCCTCGGTCCGCCGTTCGCCTCAGCTGGCGGAACTGGTCGGGGTGGTCAGTCGCAATCACATCACCCGACCGAGGAGAGT
>NZ_WXYH01000040.1:0-19649 GCF_009872365.1 Rhodococcus sp. T7
CCGTTCGTCCTCGCTGACGCTGCGGGCGCTGCGTCCCGCCCCGCGGCCCGGATCGACGCCGTCCACCCACAGGCCCCGAAACCAAAACACCCAGATGCCAGCACTTGACTACCCACCCCCTTTTCAGGGATGACAAGTACTCACGGGCGGGGGATCGGCGGGTGCAGGGTGGTGGCGTCGCCGGGCCGGTACAGCTGGGCGCGCCTGCCGCCCGTGGACGCGGCGTCGGCCACGCCCTCGACGGGTTCGACGAATCCGCGCGTCCCCAGGACCTTGCGTCGGAAGTTCGCGCGGTCCCACGTCACGTCCCACACGGCCTCGTACACCGTCTGGAGGTCCCGGATCGAGAACGGGGACTCGACGAAATGGGTTGCCAACGTGGTGTATTCGAGTTTCGACCGCACCCGCTCGAGGGCGTCGGCGAGGATCTGCGCGTGGTCGAACGCCAGCGACTCGCGGGACGCGTCCTCGACCGGCATCCAATAGGCGTCGGCGGCGTCGGAACCGGCGGACGGCTCCGGCAGATTCGGCGCGAACGCCACGAACACCACCGACACGACCCGCATGCGCGGGTCGCGGCCCGGCTCGCTGTACGTCGCCAACTGTTCGAGGTGACCGGGAAAGCTGTCGAGTCCGGTCTCCTCCGCCAGTTCGCGTCGCGCCGCGACCTCCGCCGATTCGTCGGCGTGGACGAAACCGCCGGGCAGCGCGGGCATCCCCCGGAACGGCTCCTCGCCCCGCCGCACCAGCAGGACCGACAGCGAGGAGGCGCGCAGCGTGAACATCGCGAGATCGACGGTCACGGCGAACGGTGGGTAGTCGGATGCGTCGTACACCTGTCAGCCTCCCAGCGGTGCGGCGAACGTCGATCGGTGGGCGAGTGCCTGTTCAGTGACCTGCGTCGCGAGGTCGAGGCGCTCTGCCCGGCTCCCGGTCAGCATCACCCACGACCGTCCGGCGGCGGTGAGTGCGTCGACGAACCACTCTGTCATCTCCTCCCGGATCGACTCTCCGTCCCGCAACCCATCCTGCACGAAGGGGACACCGACGTGGTCGGTAATGAGGTACAGGGCGTGGCGCCCCGGCCGGTGGTCGAGCGCGCGGGTGCTGCCGGAGCCGAGGTAGCGCCGCTCCCACACGGTCGTCGCTTCTGCGTCGGTGTCGCAGATCGTCAGGGGCGACCCCGACCGCGCTCCCGCCTCTTCCCACTCGTTCTGGATGCGGGCGATGTCGGCGAAATCCTGCCCGGTCCAGACGAGGTCGTCGACGCCGGCGGACGCGTCGGTGGCGCGGGCTGTCGCCAGCTTGTCGGCGGTTGCCGTACGACCGTATTCGGGCACCCAGTGCGTGCGCCGCCAGATCCCGCCGCGGGCGCGGAAGCGCTGCGCCAGTGCGTGACTGACGGTGGTGGTGCCGGTGGATTCCGCGCCGAGCACCACGATCCGGGTGGTCAGCAGCGCCTGCGCGGGCGCATCCAGGTGTTCCCAGTTGCCGGCGAGGTCGCCTCGACAGCCGGTTCCCGAAATCGGGAACCGGACCCGCTCGGGGTCGACGGGGACGTGGACGGCGTCGAACCAGCGGGCGAGTTCGTCGCCGTACTTCTCACTCGACACGACCACGTCGACGGCGATGCCGGTGACCTGTCGCACCGCGGCGCGCATGCACGCCACCTGCGCGGCCCACACCGGTCGCGACGCGAGGTCCATCGGGGCGTCGCACGCGATTCCGGTCACGGTCACCGTGCGGTCCCGTGCATGAGACTCGGCGAGGCAGGACACTCTGTCCGCCAAGGGAATCGACTCGGCCCGGGACGCCATCACCACCACCGTGACCCGGGCGGCGACCCGCGCCGCCTCCTGGATCAGCAGGTGGTGCCCGGCGTGCGGGGGATAGAACTTTCCGATCACGAGTGTGTGGTCGTGCATGTCGGTCACCGGCCCGCGGTGGTCGCGAGGGCGGGCAGTCCCGAAGACTGGCGCCACTCGAGGAGACCGCGGACGCAGAGCACGAGGAAACCGACGTACAGCAGGGTCGTCAGCGTCAGACCCTTGTGCAGGTAGAGCGGGACGTAGACGAGATCGGCCGCAATCCACAGCAGCCACGATTCCCAGCGTTTGTTCACCTGTCCCCAGGTGGCCAGCAGCGAGAGGGCCGTGGTGACGGCGTCCCAGAACGGGACCGTGGACGACGTCGCCGTGTGCAGGAGCATGGTCAGGGCGGCGGTGCCGATGATGCCGGCCACGGCGAGCAACCGCCACTCTTCCCGCGACGTCCCGGTGACGGGCAACGGGTTGCCGGCGCGACCGCGGATCCACCGGATCCACCCGGCCGCGGCGAGCGCGATGTAGACCAGTTGGAGGGCCGAGTCCGCGAAGAGTCCGGCCGCGTAGAACAGCAGGATCCAGACCAGGTTGTTCGCGATTCCGATCGGCCAGTTCCAGGCGGACTGCCGGGCGACGAGCCAGACGCACACCGCGCCCGACGCGAAACCGAGCACTTCGGCCCAGCTGGTCGTCGTCCCGAACGACGTCACCGCGGCCGAATTCAGCCAGTCGACGAGTAGTGCGATCACGGGAACTCCTTGTAGTCGTAGTGACTACGGGACCGTATCACCGACGTGGTCAAACTGACTACAACTAGGGAGGTCGTGGTGTCCCGCGGGAGGTGGGGGTACCGTCGGGAAACACAACATGAATCCGACCTCGAGTGCGAAGGAATTCCGATGAATCTGGCCTTGACCGACGAGGAGCTGGCGTTCCGCGACGAGATGCGAACGTTCTTCACCACGCAGATTCCGGCGGAGATCCGCGAGCGGTATGCGCGGGGCGAAGAAGTGGGGAAAGAAGGCTTCATCGAGTCTCAGCGGATTCTGAACGCCAACGGGCTCGCGACGCCGCACTGGCCGGTCGAGTGGGGCGGCCGCGACTGGACGCCGGTGCAGAAGCACATCTGGCTCGACGAGCTGCAGCTCGCGTCGGTGCCCGAGCCGCTCGCGTTCAACACCAGCATGGTCGGCCCCGTCATCGCGGCGTTCGGTTCGCAAGAGCAGAAGGAGAAGTTCCTTCCCGCGACCGCCAACCTCGACATCTGGTGGTGCCAGGGATTTTCCGAGCCCGAGGCCGGTTCCGACCTGGCATCGCTGAAGACCCGCGCCGTCCGCGACGGCGACGACTACGTGATCAACGGCCAGAAGACGTGGACCACCCTCGCGCAGCACGCCGACTGGATCTTCGTCCTCGCCCGCACCAACCCGGACGCCCCCAAGAAGCAGGCCGGCATCTCGTTCATCCTCGTCGACCTGAAGACGCCGGGCGTCACGGTGCGCCCGATCAAGCTGATCGACGGCGGCCACGAGGTCAACGAGGTCTTCTTCGAGGACGTGCGCGTGCCCGCCGACAATCTCGTGGGTGAGGAGAACCAGGGCTGGAGCTACGCCAAGTTCCTGCTCGGCAACGAGCGCGCCGGCGTCACCCGCCTGGGATTCTCCAAGGTCCGGCTCGCGCAGGCGAAGAAGCGCGCCGCGGAGATCTCGGTCGGCGAGGGGACGCTGCTCGACGACCCGTTGTTCGCGGCCCGCATCGCGGAACTGGAGAACGAGATCATCGCGCTCGAGCTCACCCAGCTGCGGGTGGTGGCGAGTTCGGCCGACGGCAAGCCGAACCCGGCGTCGTCGCTGCTGAAGCTGCGCGGGTCCGAACTGCAGCAGGCGACCCTCGAGCTGCTGACCGACGTGGCGGGCCCCGACTCGCTTCCCTTCGCCGCCGGTGACGGCATCTCCTCACCGCTCTGGGCGCAGCGGACGGCACCGACGTATCTGAACTACCGCAAGGTTTCCATCTACAGCGGATCGAGCGAAGTGCAGCGCAGCATCATCGCCTCCTCGATCCTCGGATTGTGAGGGCGTGACATGGACTTCGAACTGACCGACGAACAGAAACTGCTGCGCGACACCACCCGTGAACTGCTCGGCCGCAGCTACGACGCGGAGAAGCGCAACGCCGTCACCGACACCGAGCAGGGGTGGAGCCCGCAGGTGTGGAAGCAACTCGCCGAGGTGGGTCTGCTGGGTCTGAGCTTCGACGAAGAAGACGGCGGAATGGGCGCCGGACCTGTCGAGGTGGCATCGGTGATGACCGAGATCGGCCGTCGTCTCGCGCCTGAACCCGTCCTCGACGCCGTGCTCGTGCCCGGCGGCCTGAT
Source organism: Rhodococcus sp. T7 (assembly GCF_009872365.1). Taxonomy (NCBI): domain Bacteria; kingdom Bacillati; phylum Actinomycetota; class Actinomycetes; order Mycobacteriales; family Nocardiaceae; genus Rhodococcus; species Rhodococcus sp. T7. The sequence goes on from NZ_WXYH01000040.1 coordinate 4,201, forward strand.
CGCTGCGGCCGGCAGCGCCGAGCAGCGTCGCCGGATTCTCCCGGACGTCTCCGAGGGCAACCTCCTGCTGGCCTTCGCCGATCGGGAACCGGGCGTGCGCTGGCCGTCGGGCCGGGTGTCCACGACGGCGACGAAGGACGGCGACGCGTGGACCCTGACGGGTACGAAGAATCCGGTTCCGCACGGCGGCAGCGCGAACACTCTGGTCGTCAGTGCTGCTCTCCCGGACGGCGGGGTCGGACTGTTCCTCGTCGACGGCGACGCCACCGGTCTGACCCGCACCGCCTATGCGACCCACGACGGACTGCGGGCCGCACAGGTGGAACTGTCCGGTACCCCGGCCGAGCCGCTCGGTGAGGGCGGCGACGCGTCTTCGGCGATCGAGGGCGCGCACATCCGGGCGCAGGCGGCACTGTGCGCGGAGGCCGTCGGCGCGATGGAGGAGGCGTTGCGGCTGACGACCGAGTACCTGAAGACGCGAAAGCAGTTCGGCGTCCCGATCGCGAAGTTCCAGACCCTCACCCACCGCGCGGCCGACATGTACGTGCTGCTGGAACTGGCCCGCAGCATGAGTTTGTACGCGACGATGTCGCTGGCCGACGGAACAGTGGACCCGGTGGTCGCGTCCCGCGCCAAGCTGCAGATCGGCCGGTCGGCCCGCACGATCGGGCAGGAAGCGATCCAGATGCACGGCGGCATCGGCATGACCGCCGAGTACCCGGTCGGGCATTACGTGAGCCGGCTGACCGCGATCGAGCACACCCTCGGCGGCTCCGACGACCACCTGCGGGTGCTCGCGGCGGCGACGACCCAGGGCACCGTCAGCATCATCTAGCTTCGCCCGTGAGTACTTGTTAACCGCCCGCGGTTAACAAGTACTCACGGGCGAAGGTCTCGGATTGGTATCGGAAAGAGCGTTTTCGACGTGTCGCACGAGGACCCCCGTGTGACGCAGCTAACGTTCTGCGCGCACATCAGAACTCACGGGGGATGTACGTATCTCGGTGAAGGAGCGTTGTCATGGGGTCCGGTCCAGTCAAAGCGATCATGTGGAGCCTGCTCGTCGTGGGACTCGTCGGTGCGGGAGTCGGGATCTCCGAACTGCACGTCCCGTGGACGGTCGCGTCGTTGATCGTCGCGTCGGTGTCCGGCCTGGTCCTGCTCAGGATCCGCGCCGACGCGCATCCCGAACTGCACAGCGAGCGCCGGATGGCTGCCGGCTGACCCCGCCGTCACCCCTGCTGGAGACCGTCCGCCCACCTGCCGATGTCGCCGCGTTCGAGTGCGAGCGCCAGCAGTTCCGGGAACTTGTCCGGCGTGCAGGCGAACGCGGGAATGCCGAGCGCGCCGAGGGCCGCCGCGTTGTCGTGATCGAACGACGGGGCGCCGTCGTCGGACAGCGCGAGCAGCACCACCACCTGGACGCCGGCGTTCTTCATCGCCGCCATCCTGCGCAGCATCTCCGCGCGTATCCCACCCTCGTACAGGTCCGAGATCAGCACGAACAACGATTCCGCCGGCCTGTCGATCAGTGACTGGCTGTAGGCGATTGCCCGGTTGATGTCGGTGCCGCCGCCGAGTTGCGTGCCGAACAGCACGTCGACGGGATCGGACAGCTTGTCGGTGAGGTCGACGACCGCCGTGTCGAACACGACCAGCGACGTCTTCAGCGCGCGCATCGACGCGAGCACCGCTCCGAACACGGACGCGTACACGACGCTCGACGCCATCGAGCCGGACTGGTCGATGGCGAGGACGACGTCGCGGTGCACGGCCTGCGAGCGGCGGCCGTAGCCGATCAACCGCTCCGGCACCACCGTCTTGTGCTCGGGCAGGTAGTGCGCGAGGTTGGCGCGGATCGTGCGATTCCAGTCGATATCGCGGTACCGGGGATTGGTGATGCGGGCCGAGCGGTTCAGTGCACCGGTGACGGCGGTCCTGGTCTTCTGCGCGATCCGGTCCTCGACCTCCCGGATCACCTTCTCGACGACCATCCGGGCGGTGGCCTTGCTGGTCTCGGGCATCACCCGGTTCAGGCTCAGCAGGGTGCCGACGAGGTGGACGTCCGGTTCGACGGCGTCGAGCAGTTCTGGTTCGAGGAGCAGCTGAGTGAGGCCGAGCCGGTCGATGGCGTCCTTCTGCATCACCTGCACGACGCTGCTCGGGAAGTAGGTGCGGATGTCGCCGAGCCAGCGCGCGACCTTCGGCGCCGATCCGCCGAGACCCGCAGTGCGGCGGCGGCTCTTCGACCCCTCACTGCTGGTGTCGTAGAGCGCGGCCAGTGCGCCGTCCATCGCCGCGTCCGTTTTCGACGCCAGTCCGCCGGTGGATTCTTCGGCGGCGTTGCCGAGCAGCAGCCGCCACCGTCGTAGCCGTTCCGCGTCTTCGGTCACGACGTCACCCCCAGGATGTCGGCGACGGTGCGGATCGCGACGGTGCCGCGCCGGGCATCGACCTCGGCGGGAGCATCGGCCGTGGAGCCGCCCTCCACGGACTGTCCGATGGCTCGGCGTTCCCCGGTCTCGAAGCTGCCGAATGTGCGCCGCAGCAGCGGCAGCACGTCGACGAAATCCTGCTCGCGCAGCCCCGACACCCACCCGTCGAGCAGGCGCAGCAGCTGCCGGTCGTGGACCAGCAGCAGGCCTCCGCCGCCGAGGAAGCCGTCGACCCACCCGGCCTTGGCGGCCGGTTCGGCGCCGACGGACAGCGCCCGCGACAGCCGGGTGGCGGCCTCGGTTTCGTTGACGGCGCCCGCGTCGCGGAGCAGCCGGACCATGCGCCCGATCACGAGGCCGTTCACGTCGCTGCGGTCGACGAGGCCGGTGAGCGTGTCGAGCCACCGCGCCGACGCACGGTCGTCGTCCCGCAGCATCACCGCCGCGTGGACGTCGTCGACGGCGCGGCGTAGGTCGAGGGCGCTGTCGTCGTCCAGGCCGGACAGCGCCGACGGCAGTCCCGCGCAGATGCGGACGAGCAGGCTGTCGGTGACGCGGGTGAGCGACGAGACGTCGGTGCCGCGGACGTCGCCGTACCGCAGGGTGCGGGTGAGCGCGGGCAGCGCGTCCATCAGGTGCATGACGTCGTGGTCGAGCGTGGCCGCGGTCTCCAGCGCGCGCAACAGTTCGGCCAGGGCGTCGCCGAGATCCGACAGCAGCGCCTGCTCGAGCAGTCCGGTGAGCCGGGCGAGGGAGACGTCGCGGGCCGCCGCTTCCTCACGCACCTTCGCCGTGGCTGCGGCCTCGACGGTGGTGCCCCACAGCGACGCCTCGATGATCGACACCGCCAGTTCGGGTTGCCAGGTGAGCGACCACGTCTCACGGAACGTGCCGGTGCCGCGGACTTCACTCTCGGCCGGGGTGCCCCAGTCGACACCGAGGATCTGCAGTCGGTGCAGCAGCCGGGACCGCGCGACGTCGTTGTCCCGGCGGAGATCGAGGTCGATGGTCTTCTCGGCGGCCTGCTGCTTGAGCCGCAGCGTCTTCGCCCGGGCACGGAGGTCGGCGTCGAGGGGAACCGTCGGGGTGTCGTCCGGGACGGCGCCGAGGGCCTCGCCGACGACGAGACGACGCGTGATCAAGTCGAGCAGAACGTCGTCCCCGTCGCACATCACGGCGCGGGTCGCCTCGGTGACCTCGGAGAGACCGGCCAGCGGCCGCGCCCGTAACGCGGCCAACGTGTCTGCGAGACGGACGGATTCGATGACGTGCGCACTCGACACCGGAAGGTCCTCGTCCCGCAGCACCCGCGCGACCTTCGTGAGCCATCGGGTGATCGTGCGGTCCGGGGCGGTGAACAGGTGGTGGTACCAGCCGGGGGAGGTGATGCCCGCGCCGTATCCGGACGCCGTGGACAGCCGCGAATGCGTCCACGGCACCCACGTCAGCGAGGTCTTGATCTTGGGGATTCCCTTGAGGATTCGTGCATCCGCGGCGGCCGGCCCGAGGGGACCGGCGAGTGCCGGGGCGTGCCAGGCGCCGCACACCACCGCGATCCGCGAGGCGCCGCCCTTGATCACCTTCCGCAGGGTCTGGCGCATGTACGCCTCGCGCCTGCTTGTGGGTTCGTCGAGTTCGACGGTGTCCCGCAGCGCGGTCATGGCGTCGGTGATCGCGTCGAACGAGTCTGCGCCCGAACCGGATTCGATGACGGCGTCCCACCAGCGTTCGGTGTCGTCGTAGCCGGCCGCCGCGGCCAGCGCCGCCAGCGGATCCTCGGAACGGGACTCGGCGAGGTCGGCGGCGAGGGTGTTGGCGGCCGGAAGGTCGCAGAAGCGCACCTCGACGCCGCGCCCGGCCGCCCACGACAGCGCCTGCCACTCCGGGGAGAACACAGCGAACGGCCAGAACGCCGCCGTTCGGGGTTCGCCGGTGGCATACGCAAGCAGCGCCACCGGAGGTTCCATGGTGTCGGACGCGGTCAACGCGACCAGCGGATCGGCGTCCGCGGGCCCTTCGATCAGGACGGCGTCGGGGACGAACTCGTCGAGCGCGCGACGCACCGATCGTGCGGAACCGGGCCCGTGGTGGCGGATGCCGAAGACACGGACGTCGCCCGCCGGCGGGCTCATCGCCCTGGTGGTCACCCGGTGACCTCGCGGCACGCCCGGTAGAAGTCGGCCCAGCCCTCCCGCTCGCGGACCACGGCCTCGAGGTATTCGGTCCACACCACCCGGTCGGCCACCGGGTCCTTCACCACGGATCCGAGGATTCCCGCGGCGACGTCGGAGGGACGGAGCACCCCGTCACCGAAATGCGCGGCGAGCGCGAGTCCGTTGGTCACCACGGAGATCGCCTCCGCCGTCGACAGCGTTCCGGACGGGGACTTCAGCTTGGTGCGGCCGTCGCCGGTGGCGCCGGATCGCAGTTCCCGGAACACGGTGACCACCCGCCGGATCTCGTCGTCCGTCGCCGGGACCTCCGGCAGTTCCAGCGAGGACCCGAGTTGCTCGACCCGCCGCGCGACGATGGCGACCTCGTCCTCCTCGCTGGCGGGCAGGGGCAGGACGACCGTGTTGAAACGCCTGCGCAGCGCGGACGACAGGTCGTTGACGCCGCGGTCGCGGTCGTTGGCGGTGGCGATCAGGTTGAAACCCCGGGTGGCCTGAACCTCGGTGCCCAGTTCGGGGATCGGCAGTGTCTTCTCCGAGAGCACGGTGATGAGCGCGTCCTGCACGTCGGCGGGAATGCGGGTCAGCTCCTCGACCCGCGCGATCCGCCCGCCCTGCATCGCCGTCATGACCGGGGACGGAACGAGTGCGCCCGCGGTGGGTCCCTCGGCGAGGAGCCTCGCGTAGTTCCAGCCGTACCGGATGGCCTCCTCGGGTGTGCCCGACGTTCCCTGGACGAGCAGGGTCGACTCGCCGGACACCGCCGCCGACAGGTGTTCGGACACCCACGTCTTGGCCGTCCCGGGCACGCCGAGCAGAAGCAGGGCGCGGTCGGTGGCGAGTGTCGCGACCGCTACCTCGATCAGCCGCCGGGGACCGACGTATTTGGGGGTGATGACGGTGCCGTCGTCGAGTTCGCCGCCGAGCAGGTACGTCACGACCGCCCACGGCGACAACTTCCACGACGGTGGCCGGGGCCGGGTGTCCTGCGCGGCGAGGGCGGCGAGTTCGTCGGCGTAGGCCTGCTCGGCGTGGGGTCGTAGCAGGTCGGCCGGGACGGCCGCGATCTCGGTCACTCGAGCTCCTTCAGGACTGTTCTGCGATGGTCGATGTTGGCGGCGACGGTGGCGAACGCCTGCTGCCAGCCCGGGTCGCGGGTGCGTTCGGCGGCCGTCCGGAGCAGCGGCGCCGCAGCGAACGGGAAGTGCGTTTCCGCGCTGCGGAGGGTCGAGTAGTGGCTGTGCCTGGAGAACTGCCCGAGGTCCTTGCCGGTCTCGGCGTGCCGCCCGGCCACGTCCTCGAGGCGGGCGATCACCCGCTCGGCGAGGTCGAGCGGCCACGGGTGGGGCAGCCCCTCGAACAGCGCGGCGCCGTCGACGCCCAGCAGGTAGCTGTCGGCGTGGCCCGACAGAATGTAGGCGAGCCGTTCGCGGGCGGGGACGATCGGCACCACGCGACGCTCGGTCTTGCGCCCCTCGCGGTGCAGCAGGGCGGACGCCCAGCGCGGATTGCGCTGGAGCACGGTGGCGTTGGTCCACGCCTCCATCATCACCTCCCGCCATTGGTCTTCGATCCGGATCTCCAACGCGCCGGCGGCCGAGCCGATCATGCCTTCCCACACCGACAGGGGGGCGGCGGTGACCACCATCCGCAACCACCAGCTGCGGATTCCCTTGTTCTTGAAGTGGACGTCCTCGATTCCGTCGCGACGGGCCGAATCGTCCAGGGAACCGGGCATGTTCACCACGAGACGGGTGCGCAGCGGCTTCTTCTCCACCCGCACCCATGCGCGGGCGCGGGCGCCCATCCGCTCGGCGTACGCGGAGTTCGGCAGCTGGCGCAGCAACTGGACCGCCTGCTGACGCACCTCTTTCCGCCGGTCGTCGAGTGCGTGCTCGAGCAGGGCGGCGTCGGCGTCGCCGAGCCCGGTGCCCAGGACCGCGATGAACGCCGCCCGGTGCTCGCCCCGTTCGGTATCCCAGGTGCGGCGCAATTCGGCCATCGCGATCGCCGGGTTCACCGCCCGCATCGTCGTGAGCCACAGCAGCCGTTCCTGGTGCGCGCCGTGCGTCCACACGTCGGTGCGATCGGACCGCCGGACCAGCATCGACCAGTCCGGGTTCTGCGCCGCGAGCCACTGACCGCGGGGGCCTGCCAATCGCAGGATGCTCTCGCGGTGGGTGTCGTTCGTGCGTGCCACCGCCATCAGGTCGGCGACGAGATGATCGGGCGCGCGGTATCCCCGCTCGGCGACCACCGCGAACCACTCGGTGAGGGTCCAGGACTTGGCGGCGAGCAACTGCATCAGGTGCGCGGCGGACGCGGGCGGCAACTGCAGCCGCGGATCGTCCTCGGCGGGCGCGGGCAGTACGCGGGTGGCGGCGGCGACTCCGCCGTCGCGGTATGCGTTTTCGAGTGCGGCCGCGCCCAGCAGGGTCTCCGCCGGGTCGCCGCCGACCGACTGCGCCAGTTCGCCGGTGGCCAGACCCTCGAACGAGGGGGCGGATCGTGCCGTGCCGAGCAGGGCGGCGGACAGGAGTTCGCTCATCGCCGACTCCTCGCGGTCGACGGCGGGCCGGCCACGAGCGGGTACACGTCGCCGCGGTCGAACACCGACACGGGAACGAGGGAGTCGCTGGTCCACTCCCCGAACACGGTGACGGGACTGCCGCCGGACATTCCGAGCAGCCGCCACAGGACCGGATCCTCGCCGGACAGCGGCAGTGCGCGTCCCTGCCCGTCGACGACGAACCAGCTTCCGCCGTCGTATGCCGGGGTGACACCGGTGAGCAGGGCGGGCCACGAGCGGATCCACGGGTCGGCCCCGACCGCGGCGGCGAAGTCGTCGAGTGCGGTGTCGATGTCGCTCGGTGCGACCGTGGTGAACGGTTCGGGCGTCTGGTGGGTGTCGCCGAACTGGGCGCGCAGCGGCGCGGCGCCGGGGTAGAAGTGCAGGGTGGCGTCGACGAGCGATCCGAGCGGCGGGATCACCGTCGAGAAGTGGGCGGAGCCGTGCGCGAAGTCCAGGAGGATCGCGCGGCGACCGTGGTCGCGGCCGAGCAACCACACCTTGCGGGTGAAGAGGCGCTTCTCCTCGGTGGTCTGCATGCCCAGCACCATCCACCGGTCGCGGACTCCCGGCTCGCCGCGCACGCTGTCGGTGGCCACCGGGTAGCCGACGTGCGAACGCACCGACGCCTGCAACGGTTCCGGCAGTTCGCTCAGTCGGCGATGGGCGACGACGAGAAGGTGCAGCCTGGCGTATTCGCGGAGCAACCGGTCCGGCCAGTCGGCCCGGGTGGCCACGACGATCGGAAGGCGGCGCAGGGTGGACGCGATCCCGGGCGCCTGCGCGTCGACCATGCGGGCCGCGATGGCGTCGAACGCGGACGCCGAGATGTCGGCCGCGCCGAGGCCGCCCCGGATCTGGTCGGTGAGCCACAGGTCGAGTTCGTCGAGGCCCGCCGCCACCCGCTCGGCCCGGCGCTCCGCGGATTTGGCGCCCGACGCCGTGGTGACCGGTGCCGCCGCGGTGCGCACCGCGGCGGCCCGCCCGGCCCGCCGGCTCAGCCAGTCGTTCGCGAACTCGGGCGGTTCGGACTGCTCCGGAACGCTGCCCTGCGACCAGATCAGCAGTAGTCCGAGCGCGTGCTTGCACGGAAACTTCCGGCTCGGGCACGAGCAGTGGTACGCCGGACCGGTGAGGTCGACCACCGATCGGTAGGGGCTCTTGCCGCTGCCTTGGCACAGTCCCCACAGTGCGTCGCCGTTGCCGCCCGTCTGCGACCACGAGGCCGACAGCTTTGTCGCGGCAGCGAGGGAGCCGGCATCGGGGGCCACCGATGCGACCTGTCCCTCCGACCAAGGCGACGTCACTCCGTCACCGTAGGGGAGTTGTCCGACAGGAAGGGAGGAGGGGCGCGGAATTGTCCGCCAACTTCGGTGTGGACGGCGGCCTCCCGTGTCAAGCTGTCGTCAGGTGCGACAGCGAGGAGTGGGCCGGTGATCCACGGAAGGTATTTCGAGTTCAAGGGTCGTCCCGCCGTGCGGTTCCGGTGCACGTACCCGTTCGACGTTCAGAGGCTGTGGGAGGCCGTGTCGGAGCCGGACGAACTCGAGCGCTGGTTTCCGTCACGGGTCCGGCTCGACACCTACGCCGGCGGCGACATCGAATTCTTCCCGGACCCGCACAGCGACCCCGAGACGGGGACGGTCCTCGTCTACGGCGCGCCGTGCACCCTGGCGTTCACCTGGGGCGGGGACGAGATCCACTTCGAGGTCGAGCCGACCGCGGAAGGGTGCGCACTGACGCTCGTGAACGTTCTCGAGGTCCGCAACACGGCGGCCAGGAACGCGGCCGGGTGGAGTGTGTGTCTCGCCGACCTCGACCGGCACCTCGACGGGGCGGACACTCCCGGTCATCGCCGTGATGCGTCCGCGGACTGGCGGCCGTTCTATCAGACCTACCTGGGGGAGGGGATGCCGTCGGGCGCGCCGATCCCGGGGGAGTCCGCCTGACGGCGGTTCGTCAGAGCCGGGGACGCTCGAACAGGCTCTCCACGTTCGACGCCGGCTCGTTCGGTGCCTCGACCGCGATGTTGCCGCCGGTCCTGAGCCACCCGTTTCGCAGTGAGGACGTCAACCAGTTGTCGAGTGCGGCTTGGGTTTCGAACTTCAGCACGATCACGCAGACATCGGAGGTGCTGCTCTCCTTGAGCCACCCGCCGCCGAGGAACCCGGGGAACAGCCGGGCGAGGCCGAGCCCGGTCTGAATCCAGTCGGCGAACTCCTCGTCGCAGCCGCGGAGGACCCGGCGGACGATGGTCGTCGTGACGGACGCATCCACAGGCTCGCCTGCCCTGGCGCCGTCGGCCGCGTTCTCCATCGTTTCCCTACCTCGGTTCCAGCTCACCCCCGTGACATGTTCAACATCAAACTACCAGCGGATTCGACGTCACAGGTCGTAGAAGGGCGCGGCGTACCGGAACGTGCCGGTGATGGACGGATCCCAGCATGCGAGCCGGCGTACCTGGAAGTGGGACGACCACGACGGCTGGTCCGGCTCGATCCCGGCCGACGTTCCGGAGACGAAGCCGAACCGCGGGTAGTAGTCGAGGTGACCGAGCAGCGCGACGAGCGGTTCGTCCCTGGCGTCGGCGGCGCCGAGCACGGCGTGCATCAGCGCCGAACCCACACCGGCGCGCTGGCGACCGGGGAGGACGCCGATCGGGCCGAGTGCGAGTACGTCCGTGGCGTCGACGGTCGCGCGGGTCAGGCAGACGTGGCCGACGACGGCTCCGTCGATCTCGGCGACGAGGGCCAGGTGCGGAATCCACGCGCCGCTCGACCGCAACAGGGTGACGAGTCCGACCTCGACGGGAGCGTCGCCGTCGAAGGCCTGCCGGTGCACCTCGGCCACCGCGTCGACATCGCCTGCATTCTCGCGTCTGATCAGCATGCGCACACAGTGCATCGGCCGGGCCGCAGGCCGCAACGGATTTTCCGGCGCCGGCCGTTGTCCGATCGGTAGCGGTGCACGAAAAGCGTTCTCCAATCGTGACCGTGTGACGTTTGCGGCCGAATGAATTTTCGGAGCATCGGTAGCAGTATGGGCAGAACGTGAGTCGAGCGAAGGACAACGGGAATCGGGGGTGCGGGTGGTCGACGCCAGGGTGGTCGGATACAGTTGCAGTGTGCAACACAACGAGGCCGAGCCGGAGGAAACGCCCGCATCGGGCGTGGTGGCCGTCCATGACGAACTCGTCCGCCTCGTCCGCCAACTGGTCGCTGGTGACCGCCCTCCCGTCGGATCCCCGACGTTCGCTCAACATTCGCTGCTCTCGTTCGTCGCCCGCAATCCGGGTTGCCGGGCCACCCAGATCTCGGACGCGTTCGGCGTGCACCGCTCCACCGTGTCGCGTCAACTCCGGGGCTGCATCGACGAGGGCTGGGTGCACGCCGAGCCGGGACCGCTCCGCAGCGGTCACCCGTTGAGCCTCACCGACGTCGGCGTCGCGGTGCTGGCCGGCGCGGACGCCCGCCGGGTGGAGGAGGTCCGCGACCGGGTGGCCTCGTGGTCGGACGGCGAGATCGCCGCGTTCGCCCGGCACCTCCGCAAGTTCCGCCAGGGCGGCGACACCGACGACAGCATCGGAGACGGCACCCGTGCGTGAGTACACCAGCGCTCCGACGTTCAGCGTGTCGGACCACGAGAACGCCGTGCTCCGGGTGTTCGCGCACGCCGAGAGCTACCCGGATCGGGTGATGTACACGCGTCCGGAGTCCGGCGGGTGGGTCGACGTGACGGCCAAGGACTTCGGCGCACTCGTCACCGGGGTCGCGAAGGGTCTGATCGCCAACGGGGTCCGCCCCGGCGACCGGGTGGCACTGCTGTCGTCGACCAGATTCGAATGGTCGCTGCTCGACTACGCGATCTGGGCGGCGGGCGCGGCGTCCGTCCCCATCTACGACTCCTCCTCCCACGACCAGATCCGGTGGATCATCGAGGATTCGGGGGCCGTCGCGGCGCTCGTGGAGACCCCGGCCCACGCGTCGAGTTTCGAGGGTGGTGGCATCCCCTACACGCTGAAGCGCATCCTCACCATCGACGAGGACGCGGTGGGCACGCTCATCAAGGACGGGTTGTCGATCGACGATTCCGAGGTGTTCAAGCGGGTGGTGGCGCTGACCGCCAACGACCTCGCGTCACTCGTGTACACGTCCGGCACCACGGGCCGTCCCAAGGGCTGCATCCTCACCCACCGGAACTTCCTGTCGGAGGTGCGGTCGTTGCTCGCGGCGCCGATCGGCGACGTCGCCCGACCGGGCAACCGGGTGCTGACGTTCCTTCCGCTGGCGCACGTGCTGGCGCGGGCGGTGTCGCTGGCGATGTTCGAAGGCGGCGCGACGCAGGCGCACTGGTCCGACTTCGGCACGGTCACGGATGAATTCGAGCGTTTCCGGCCCAACACCATCCTCGGTGTTCCCCGCGTGTTCGAGAAGGTGCGGGACGGTGCGGCCCGCAAAGCGGCGTCCGGTGGCGGCCTGCAGAAACGGATCTTCGACTTCGCCGAGGCCACGGCGGTGGCGTACAGCGAGGCCCAGGACACGGGCGGTGCGCCGCTGCGGCTCCGCCTCGAGCACGCGGTCGCCGACAAACTCGTCTACGCGAAACTCCGTGCCGCCCTGGGCGGCGAGTGCTGGTGGGCGATCTCGGGCGGCGGGGCGCTGATGCCGAGGCTCGGCCACTTCTTCCGCGGCATCGGGGTTCCGGTCTACGAGGGCTACGGACTCACCGAATCGACGGCCGCGCACTGTGTGAACGTCCCCGGCGCCCAGCGGATCGGGACGGTCGGTCAGCCGCTGGGCGGCAACAGTGTGCGCATCGCCGAGGACGGCGAGATCGAACTGCGCGGCGGCGTCGTGTTCGGCGGCTACTGGCGCAACGAACACGCCACCCGGGAAGTGCTGGACGACGGCTGGTTTCGCACCGGCGATCTCGGCGACCTGGACGAGAGCGGCTATCTCACCATCACCGGCCGGAAGAAGGATCTGCTGATCACCGCCGGGGGCAAGAACGTGTCGCCGGGCCCGCTCGAGGACCGGCTCCGCTCACACCCCCTCGTCTCGCAGGCGGTGGTGGTGGGCGACAGCCGCCCGTTCATCGGTGCCCTGCTGACCGTGGATCCGCAGGAATTCCGCAAGTGGAAATCCGCGCACGGCAAGTCGTCCGAAGCCACGGTGGCGGACCTGCGAGACGACGAGGAACTGCGCGGAGACCTGCAGGACGCCGTGGACGACGCGAACGCCACCGTCTCGCACACGGAGTCGATCAAACGGTTCGTCGTCCTGGACCGCGACCTCACGGAGGCAGGCGGGGAGCTGACCGCCACCCTGAAGATCAAGCGTCCCGTGGTGACCGAGCGCTTCGCGGACGACATTGCCGGCCTGTACCGCCGGGGCTGACCGGTTACGGTGGCCGCATGACAACAGCTTTCGTTCTGTCGGGTGGGGCGAGCCTCGGGGCAATCGAGGTCGGAATGTTGCAGACCCTGATCGGCAGGGGCATTCGGCCGGACCTCATCGTCGGCACGTCCGTCGGTGCGCTCAACGGCGCCTGGCTCGCCGGGGGTTCCTCCGACGCGGACCTGCGCGAACTGGCCGACCTGTGGCGCGGTCTCACCCGCAGCGCGGTGTTTCCCGCCGGATTGCTCACCGGATTCACCGGTTTCGTCGGGCTCCGCAACCATCTGGTCTCCAACCGCGCCATCAGGAAGTTGCTGGCGCAGCATCTCCGGTTCGAACGGATGGAGGACGCGCCGATCCCGTTGCACGTCATCGCCGTCGACGTGCTCACCGGCAAGGACGTCCGGCTGTCGACGGGGCCTGCCGTCGACGCCGTCACCGCGAGCGCGTCGCTGCCCGGCATCCTCCCGCCCGTGGTGATCGACGGCCGGGCGCTGATGGACGGCGGGGTCGTCAACAACACGCCCATCTCGCACGCGATCGAACTAGGGGCGACGACCGTGTGGGTACTTCCCACCGGATATGCCTGCACCCTGTCGAAGGTTCCCGGAAGTGCGCTGGGCATGGGGTTGCTCGGCGTGACGCTCGCGATCAATCAGCGGCTCGCGCTCGACATCGAGCGGTACGAGAGCGTCGCGGACATCCGGGTGGTGCCCCCGCTGTGCCCGCTGGACACGAGTCCCGCCGATTTCGGCGACGCCGACGAACTGATGACGCGGGCGCGGGAGCAGACGGCGACGTGGCTCGACGAGGCACGCGTCGCCGGGGTCGGGCAGGCCGATCTGCTGCTGCCGCACGCGCACGGGTAGCCGTCAGCGGCACCCCGTGGGCGTAGGCACTCCGGCCAGCCGGTCGTCGATCCACTGCACCACCTCGGGCAGCGCGAACACGGCGGCGGTGAGGTGCTCGCCGAACTGCGGGGCATAGGTGACGTCGGCACCGCCGCGGCACCACTCCTGCTGCAGTGTGATCACCCCGTCCTCCGGAATCCACTCGTCGCCGAGGAACACTCGCGAAGACCCGTGATACAGCAGCACCGGTGCGGTCGGGGTGAGCGCGCCCATCCGGTTCTCGGCGATCACCGTTCGGGCCGTGGGAGTGCCGAACGGGTCGGGGACGGCGGCGAACAGTTCGACGGGCAGCGCGGCGACCCCGGTCGGTGCGAGGGCCAGGATGCACTGGTCCTTCAGCGGCGACGTCGCCAGCGCCACGCCGAGCGGATTCGCCAGCATCAGCATCTCCGGGTATTCGCGGGCGAGCCCGAGGACGGCGGACAGGTACAGACCCGAACCGAGTTGGCCGTTCATCGTCCGGCGGAGCAACCCGAAATCGGCGGGGGTCCCGCCCGCGGCGGCGCCGGCGAGAGCGACGTCCGGCGCGTACGTCGGCTGCAGTTGCGCCGCCCAGCCGGTGGCGATCGCACCACCGCTGTATCCCGTAGCGAGAACCGGGCTGTCCGAGAGCCCGAGGCCGGGAAGCTGCCTCATGCCGCGGATGCTGTCGAGCACGGCATGACCCGCCATCCGTCCCGCGCTGTACGCCATCCGCGGTCCCTGGTGGTCGGGCACGAGTACCGCGTAGTTCTTCGCGAGGAACAGCGACAGCACCGGGGGGGATGTCCAGGTCGAGGGTCTGCCAGTCGTGCACCATCTTGTAAGACGGGGTGCACCGGGCACCCAGCGAGTCGATGGGCATGTTGTAGTCGAGCACCGGTCTCGGACCCGGCGCGGTCCACTCCGCCGTCGGCACCAGCACCGTCGCCGTCACCGGCACGGGACGGTCCTTGGAATCGTTGGACCGCACCATGATCTGGTGCGCCCGATGCGGGACCAGCTGGTTCGGCACCGCCCGAAGCGTCACTTCCCGTGAGCGGATGATCTCGCCGGCCGCGAAGTCCGCCACGTTCGGCGGCCACACGAAGAAGTCGTCGTCCAAGATCGGGGACGGGAGAATGGATTCGGGCCCGAGGGGCTGGGCGGCCCCCCGCGGAGGGTGGGCGCACACATACGCGGCCGCACAGGTGGACAGTGTCATCAGGACCACCGCACGAAACAGGTTCATCGCTACCACCGCCCTGAGGTAACTGTCCCAGGATGTAACTGTAACTCCAGTCACATCGTCGCAGATAGACACGGCTGCAGCGGTGGTTTGTTTTCGAAGCGGGATGGTTACTGTGTGTGCATGGCGGTCACCGTGGAGCGGGCAGAACTCGAGCAGGCTGAAGACATCGTTCAGATGCACTGGGACGCAGAGGATTGGCTCCTGGCCAGGGAAATCGATCCGCCCGCCCGCGGTGAGGTGTCGCTCGCCGACGTGCGCGAGCAGATCGAATTCGGGGAATGGCGAGTCGCGCGGTTCGCGGGGATCGTGGTGGGGGCGCTCCGGGTACTGCGATCCGATCCGGACGTGTGGCTCGAGGACGACATCCCGGCCGCGTACGTGGCCCGTGTCATGACCGACCGCAGGCACGCCAGCGCCGGGCTCGGCGCCCAGTTGCTGCGGTGGGTCGACGAGCACGCCCGCTCCGAGGATGCGTCCGTCGTGCGGATCGAATGCGTCGAAACCAACTCCCGGCTCCGCGACTACTACGAGGAGCAGGGATTCTTCCCGGTGGGTCGCCGGGACTTCGACGTGGAGTGGCCGAGCGTCGTGCTCATGGAGAAGACGCTGCGCTGACGGTTCACAGCGGGTCGAGAATCCGGTGCAGGAACTGTCGTAGTCGCGGCACGGTCGGATTGACGAGTACGTCCTTCGGGGTGCCGCGTTCGAGCACGACACCGTTGTCGACGAACAGCACCTGGTCGGCCACCTGCTGCGC
>NZ_WXYH01000041.1:0-19160 GCF_009872365.1 Rhodococcus sp. T7
GACCCGACATTCGAAATCGGCGTGTCTCACAACGATGGCGGATCCGCCATCGGACCGCCACTCACCGTGAGATTCCGACGCGGCCAGCGAGACCCTACAGCCGCCCTACACCCGTTGCAGCCTATCGAAGGCTATCGCGACTTATGCACATTTATGGTACATATCCCATAAATGTCTATAATTGTCGATTTGGATCCCGCCCTCAACCCCTTCAAACCCGGCTCCGGTCTGCGGCCCCCCGCCCTGGAAGGCCGGGACCAGGAGCGCCAGGAATTCGATCTGCTCGTCGCCCGCAGCAAGCGCCGCAACTATGACCGCGGCATGGTGCTCTCCGGACTTCGCGGTGTCGGGAAGACCACCCTGCTCAACAACCTCGCCGAGCACGCCGAACGGCATGGGTGGTTGGCGATCAGCATCGAGGCCCGGCCGAACGAGGCCGGGATCGCCGCGGTCCGCGCCCGGCTCGGCTACGAACTCGCCGTCGGCCTGCGCCGCTTCAGCCGCAAACACCAGTTGCACAAGGTCATCGACGATCTCGTCTCCCTCGCACGGGGTTTCACCCTCGGTGTCGGGCTCGGCCCGGCCAAGCTCGAGGTCACCCTCGGGGGCAGGCCGCCAGCGGAGACATCGACCTCGACCTCGAGGAGTTGGTCGAGGCGATCAGCGACGTCATGCGGAAAAGGGGCACCGCGTTCGGGCTGTTCATCGACGAGATGCAGGACCTCGACACCGACCTGCTCGGCGCCCTGCTCGCGGTGCAACACCGCGCCAGCCAACGAGAATGGCCGTTCTTCGTCATCGGCGCCGGCCTGCCCAGCCTTCCGGCGGTGCTCGCCGACAGCCGCTCTTACGCGGAACGGCAATTCTCCTACCGGACGATCGGACCGCTCTCCCCCACCGATGCCGCCGACGCGCTCCGGGTACCGGTCGAAGCCCACGGCGGTGCGTTCACACCCGAAGCGCTCGACATTGTCGTCGAAGCCAGCGGGGGCTACCCGTACTTCCTGCAAGAGTTCGGCAAGGCAATCTGGCACACCGCCCCGACCACCCCGTTCGACGCCGAGGATGCCCACACCGCGATCGAGGAGGGCCGCCGAGCACTCGACGACGGATTCTTCCCCTCCCGGTGGATCCGCGCCACCGACCGGGAACGCCGCTACCTGCGCGCCATCGCCGCCACCGGGGAACACACTCCCCGGTCCGGGAAGGTCGCCGCAGCCATGGGCGTAGCGACAACCGCGGTCAGCGATGTTCGCGACTCCGCCATCAAAAAGGGGCCTCATCTGGTCCCCCGAACACGGCCGCATCGCGTTCACCGTCCCAGGCATGGCCGAGTTCATCCGGCGCCAACCCACCGCCTGACAGCCCACGAACACCCGCACCGCATCAGAAGGGGGACCGCGGCGCACCACCGGCGGCGGCCCGAAGTCCACAGCACCGGCCCCCGGCCGACACACCCCGTCGAGACAAAGGCACCGCACCGAGAGCGGCCGCAGACAAATCAGTACCGCGGGCGCCCCGGGTGCGCCATCCCGGACGGAGGCCGAACCGTCAAGTGTGGTCGCTGACGCGGCGGCCATATCAGTTCGGTTCGGCCGCCAAATCAGGCCGCTTGTACGTCAAGCGTCGAGCACCAGTTTCGGTGTGCGTGAACGTCCGACGCAGATCATCATCGTTTCGCCTTTCTCGCGGTCGGCTTCCGACAGGATCGAGTCGTGGTGTTCGGGGATTCCGTCGAGTACCCGGGTTTCGCAGGATCCGCAGAATCCGTCCTCACAGGAGTAGAGGATGTCCGGGTTCGCTTCGAGGACGACGTCGAGGAGAGTCCGGTCGGCGGGCACCTTGAGAGTGCATCCGGTCCGACGTAGCTCCACCTCGAATTCTTCCGGACTCTGGCCCTCCGATGCCTCGGCTGCTGCGGCAGGATCGGCACCAACGGCGGGAGCGCCAAATCGCTCGAAGTGCATCGCACTCTCACCCAGCAGGCGCTCGCATGTCGATTTCGTAGCCTGCAGTAGCCCTTCGGGTCCGCAGCAGTACACGGCGGTGCCCGGCGGCACGTCGGACAGTGCGGCCTCGAGATCGAGGTTGCCGTACTCATCGGTGGGGTAGATTGTGACGTCGCCGAGTGCGTGCAATTCGTCGGCGAACGCCATCGACGCGCGGCTGCGGCCACCGTAGAGTGCGGACCAGCTGGCGTTCTCGCGGGTGAGTTGCCGCGCCATCGCCAGGATCGGAGTGACACCGATACCACCGGCGATCAGGACATAGTGTGCCGCCTGCTCGAGTGGGAACAGGTTGCGGGGACCGCGCACTGCCAGGAGATCGCCCACGCGGACGGTGTCGTGAATCTCCCTCGATCCTCCGCGCCCCTCGTTCTCCTTCAGGACGGCGATCCGGTAGGAGGTCTTGTCGGTGGGGTCACCGCAGAGGCTGTACTGCCGGATAGTCCCGGAGGGCAGGACGAGGTCGATGTGTGCCCCCGGCTCCCACTCGGGGAGGGACGCGCCGTCGGGTCGGTCGAGGGTCAGCGACAGTACGCCATCGGATTCGAGTCGCTGTTGCCGGACCACCAGCTGGTTGGTCTCGTGTGTCATGTCAGCTCCTTGGGGTCGAGAGAACGGGCGCGTACGCACCATCGGTGCGGTATCCCCCCTTGAGGACATCGACGAATGCGGTGGCGAGAGAGACCTGGGTGATGGACACCAGCATGTCGAGTTCCATCCTCAGCACTGCCATCGCTTCGGCGCCCTGCGGACTGTCCCAGTCCTGTTGATCGACCAGGACACCGGCAAGCAGGTTGCCCGACTGGCGGGCTGCTTCGGCCATCGTGGTGGCGAAGCCGACGGGCACTTGGGACAGCACCGAGCCGATGAGGATGACCATGTCCGATTCGGCGTTCAACTCGTCGATGCGGCGTGGGACGGCTATGTCGGCGTTGATGTCGCGCGCTGTGGCCGTGTTCGGCGAGTGCTCGGTAACAACGTGCACATCGGTCAACCCGGCTGCGGCCATCTCGGTGACGAGTTGATGACCTGATTCCCCCAGGGGCACCAATAGAATTCGGGCCACATAGGACAACCGGCGTGGTGTCGTCTCGCTCATGACAACATTCCTCATTTCTGATCGATCGGGCGGCGCAGCTGGGGGCGGATGACGACGTGCGGGCTGACCGGCCCCTGGCCGGCGGCCATCCGGCCCAGCATGTCGTCGACCTGATCCAGGTCGACGTCGATGGCGGGAACGATCTCCAAGCCCGACCGCCCGTCGGCGAGGATGTCGATGCTGCGCCGGACGGCTTCCGGTGAGCGTCCGCGTACACCGACGATCGTGTTGGCGCCGCGCACTAGGGACTTGAGATCGAGCTCGCATACCGGAGTCGAGCCGAGTCCGCCGATGACCAGCCGACCCCGCTTGCGCAGTACGCGGGCAGCGGCTGCCACGGCCTCTCCCCCGAGCCCGACCGTGTCGAGCAGGACGTCGGCCCCCTCGCCGTCGGTTGCTCGCCAGATCAGATCAGGAAGGCTGGCGTTGTTGTTGACCACCGGTGCCGCACCGAGTGATTCGGCGATCTCGAGCCGACCGGCCGAGTCCGGCACCCCGATGACGACGATGCGGGCTGCGCCGGCTGCTCGGGCCGCAGCTACGGCCGCAATGCCGTGATACCCGGGGCCGATGACGACGACAGTGGAGCCTTCCTCGGCGCCGCCGGCGTCGACCGTCCAGTCGAGCGCATTAGCGAACGGCTGGGTCCAGGCCGCGAGATCGGCGTCGAGATTCGCGGGCAGGCGGTAGACGAGACTGTTCGCGGTGAGCTGCATGTATTCGGCGTTGCCGCCGTGTAATCCCGACCCGTCTTCGGCCGAGACCAGCCCGACTCTGCGTTTGCCCTGCCACAGGTCGGTTTGGGGGCACATGCGGTAGTCCCTGGTGCGGCACGCCGGACAGTCCGCGCTCCGGCACGGTAGGTATTCCTCCAGTGCGACGCGGTCGCCGGGACGCACGTCCCAGGATGTCGCCTGGGTCTCGTCGAGTGAGACGACGGTTCCGACGACGTGATGGCCGAGGACGGTGGGAGAGTCGAGTCCGCCGCGATAGAGACTGACATCGGTCCCGCACACCGCGGAGGATTCGACTTTGAGCCAGCCCACCGCACCGACTGCCGCGTCGGTATCGAGATGGCGGACGGTCGTGGTCGTGTCGGGCATCGACACCGCGGCGCGGACCAGCCTCGGCGGGCGGGCTAGCGAGCGCGTCGGTGCGATGTCGATGTCGGCGCTGTTGGTCACGACGGACTCCTTGTTCTCGTTGCCTGGGTGATCAGATGGAGACGAAGTCTTCGCCCTCGACCATGCGGAGCGCATCCTCGGCGCCCTCCTTGAAGGGCGTCGCTTTCGGCAGCAGGACCGAGGTCGACCGCACACGCTGATGTTCGGGCTTCATCCCGGGCAGGGTCCGCGCCTCGAGCTCTTCAAGGGCGCCGAGCAGCCGGCGCCGGGCCAAGATGATGCCCGCGTCCGAGGTTCCGAGTCGTTCCTTGGTGCGATCGCAGATCTCGCCCATCGACTCCTGCAGGGAGAAGTCCTGTGCGGCGATGCCCTCGATGCCGGAGAACGTCTTCTTCTGTCGCTGGGCCTCGCGGTCGATCAGGTAGTCGTTGTCCTTGTTCGCCAGTGTCCGGTAGGTCCCGGGGATGTACTTGGCGTGGATACCTTCTCCGTTGCGCATCGACGCGAGCTCGTCGTCGCGCAGTTCCCGGGTGGGGTGGTAGTTGATGCTCCACGCCCAGCAGGTCTCGTCGTCGATCGGCACCCAGGCGTGCCCGCCGAGCGGGTTGTGGGTGCCGAACGGCGGAATGATGGTGTACCAGGGCATGATCCATTGCGTGATCCGCCAGTAGTACTCCTCGTCGTTGGCGTTGCGGCGGGCCCCGATGACCAGGCCGCCGTCGCTCTCGGCGACCTCGAACTTCGGGCGGGTGTCGGCCTTGAGGTACTTGTTGCCCTCGGTTCCCGAGTGCATCGGGTCGTCGTCGAGGTTGAATCGGTGCGCGAACGAGACGTGACTCGAGTCGATCCCGCCCTCCATCGCCTGCAGGTAATTGGTCTCCTGCAGGCGCTTGGATACGAAGCGGTGGCTGTCGCCGAGCATCGCCCACTCGAGTTCGGGCAGCTCGGGTTTCAGCTCGGGTGGGCCCATATAGGTCCAGATCACGCCACCGCGCTCGACACACGGGTACGCCTTCTGCTTGATCCGGGATTTGAACTTCGAGTCCTCCGGCTCGGAGGGCATGTCGACACAGTTGCCCTCGACGTCGTACTTCCAGCCGTGGTATGCGCAGCGCAGTCCGCAGTCCTCATTGCGGCCGAAGTACAGCGAGGCGGTGCGGTGACTGCAGAACTCGTCGAGAAGACCGAGCCGGCCCTGGGTGTCGCGGAAGGCGATCAGTTGCTCGCCGAGCAACTTGACCCGGACCGGAGCGCAATCCGGCTCCGGCAACTCCTCCGCCAGCAGTGCCGGGATCCAGTATCGGCGAAAGAGCCGGCCCATCGGCGTATCGGGGCCCGTCTGTACCAGCAGGGTGTTTTGGTCTTGCGTCAGCATGAGAGTCCTTTCGACCTTCTGCGGCCGTTTGTGTCCGCATAGCGCGCAGCTGCGCGTAAATTGATCGGCGGTACGACTGTGACACAAACCGCCTCGTAGCGTCAACCTTGGACGGCCTAACCTTTCGGCCCCAAGACCCAGGTCCTCGCCATTTCAGTCACCGAGATGCGCAGCCCGGCCGCTCCTGATCGCGCGCAATCCCACCGAAGAGTTCTCCGAAGAGCACGCGCATATGCGCGCAGAGCGAACTCCACTAGACTCTCGGTAGTGGACTCCAATGGAGCCACTCGGCGAGTGCAGCCACCGGAGAGGGAGCAGATGACGCGAGCCAGGAGCGCAGTCGACGGCATACCGTCGTCGACGCCCGTGCGGCCGGCCCGGCCGAAGGACGCGGTCCAATCACTCGAACGCGCCATCGCGGTGCTGACCACCTTCGACCGCGAGCATCGTGCCCTCACGCTGACCGAGGTCGCAGATCGATGCCGACTTCCCCGCTCAGCGGCGCGGCGATTCCTACACACGCTTGTCGAACTCGGATTCGTCGAGGTCTCCGGCCGCAAGTTCACCCTGACGCCGCGGGTGCTCGAGCTGGGCTACGCCAATCTGTCGAGGTTCACCTTGGCTGACGTGTGCCAACCCCACCTCGAGACCCTTGCGCGAAACCTGGGAGCCTCTGCGTCCGTGACCGTGCTCGAAGGCCCGGACATTCGGTACGTCAGCAGGGTGGACGTTGCGTCCGGCATGTCGGTGTCCTTGAAGGCGGGTAGCCGGTTGCCCGCCCGCCGGACTGCGGCTGGACAGGTGCTGCTGGCCGCACTTCCCGAGTCCGAGCTGAACCGGCATCTCGATGTCACGGCTAACCAGGACTCTCACACCGCGCTCGCAAAGGACGAGCGCAGTCGACTCGAGCGCGAGTTGGACATCATCCGCCGTCAGGGCTGGGCCTTCGCCGATCAAGTCCTCGACGTCGGCGTGCAAGCGTTGGCCGTGCCGCTTCGTTCCCGAACCGGCCGCAACGTCGGCGCGCTCACGGTGTCGATGTACCAAACACACGAACCTGCGCGCACCCTGGTTCCGCGGTACCTTCCCCCGCTCCTCGAAACCGCCGGCCGGATCTCCCTGGAACTGCGCGCCGGAATCGAAATCTGATTGCACGGCCTGCTGCGGGGGCGCGAACGTCCGCCCAGTCGCCGAGTGACCACGGTTTGTTCCATCGGCATCCCCGGTTACCCGTTGCGACACTGTGGCGGCGCACGAGGCGTCCCGGGGCGGCAAGGGTGGGCAACACCCCAGGGCCTGCGACACTTGCGTCCGAAGATAGAATACCTGAACGCTATGCGGACGCCTGAGGAGGCAACCGTGCGCATCGTCGCACGGCAATAGGACTGTCGATGGAGTACCTGCAGTGAACAACCGCGATTTCCGAGGACTACTGCCGCTGTTGACTGCGGCCATGGCCATCGGGCCGTTGCTGACCTACGGGCTGAGTTCGACGAGTGCGCTGGTCATCGACTCGCTCGGTATCACCGCGATGCAGTTCGGGATGCTTGCCACGCTCACCTTCCTGACGGCGGCTGCCCTGTCCCTGGCCTTCGGCCGGTTCAGTGATCGCTTCCCCGCTCGCGCCCTGCTCGTCACGGTATTCGCGGGCGCCGCACTCTCGTTCGTCGTCGCGGCGCTGTCGACGAACTACCTATGGTTGTTGGCGGCCATGGCCTTGTCCGGGGCAGCGCAGGCTCTGTCGAACCCGGTCACCAATCGCGTGATCAGCGACCACGCCCCACCGGCCAAGCGGTCACCCTGGATCGGAGTAAAGCAGTCGGGGGTGCAGGCAAGTCAACTCGCGGCCGGGATCGGATGCCCCACCCTGGCGCTTGCCTGGGGATGGCGAGGCCCGCTGTGGGTCGGCGCCGCCATCGCGGGCGTCTCGGCCATCCTGGCCTTGCGTTTCGCACCGTCTCGTGCGCATGGGCGTCGGTCGGCGAGCGCGCTCGAGTTCGCTCCACCCTCCTCCGGCCGTACCGGGCACCGATCGCTGCCCCCGGCCATCTGGGTATTCGCCGCCTACGCCTTGTTCTCCGGCGCCGCCCTTCAAGCCACCAACGTCTATCTTCCGCTGTTCGCGCACGACGAGATGGGCTTGAACCTCACCGTGGCCGGGCTCACCGCAGCGATTGCCGGCCTGATCGGTGTCACCGCGCGGATCGGCTGGGGCCGGGCGCTTGCCGGGAAAACCGGCCCCTTCGTCCTGCTGCTGATCCTCGCATCGGGCTCCACGCTCGGCGCACTCGCACTACTCGGCGCCCAACTTCTGGGATGGCGTCCCCTCCTGTGGCTCGGCGTCGGCGTCCACGGCGCGACCGCGCTCGCGGCCAACGTGGTCTTGATGGCCGGCGCGCTCCGCGTGGTTCAGACCAGCACCGTGGGCCGCGCCTCGAGTGCCATCGCGGTCGGGATGTACCTCGGATTCGCCTGCGGGCCCGCGCTGATGGGACTGCTGTCCGACCACACCGGCGGATTCGCGACCGGCTGGTCAGCTGCGGTGGCGCTGTACACGGTATGCATCGCCCTCAGCCTCTGGGGGATCCGCGGTTCCGATGCACGCACCCCGTCGGCAGCACCCCGCGAAGTAGATAGGTTGAGCCTGTGAGCGAGAACGAAGCGACCACGACGGCGCCGGAACAGAACCGCGATCACGTTCAAGCTCTCGGCCGGGGGCTCGAGGTACTCAAACTGTTCGGGCGAGAACGCCGCCCCCTCTCGGTCACCGAGGTCGCGGCCCTCGCCGGCATCACCCGCACCGCGGCCCGGCGTTTCGTGCTGACACTGGAGTACATGGGCTACCTGTCCTACGACGGCACCGCCTACACCGCCCGCCCCGCGGTACTCGAGGTCGGTGATGCCTACGTCCTGAGCAGCGGCCTTCCCGATATCGTCCGGCCCTACCTCGAGCGCCTGGCCGAGCAGACACAGGAGACGGCGTCCCTCACCGTGCTGCACCGCGACACGATCTTCTACGTCGACCGGGTCCAGGCCAACCGGGTCCTCACGGTCGAGATCGTAGTCGGGACGAGTCTGCCGGCCTACGCCGTCGCCACCGGACGTGTGCTTCTGTCGGACCGTACGGATGCCGAACTCGACGCCTATCTGGCGACCGTGAACACCCACAGTTACACCGAGGCCACCACGATCGACACCACCGAACTGCGCGCGAAGATCATCGATGCTCGCAACGAGGGATGGTCACTGGCGGACCAGGAACTCACCGAGGGGGTCCGTTCGATTGCCGTGCCCATTCGCGACGCTGAAGGCCACGCAGTCGCGGCCCTCAACGTCTCCGCCCAGTCATCGCGTGTCTCACTCGACCACATGAGGGGATCAATTCTCACCGCACTCCAGAAAGCAGCCGAGCAGATCCGCGAGGAGCTGACGGGAATCTGAAGACTCGTCGGCGGTCGGGCGCCGTTTCTCGACGGCGATCGGCACGCCGCACGACTGAAGTGTGGCGCGGCGGCTACATGGCCGGTCCGCGTGGCGTCCCATGGCGCGAGCAGATACAAACAATTGACGTCCGCATGGCGCGCAATTGCTCAATAAACGGACGGCACTGTTGTGTGAACACGATCACCTTGATAGAACAGGTGTAGCGCTCGACCCGTCCAAGGTGGCTAGCCCTCAGCTTTTCGGCGCGGCGCCTACGCGTGACGTTCACAGCCCACTTCCACACTTCGACTGCGCCAACGCTATTCAACTAAACGGCAACGATCCTCTGCGACGCGTTCCGGGTTGAAGCCCAGCCCCGAGACCCTGAGCAATCGCGCCGAGACCAGACAGGAACGACCTCGTGCAGACAATTTCCGCATCCCCTGATCAGCAGGTACGCAACCGGTATCGGTGGGTAGTACTCGTGCTCTGCTGGCTCGCCTTCACCATGACCTCCGTCGATCGCTCCACCTGGGGTCCGGCGTCGGTCTTCGTCGGCGAGGATTTCGGCGTACCACTCGCCAGCCTCGGCGTGTTCGCCACCGCGTACTACATCGGTTATGTCTGCTCCAACGCCCTCACGGGGGTGCTGTCCGACCGATTCGGTGGCCGCGAGGTGGTCACCGCGTCGCTTGCCGGTGCAGGTGTGTTCATGATGGTCTTCGGATCAACCACTACCGCGGCGATCGGCATCGGTGTGCAGGCGGTCGTCGGTTTCTTCGCCGGCGCCGACTATGCCGCAGGCGTCAAACTCCTTGCAAGCTGGTTCAAGCCCAAGGAACTCGGCAAGGTCATGGGACTGTTCACCTCCGCCACCTCACTCGGCACCGTCATCGCCAATACAGTCGTCCCGTGGATGATCAACCACTACAGCTGGCACGCCTCCTACCATCTTTTCGGTGCCATCTCGGTCGTCACCGCGATCGCCTGTTATGTGATCATTCGCCCGGGACCGGTCGCCAACAGGGTCGCTACGACCGGCGACGGCAAGCGCCCCTCCGCGTGGAAGACACTGACCACCAACCGTGACCTGATGTTGCTCTCGCTCGCCGGGTTTGGCGGCTTTTGGGGCACATACGGATTCGTCACCTGGTCGAACGCCCTTCTCATCAAAGGCCATGGAGTCTCCGGCACCACCGCCGGATTCATCGTGGCCATCTTCGCGGGCGTAGCGGTGTTCAGCAAGCCCCTTATCGGAATGCTCGGCGACAAGGTCGGCAGCGCCCGAAAGCCCGCGATCGTCATCCTCGCGCTGTTCGCCGTGATCCTGATCTTCTTCGGCACCCTGGACAACGTCCCGGCGCTCCTGATTGCGGCACCCGTCCTCGGCCTGGTCGGATACGGATACCTGCCGCTGATCGTCGCGATGATTCCGCGTCTGGTTTCGAGCGAGGTCACCGGTACCGCTGCCGGCGCCTCCAACGCCTTCTGGCAGATCGCCAGCACTCTCGTCCCTCTCGCGATCGGCGCGGTCTTCTCCGCCACCGGCTCGTTCCTGGCGGCGTTCTCCGCCCTCGCCGTCGGACCGATGATCGGCGCAGTCGTCCTGTACTTCGTCGACGAGGACGGCGGAAGGATCACGGTCGCCGACCCGGCACAGGAACCTCCCGCCACCACCACACACTGATACCCACTTCCCAACGACACGACGGACTCCCGAGGGAGGCCGTCGTGTCGTTGGTTGCAGCGCACTCGGGCGTGATCGTCGTTAGCCAGCGCGGCGGCAAATTCGCGGGAGTCGTCGCTGCTGAACGGTGTGACCGGGTAAAGACGACCAACGACCCTGCGGGCAATCGGGTCAGAAGGAGTGCCGCGAGGAGCGTCGGACGACCAGTTCGGGGACGAACAGAATCTGCTGGTGCCGGTGGGGGTGTTCCTGTTCTTCGCGGACGAGCAACTCGGCCGCGGTGCGGCCGAGTTGTCTGCGCGGTTGTCGCACCGAGCTGAGTGGGACCGCCGCCGCGGCGGCGAAGTCGATGTCGTCGTATCCGACCATGGCCAGGTCCTCGGGCACACGCACCCCCGCACCGACGCATTCCTGGAGCAGGCCGAGCGCGAGCAGATCGTTGGCGCAGAAGACCGCGGTGGGCCGCACCCGCGTCGACAACCCCAGCAGGCGCTCGCCGGCGTTCTTACCCTCGGCCACGGTCAACGCGGCGGTCTCGATGTCGACCAGGTGCTCCGCCGTACGACCTGTGTTCGAGAGCGCTTGCAGCGCACCGTGTCTGCGATCGCGCACCTGCCCGAGAGCGAAAGGACCGCCCACGAACGCGATGCGGTCATGACCCATCTCGAGCAGATGCTCGATGGCGAGCTCGCCGCCACGCACGTCGTCGACGGCCACCGAACAGTGGGTGTTCCCGCTGCGGGTGCGGTCGACGATGACCACCGGTGTGCCGCGGCGTGGGAGCTCGTCGAGGATGGCGGCCTCGGGGTCGGCTGGGGTGATCAGAATGCCCTGGACCCGCTGTTGTTCGAGCCGGTTCAGATACGACAGCTCACGGTCCGGGCGGTTGTCGCTGTTGCAGAGGAACAGCGACAGATCGTGCGCCTCCGCCTCCTGTTCGATGCCGCGGGCGACGTCGGTGAAGAACGGGTTGGAGCCGTCGAGCATCACGTAGCCCAGCGTGCGCGAGCGACCCGCCCGCAGCTGCCGGGCGGATTCGTTGCGGACGAAACCGAGTTGCGCCATCGCCGCATGGACGCGGGCGCGGGTCTTGACGCTGACCACCTCGGGGCGGTTGAGCACGTTCGACACGGTGCCCATCGACACGCCTGCCGCCTCGGCGACGTCGCGCACTCCGGCGGCCTGGCCAGTAGGGCGATGCGGATCAGCGACTGTCACACCTGCCCCCTCGGGTTGAAACGTTGGTCCGACACAGCCTACCGAGCACGTCACCCTGCTGCGCGGAAGCATGGCGGTTCCCACCCCGCCGGACCTCGGCATCGCACTCGCCCGCCACGCTCACGCATGAGTGCGTGAGCAGTACCTGACCTGCGGAATCCGCCATCGCAACGACACCACCTACCTGACGACTGCCGTGCGGCTGGGTTTTACGTACTGCGGAATCATCTGAGCCCAGACGACCGGGCCGGAATTGAAACGATCAATTCAACTTCGATGTTCGATTCGATCAGCCTTGACAGGCGGCCAGCCTACAGCGTTACACTCGTCACATCTTAAAACGTTTCAATTTGTCATTACCACCATCGAGGAAGACGACATGCCGACTTTCAGCGATATCGCGGGGCAGCTCGCGGGCCAGGCCATCGAGCTCCCCTCCTGGGCGTTCGGTAACTCGGGGACCCGGTTCAAGGTGTTCAGCACCGCCGGGGTGCCGCGGGACCCGTACGAGAAGATTGCGGACGCGGCGAAGGTGCACGAGCTGACCGGGTTGGCGCCGTCGGTCGCGCTACACATTCCCTGGGACCGGGTCGACGATTTCGACAAGCTGGAGACCCACGCGGCGAACCTCGGCGTTCGCCTGGGCACGATCAACTCCAACACGTTCCAGGACGAGGACTACAAATTCGGCAGCCTCACCCACGTGGACGAGCGGATTCGTGCAAAGGCTATAGCCCACATGCACGAATGCATCGACATCATGGACGTCACCGGAAGCCGGGATCTGAAGATCTGGCTCCCGGACGGCACCAATTACCCCGGCCAGGGTGATCTGCGCGGCAGGCAGGACCGGCTGGCGGACTCGCTGCGACAGGTCTACGCCCGTCTCGGGCAGGAGCAGCGGCTGGTGCTCGAGTACAAGTTCTTCGAACCCGCCTTCTACGCCACCGATGTTCCGGACTGGGGCACCTCGTACGCGC
This sequence comes from Rhodococcus sp. T7, assembly GCF_009872365.1. Lineage (NCBI taxonomy): Bacteria > Bacillati > Actinomycetota > Actinomycetes > Mycobacteriales > Nocardiaceae > Rhodococcus > Rhodococcus sp. T7. Next base: position 12,913 of record NZ_WXYH01000041.1, read on the forward strand.
ACTGTGTCGCGCTCGGCGAGCGTGCGTTCGTGTGCCTCGACACCGGCCATCACGCGCCGGGCACGAACATCGAGTTCATCGTCGCGCAGTTGCTGCGCCTAGGCCGGCTCGGATCGTTCGACTTCAACTCTCGTTTCTACGCCGACGACGATCTCATCGTGGGTGCGGCGGATCCGTTCCAGTTGTTCCGCATCATGTTCGAGGTCGTCCGCGGTGGCGGCTATGGTCCCGACAGCACGGTGGCGTTCATGCTCGACCAGTGCCACAACGTCGAGGAAAAGATCCCGGGCCAGATCCGCTCGGTCCTCAACGTGCAGGAGATGACCGCCCGCGCACTGCTCGTCGACCGGGCCGCGCTGGCCGAGGCGGAGCGTGCGGGTGACGTGCTCGGCGCCAACGAGGTGTTCATGAACGCCTTCTACACCGATGTCCGCTCGGACCTGGCCGACTGGCGCGCCTCGCGCGGTCTGCCCGCGGACCCGATGCGGGCCTACCGCGAGAGCGGATACGCAGACCACATCGCCGCCGACCGCGTCGGCGGCACCCAAGCCGGATGGGGAGCCTGAGAGAACATCATGACTGACAACACCAACACCACTGTCGAGCAGTTGCTGGCCCGGTCGAACCGGCTCGGTTCCGATCCGAAGAACACCAACTACGCCGGCGGCAACACCTCCGCGAAAGGCACCGAGATCGACCCGGTCACCGGGGAGAGCGTCGAGCTGATGTGGGTCAAGGGGTCCGGGGGCGACCTCGGCACGCTCACCGAGAAGGGCTTGGCGGCACTGCGACTGGACCGGATGCGAGCTCTGGTCGGCGTCTACCCGGGCGTCGAGAGGGAAGACGAGATGGTCGCCGCGTTCGACTACTGCCTGCACGGCAAGGGCGGTGCGGCCCCGTCGATCGACACCGCCATGCATGGCCTGGTCGACGCCGCCCACGTCGATCACCTGCACCCCGATTCCGGCATCGCGATCGCCACCGCCGCGGACGGTGAGCAGCTCACCAAGACGATCTTCGGCGACAAGGTGGTGTGGGTGCCGTGGCGGCGCCCCGGCTTCCAGCTCGGCCTCGACATCGCCGAGGTGAAGGAGACCCACCCCGACGCCATCGGCACCATCCTCGGCGGCCACGGCATCACCGCCTGGGGCGCGACCAGCGACGAGGCCGAGGCCAACTCGACGTGGATCATCGCGACCGCCCAGGCCTATCTCGATCAGCATGGGTCCGCAGATCCGTTCGGCGCCGCCCGCGACGGATTCACGGCCCTGCCCGAGGGCGAGCGGCGCGCCAAGGCCGCCGCACTGGCGCCGCACCTGCGCAAGGCCGCCTCCCGCGACAAGCCGATGGTCGGGCACTTCAGTGACACCGATGTCGTGCTCGAGTTCCTCGCGAGCGAAAAACTGGCGCCGCTCGCCGAACTCGGCACCTCCTGCCCCGACCATTTCCTGCGCACCAAGGTCAAGCCGCTGGTGCTCGACCTGCCCGCGACCGCCTCCGTCGAGGAGTGCATCACCCGGCTGGCCGAGCTGCACGAGAGGTACCGCGCCGACTACCAGTCCTATTACGACCGGCACGCCACCGCCGACTCGCCCGCAATCCGCGGCGCGGACCCGGCGATCATCCTGGTCCCCGGTGTCGGCATGTTCTCCTACGGCAAGGACAAGCAGACCGCCCGCGTGGCCGGCGAGTTCTACACCAACGCGATCAACGTGATGCGCGGCGCCGAATCCGTCTCCACCTACGCCCCCATCGACGAGAGCGAGAAGTTCCGGATCGAGTACTGGGCGCTCGAGGAAGCGAAGCTGCAGCGCATGCCCGAGCCGCGCTCGCACGCCGGCCGGATTGCGCTGGTCACCGGCGCCGCCGGCGGCATCGGCAGGGCCATCGCCACTCGTCTCGCTGCCGAGGGCGCGTGCGTGGTGATCGCCGACCTCGACCTGGACAAGGCCCGCGCCGCCGCCGAGGAGATCGGCACCGCCGACGTCGCAATCGGTGTGCAGGCCGACGTCACCGACACCGCCCAGGTTCGTGCCGCCGTCGACGCCGCACTGCTCGCCTTCGGCGGCCTCGACCTGCTCGTCAACAACGCGGGCCTGTCGATCTCCAAGCCGCTGCTCGAGACCACCGAGAAGGACTGGGATCTGCAACACGACGTCATGGCCAAGGGCAGCTTCCTGATGGCCCAGGCCGCCGCGAAGGCGATGATCGACCAGGAACTCGGCGGGGACATCGTCTACATCTCGTCCAAGAACTCGGTCTTCGCGGGCCCCAACAATATCGCCTACAGTGCGGTGAAAGCCGATCAGGCACACCAGGTTCGACTGCTCGCAGCCGAACTCGGCGGGTACGGCATCAAGGTCAACGGGATCAATCCCGACGGCGTCGTCCGCGGCAGCGGCATCTTCGCCGGCGGCTGGGGCGCCCAGCGCGCCGCGGTGTACGGGGTCGAGGAGGACAAGCTCGGTGAATTCTACGCCCAGCGCACCCTCCTCAAGCGGGAGGTGCTGCCCGAACACGTCGCCAACGCCGCCGCCCTGATCACCTCCGACGAGTTCAGCCACACCACCGGCCTGCACATTCCCGTCGACGCCGGCGTCGCCGCCGCGTTCCTGCGGTAATCCGATGTCTGCCAGAGTTTTCGGTGCCGTCGACATCGGCGCCTCCAGCGGCCGGGTGATCGCCGGGGTGGTCGATGGTGGCCGCACCACCCTCCACACGGTGCGCCGTTTCGGCAACGGCGCCCACGCGCTCGACGGGCACCTGCGGTGGAACTTCACCGGCCTCTACCAGGAGGTTCTCAGCGGACTGCGGGCCCTCGCGGCCGGGTTCCCGGAGGTGGAATCGATCGGCATCGACACCTGGGCCGTGGACTACGGCCTGCTCGACGCCGACGGCCGGCTGCTGGCCGAACCGATCTCCTATCGGGACGGGCGCAGCGACGCGGTGATCGACGCCGTGCACGATCGCCTCGACCCGGCGGCGCTCTATCGGATCAACGGCCTGCAGTTTTTGCCGTTCAACACGGTGTACCAACTCGAGGCAGACAAACAGTCCCCGCTGTGGGAGAACGCGGCCCACGCGGTGTTGCTACCCGATCTGCTGGCCTACTGGCTCACCGGTGAGCTGCGGACCGAGACGACCAACGCCTCGACGACCGGACTGCTCGACATTCGCACGGGCACTTGGTCGCACGAACTGCTGACCCGGCTCGGCATCACCCCGTCGTTGCTGCCGCCGCTGCAGCGTCCCGGTGATCAGCGCGGTGTGCTGCGGCCGGAGGTCGCCGACAGCACCGGACTGTCCCGGACCACGGTGGTGACGACGGTCGGATCGCACGACACCGCGTCGGCCGTGGCCGCCGTCCCGGCCACCGATACCCGGTTCGCCTACATCTCCAGTGGGACGTGGTCGTTGGCTGGGGTCGAGCTCGCCGACCCGGTTCTCACCGAACAGGCCAGGTGCGCGAAGTTCACCAACGAAGGGGGTGTCGACGGGCGAACCCGGTTCCTCCGCAACGTCGGCGGGCTGTGGCTGCTGCAGGAGTCCCTGCGGACGTGGGCGGAGGAAGGTCGGACGGTGGAGCTGAACGCGGTGCTCGCCGAGGCCACGTCGCTTCTCGGCGGCGGTCCCGAGATCGACGTCGACGACGCCGAGTTCATCCGCCCCGGACAGATGCCCGCCCGCATCCGGGCCGCTGCCGGCCTGCCGTCCTCGGCAGGACCGGCTCAGGTAGTGCGCTGCATCCTCGAATCACTGGCCACCGCGTACCGCGACACCATCGCGGACGCGGTCGCGCTGACCGGTTCCGAGGTGGACACCATCCACATCGTCGGCGGCGGGTCCCAGAACGCACTGCTGTGCCAACTCACCGCCGACCGGTCTGGTCTGCCCCTCACCGCGGGGCCCGTCGAGGCCACCGCACTCGGCAACGTGCTCGTCCAGGCCCGCGCCCGCGGCGCCGCCCCCGAGACCCTCGAGGACATCCGCGCCACGCTGGCACGTACACAGCCGACGCGGCGATACCTGCCTCTGGCGAACACGGTGCGGTCTTTCGCCGACAACTGACAGATCGCCCAGCCCCTCGGTCGGTCCCACCGACCCCGGATCGGTACAGGGTGACCCGAGGCTGTCACAACGCCCCGAATGGGGAGGAGCCTGCTTTGACATGGCCAAAACCAGGACGACGTCACCCGAAAGCCGCGAGGTTGAATCGCTATTGACGACTGTACGCGGCGCAGTTACTGTGATCGCAGACACATTTTTGAATCGTTTCATTTTCAGGTAGGAGTTCGCTCGTGTCCTCATCCCCACCCCTCGAACGCGTGTGCTTTCTACTCCAACTCCGTCCCGACCGGGTCGATGACTACCTGAAGGCACACGACACGGTGTGGCCCGCCATGCTCGATGCCCTCCGCAGCGCCGGCTGGCGCAACTATTCGCTGTTCCTTCGCCCCGAGGACGGACTGGTCGTCGGCTACCTCGAGAGCCCCGACTTCGACCGCGCCGTGTCCGGGATGGCAGCGACCGAGGTGAACCGTCGCTGGCAGCAGTCGATGGCGGAGTACTTCGAGACGCCCGGGCACCCCGACGGCGCGATGCGGCGGCTCACCGAGTACTTCCACCTCGCCTGATCTGCATTTCCCCCAACCCTTCTCCCCCACCGGATACCCGTCCCTGACCTGAGGAACATCATGAAAGTCGGTGCACGAACCACCACCGGGTGGAAAGCGACGATCTCCGTCGCCATGTCCAACTACATCGAGGCGGGCTCGATCATCGCGATCGCGACCAGCCTCGCGTTCTGGCAGGAAGCATTCGGGATCAGCAACTTCGCCGTCGGCCTACTCGCCGCATTGAGCGCCAATGCGTTCGGCGCCGCGATCGGCGCCGGCATCGGGGGACCGCTGTGCGACCGCTACGGCCGCAAGGCGATCTACACCTACGATCTCATCGTCTACATGGTGGGCGTCCTCCTCGCCGCGTTCGCCCTCAACTTTTCGATGCTGCTGGCCGCATTCGTGATCACCGGCATCGCGGTCGGCGCGGGGGTTCCCGCCTCGTGGACCTATATCTCCGAGCAGGCTCCGTCGACGAACCGCGGCCGCCACGTCGGAACGGCTCAGTTGGCGTGGTCTTTCGGCCCGTTGATCGGGTTCGCACTGGCCGCGGCGCTCGCACCGCTCGGACTGCTCGGGTCGCGCCTGGTGTTCCTGCACCTGTTCGTGGTCGCGGCAGTCGTCTGGTGGATCCGGCAGGGACTCGAGGAATCGAAGATCTGGAAGGACGAAGCGTCGGACAGCACGCTGTCGCAGTCGGTGCGCTCCTCCGCCGGTGACCGCGGCCTGCGCGGCCTGTTCACTCGCAAAGTCAACATCACGGCACTGCTCGTGCTGATGGGCATCTACGGTTTCTGGAACACCGTCGCCGGCCAGGCCGGGATCTTCATGCCCCGCGTCTACGACAGCGCAGGCGTCCACAGCGCCGTTCAGCAGAACCTGCTGCAAGTCCTGGTATGGGGCTGCACGGCACTGGCCACGTTCTTCGGTTTCATGGCACTCGTCGACCGGATCTCCCAGCGACTGCTCTACACCGTCGGTGCCGCCCTGGGCATCTGCGCCTGGGCCGTCTTGGTTTTCTTCACCGACGCGGGCATGCCGACCCTGCTGTTGTTCGCCGTCCTGTGGGGCATCTCGTCGGGCATCGGCGCGCAAGCATTCTACGGGTTGTGGGCGAGCGAGCTGTTCGCCACCCCCTACCGGGCCAGCGCGCAGGGTTTCATGTTCTTCGTCGTCCGCTCGGCGACGGGCCTGCTCAGCTACTTCTTCCCCACCCTGCTCGCCGCGTCCGGACTCACCACCGTCGGCCTGCTCCTCATCGGACTCCTCACCGTCGCCCTCATCTTCGGCGCCGTCTGGACTCCGAAGACGCAGGGAAAGACGCTGCAGCAGATCGAGATCGAACGCTACGGGCCCCGAGTCTCGCCGACGCAACCCGTTCCGCCGACGGAGTCAGAGTTATCCGTCCGCGACATCGACTCCACCCACCGCGCGGGCTGAGTGGCGGTCGATCCTGGCCCTCACAGTTGATACGGTGAGCGCCTCGGCGGGGCTCGATTAGGTCCGCGGCCACCGAGGCATGACCCCCGACGAATTTACGAACCCAACCACTTAGAGCGTGTCTGCCAAATATTGGCGGTTGGATGCTCGAGACTGTCCCCGTGTTGCGTGCCAACGAGATTTCCGATG